>VGTK01000127.1 GCA_016874715.1 Deltaproteobacteria bacterium | reverse complement strand
ACGCATCGCGCGCGCCGCGGTGCTGCTCGCCGCCGACGAGCCGCTGCCCACGGACCCGTGCGCGGAGCGGTGACGCGACCGCACCGCGCCTCGCTCTCCAACGGCGCCGTCGCTGCCACGACCACCCGCGGGGGCGGCCAGGCCGGTCAGCGACCCAGCAGATAGCCGACGATTCCCCCGCCGAAGATCAGCAGCGCCGGGTTCACGTGCTTCGCGAGCAGGATCGCGGTGACGACGACCGCGATCGCGGCCGTCGACGGCCCGAGGATCACGGTCTTCGCGAGCACCCAGGTGCCGGCGAGCATGAGACCGATCGTCAGCGGCGCGAGCCCGCGCTGCACCGCCTCCTTCGAGGGCGAGTCCTCGAAGCGGTCCCAGACGCGACCGCAGAAGAACACGATGAGCCCCGCCGGCAGGAAGAAGCCGAGCAGCGCCGCGGCGGCGCCTGCGACCCGATAGCCGATCACCGACACCATCAGCATGTTCGGCCCGGGCGAGAGCTGTCCCAGGCTGTAGATCTGCACGAACTGGTCGCTGGTCAGCCAGTGGTGCTAATCGACGACCGGAGCCCTCATCTCGGGCAGGACCGCGGTGCCGCCGTCGACGGCGAGCACCGACAGGAGCCCGAAGACCCAGAGCAGCGCGAGGAGGCTCACTCCGGCGCTCCGCCGCCGTCTTCCGCCACCGCCCTGCGCCGGCGATAGAGCCAGATGCCGAGCGGTCCGAACGTCAGGAGCGCGGCCACCAGCGACACGCGGAACACGCCGATCACGACGAAGGTGAGCACGACGAAGGCGAGATCGAGCGGATTCGCGAGCTGCTTCTTGCCGATCTACAGCGAGGTCGCGAGCGTCAGCCCGACCGCCGCGGCGCCCACGCCGCCCAGCACCATGACCATCTCGGGCGAGCGCGCCTGGCTCGCGTAGAGCATGCCGAGCGCCATCACGATGACCTTTCGGGGCAGGCACATGCCGACGAGCGCGACGAGCGCACCGGGCACCCCGCGCAGCCGCTCGCCCATGTCGATGCTCATGTTGGTCGCGTTCAGCCCGGGCACCGTCTGGCTGAGCTCGAGGCCGGAGAGGAACGTCTCGTCGTCCGTCCACCGTTGCTTGACGACCAGCGCCTGGCGCAGGTACGCGACCACCCCGCCGCCGAAGCTCGTGATCCCGAGCACGAAGAACACCCGAAAGAGCTGCCACAGCGACACGCGCCCGACCACGGGCCCCACCGCCGGTGCGGCCTGCGCACGGTGCGCACGCGTCAGCTCGGCGCCGCCCGGGCCCTCGTACGCCTCGGGCCGCGCGAGCACCTCATTCGTCATGGTCGAGCTTCCGTCCGGACAGATCGTACGCCAGCTTCGTCTTCGTCGTGCCGAGCTCGACCCAGGCCCCGGTCTCGCGCTGCAGCAGACGGTAGAAGCGCTCCGAGCGATGCTTCGGACGCAGGTGCAGGCGCCCGTACTGCTCGAACGCGGTCTCGAACGCGAACTCGCCGATCAGCACGCGCTGCGTCTCGCGCTCGCGCCAAACCGCCAGACCGACCTTCGCGTTGCGGCCGCCGCCGAAGCGGAGGATGCCGAGGTCGAACAGCACCTCCTCGATGCCGACCTTCGCGACCGGCGCGATCACCGCGCTCCTTGCGACCCTGGCGTCGATCAACGCGGGGAAGATCTTCGCCCGGTCGCCGAGTGCCCGGCCGAGCGCCATCGACTGGTTCTTGATCTGGCAGGCGTGCGAGAACACGCTGCGCATGCCCCCGAGCCCGGTGGCGACGAACAGCAGCTCCTCCTTGAGCTTGACGACGCCCGGGAGCCCCTTCGCGAAGTCGACCCTCGTCCGCCAGGCGAGGTCGGGATCGGGGTGGCGGAACTTCATCGTCAGCTCGAACCGCCCGGCGGGCTTGCCGCCCTTGCAGGGCGTCCTGCGGCGCAGGATGTACGAGTGGACGCAGAGGTGGAACCGCGGGGCATCAAGAACGTCACCTCGCGGACCTGCGGCGTGTGCCAGCGCGGATTCTCGTCGACCATCGCCGACACCTGCCGCGCGACGCTCCTAGCGAGCTTCCAGTGGTCGCGGGCGTCGCGCTCGGGATCGGAAGACGCCTGCGGCTTCAGCAGGATCTTGAACTCGCGCCAGTGGATCGCCTCGAAGATCGCCTCGAGTCCGCGACCTTCTCCGGCTGCCTCGCGCGCGTGAACTTGCCCGACGTCTCGTGCAACACCGCCTCCCCCTCGCCGCCTCCGGCAGCACCTACCTGCCGCAGTTTCTCCGGCGCTTCAAACGACCGCGCCGCGTCGAGAGAAGATCGGCCGCGAGGCATCCGGCCGTGAGCGCGCTCCGGCGTGGCGCCCTCGCGTGATGCCCACGAGCCACGGCGGAGGCCGTCGCGGTCGTGCTGCAGGTGCCGGGCTTCGCCGCGCCCGACGTCGCCCGCAGCACGCGCCGGCCGCCGCGTTTCATCCGACCACGATGCCGGAGGGCCGCGCGCGCGGTCGGCAACGCCGACGCGGCCGTCAGATGGACACGCTCTACGAGTTCATCCCTCGTGGTCGGCGAAGCCGGTGAGGACGTCAGTCGTCCGTGAACTTCGCCTCGCGCTTGGCGAGGAACGCCGTCACGCCCTCGCGGAAGTCGCGCGAGCGCGCGGCCAGGATCTGGTTCCTGTCCTCCATCGCGATCGCCGCCTCGAGGCTGCCCGCGTCGATCGAGTGCTTGAGGCACTCCTTGGTGAGTTTGAGCCCGAGCGGCGAATTGCGCAGCATGCGCTGCGCGAGCTCGCGCGCCGCCTGATCGAGCCCCGCGTCCGGCACGACGCGCGAGACGAGCCCCGTGCGCTCGGCGCGCGCGGCGTCGATGAAGTCGCCGGTCAGCAGCAGCTCGCTCGCGACCGACGCACCGACGATGCGCGGCAAGAAGTAGCTCACGCCGACGTCGCAAGCCGAGAGCCCGATGCGGATGAAGGCCGCGTTCATGCGCGCCGACTCGCCTGCGATGCGCACGTCCGACGCGAGCGCCATCGCGAAGCCGCCGCCGCACGCGGCGCCGTGCACCGCCGCGATGATCGGCTGCGGCGCGCGGCGCATCAGCATGACGATCTCGCTCACGCGGCGCTGCCCGCGGAGCCCGCCGCTGACCGACCCGCTCGGATCGCCGGCGGCGTCGCGCTCCCGCGCGTCGCCCGCCTGCTGCTTGAGATCGAGCCCCGCACAGAACGCGCGGCCCGCACCCTTCAGCACGACGACGCGCGTCTCGCGGTCGTCGGTCAGCCCGCGGAAGAAGTCGCTGACCTCGCGGATCAGCGTCGTGTTCATCGAGTTCAGCGCCTCGGGGCGGTTGAGGGTCACCCAGGTGAGGTGCCCCTCGCGCTCGACCTGCAGCGTTTCGTAGCTCATCGACGTGGTCTCCTGCCTATCGCCCCGGGACGCCCTCGGGTCCAGGCTTGAAACGGAAGATCTGGAAGGGCGCGCTCGCGCGCACGTGCGACCCGCTGACGAAGAGCACGTCCTGCAGCGCGCTCGCGGTGACGTAGAGCCAGCCGTCGGGGCCGAAGCTGAAGCCGTCCGGCCAGCGCAGCCGTCCGTCCTTGACGAGCGTCACGAGCTTGCGTTCCGGCGTCAGGATCAGCACCGCCGAGTGCTCCGGGTCGCTGACGTAGACGTTGCCCGCGACGTCGGTGGTGAGCCCGTCGGAGATCGTCTTCGGGCCGTAGTCCTCGACGCGCGCCGCGAGATCCGGCGGCGTGACGGTCTCGTCGTCGAGATCCGCGGTGCGGATGCGGTACATGCGGTCGCCGCTCAGCGGGCCGAAGTAGAGCCACTCGCCCGGCACGTCGAGCGCGATCGAGTCGACGGGGATCTTCAGCGCGTAGAGCCCGTACGCGACCATGTCGCGGCCGGGCGCCTGCAGCAGGAAGTCCTGCGCCTGCACCGACGGGTGGCCGTCGAGCACGCGGCGGCTCTTGCCGGTCGTGGCGTCGTACACGATCAGCGCCGGCCGCCGCCGGATCGGGCTCGCCTCGGCGATGTAGACCTTCGTCGCGTCGGGCGAGATCTGGAAGTCGTTCACCATCGAGAGGAGCGGCGCGACCTCGGGCGGGAACTCGTGCAGGTGGTCGGGCTGCCCCGTCGCCGGGTCGAACGCGATGAGGCGCGGCTGGCCCATCGCGTAGCCGGCGTGGTCGAGCACCCACAGCCGGTTCTTCGCGTCGATGCGCAGCGCGAGCGGCGTCCGGAAGTGCGGCTTGCCGTCGGCGGGCTTCTGGTACGCCTCGTTCGGGTATGGCACGGGCCGGCCGTTCACCAGCTCCGCGACCTTCACGGGCGGGTCGCCGTCGGGGTGGAAGGTGAAGAACACGCGCCCGTCGGCGGACACCGCGACGTTGCCCGGCGGGTGGTCGAGGTTCGCCACCGGCTCGAGGTGCGCGGGCTGCAGGCGCGGCGCGGTGGTGCGGTCCTCGAGGCGCTGGCCGCCACCGAAGCGCCAGCGCACGCCGAGCGTGACCACGACGAGCAGCGCGGCGAGGACCGCGAGGATACGGACCGCCCTACCAGACATCCTCGGCTCCGCGCTGCGTTCTCTCGAGCGACGACATGCGGCGCGATCCTCGCCCGTCGTGGGGCGCGGCACAAGGGGGCGGGCTTCCGGGGAGAGACCACGGGCGGCGGCGATCCCATCCGGGATCATGACCTTGCCGAGCGGGGCTCGGTCCCCGGCGTCAGGCCTCGATGAGCAGCGTCGGCACGCCCTCGGTTGCGTTGCGCACCGTCGCGACGCGCGTGCCCTGCTTGTTGCCCGTACGCAGCTCGCTCACGTCGAGGCCGGCCGCGAGCAGGCGCGCGCGTACCGACGCGAGGTCCGCGACGCGGTAGGCGACGCCGTCGAGGACGTCGTCGCCCTGCCCCGCGGCGCCGATCGGGCTCACGAACTCGAGCGTCACGCCGGCCGTCCGGAAGAACAGCATGCGCAGGCCGCGCTGCGCGAACTCGCGATCGAGCGCGAGACGGACGCCGAGGCCGTCGCGCCACAGCCGGATCGCGCGCGCGGGGTCGGGCGTGCTCACGACGACGTGGTCGACGCCGACGATGCCGCCCGCCGTCGGGACGGCGTCGGCGAGCGACGGGTGCGGACGCGACACGGGGCGCCCGTCGGCGCCCGTCGGGCACGGATCGACGATCACGCCGATACCGCCGAAGCCTTCCTCGACGGCCAGCTCGTATGCGGCCTCGGCCTCGATCGACGATGCCGGCGTGCGCGCCAGGCGCAGCGACTGCGCACCCGGCACGCCGTGCACCAGCTCGACTGCGCCGCGCGCGAGCGAGAAGCGCACGTGGTCGTGCCCGACGCGCTCCGGCTCGGCGCCGACAAGGACCGCGTAGGCACGCGCCGCGCGCGCGACGTCGTCGGTCGCGACGCGGACCGCGTCGAAGCGCACGAGCTCCGTTGCCTGCTGCGTCATGCGCGCGATCCTCGCGCGCCGGCGCGCCGTTCACAAGCGTTGCCCGGCGTCCGCGCGCCCATCCGGACCGGCGACACGCCCGGACACGCGCCAGCGTCACGCCGCCGCACGTCCTCCTTCGCTCCGGGCGCGATGCACCGCCTCGACCACGTTGCGGCGCAGGATCGCCGACGCACAAAGGGCGCCGCCGAGCAGCGCGCCGCCGACCCCCGCCGTGGCCACGTCGGCGCCCGTCAGGCAGAGACCACGCACGGGCGTCTGCGGCCGCAGCATGCCGGTGCGGAACCGCGCCGGGGTGTGCGCGAGCCCGTAGATCTCGCCGCGCGGGTGTGCGGCGAAGTGCCGTGTGCTGAGCGGCGTCGACAGCTCCGCGACCTCGACCCGGCCGCGCACCTGCGGCACGTGCGCGTAGAGCACGTCGAGCAGCTTCTCGGTGAGCTGCTGCTTCGCCGACTCGTAGCCGTCGCCGCGCTTGTGCCAGCGCGTGTCCTGCCACGCGGCGAAGCGCTCCCACGGCAGCAGCGTGGCGACCTCGATGGTCGCGCGTCCCGGGCAGCGGCGCGCGAAGTCGGGATCCTTCGCCGACGGGAAGGAGACGTACGCGAACGGTGCCGCGCCCGGCTCCGCCGCGCGCGCGACGGTGCGCTCGTGGTGCTCGTCGGGGAACACCCGGAGGTTGGTGCGCTCGAGGCCGCGCTCGTCCGCCGTGCCGCGCAGGCCGACGTACAGGCACGCGTGCGCGATCGATGGCGCGACGTCCCGCCGGGTGGCGTCCCAGCGGGCGCGCGCCGCGACCCGGGACGGCAGGAGCTTGCCGAAGGTGAGCGCGGCCCCGGCGTCGCTGATGACCAGCGGCGCGCGCAGCACCGCACCGTCGGCCGCCATGCGCACGCCGACCGCACGCCCGCCCTCGACGACGATCTCCGCGACCTCGGCGTTGGTCAGGACCTCGCCGCCTGCGGCGCGGATCACCGGCAACACGGTCTCGGCGATGCGGCCCGCGCCGCCGACCGGGTAGTACGCGCCGCCGAAGTAGTGCTGCGCCACCAGCGCGTGCATCACGAAGCTGCTCTCCGCCGGTGGCAGCCCGTAGTCGCCGAACTGCGCCGTGAGCACACCGATCAGGCGCTGGTCACCGGTCAGCGACTCGAGGACCTGGCGCGTCGTGCGGTCCGACAGACGGAAGAAGCGCCGCCGCGCGAGCGGCTTCAGCACCGCGCCGACCAGGCGCGGATACGCGCGCGTCGCGAGGAAGTCGTGCATCGCGGCGACCGCCTCGTGCACCAGCGCGAAGTAGCGGTCGATCGCCGCGCGCTCGGACGGGAACGTCTCGTGCAGGCTTGCGCGCAGCGCCGCCTCGCCGCGCGGGAAGTCG
Organism: Deltaproteobacteria bacterium; assembly: GCA_016874715.1. Taxonomy (GTDB): domain Bacteria; phylum Desulfobacterota; class Binatia; order UBA12015; family UBA12015; genus VGTK01. The sequence continues at coordinate 10,848 of VGTK01000127.1, read as the reverse complement.
AAGCGGAAGTCGTCGCCGAGGAACGCGCGGTCGTAGACCTCGCCCATGCTCGCCCACGCGAGCCGCCCGTCGGTGATCTCGTCGAACAGCGCGCGCAGCATGCTGGCCGGCTGCACGTCGCCGATGTAGTGCACGCCGACGTCCCACTCGTAGCCGGGACGGCGGAACGTGTGCGTGAAGCCGCCCGGCACGTAGTGGCGCTCGAGCACCAGCACGCGGCGGCGCGCCTGCGTGGCGAGCAGGGCTGCGACCGACAGGCCGCCGATGCCCGAGCCGACGACGATCGCGTCGTACGACTCGCGGACGGGGCGACGGTGGTAGGGCTCGGCGATCCGTTGGTGGCTCATGCTCTGTCTCCCTGCCGCTCGTGCGGCCGTGTGTACATTGTATACTCCGGGACGAAAAAAGAACCTCACCGCGCCCGCGTGGCCACCGTTCCGCCGCGCACGCGACGGCCAGTCGCGCGGCGAGCCGACGCGGATGCGGGCGCCGCCGCCGGCGGCGCGAAGCCGCGCAGCAACGCGTCGATCGAGCGCCGGTAGAGGTCGGCGAACTCGCGCTCCGCGAGCGGCAGCTTGCCGGCGAGGAACAGGCTGACGAGCCCGTGCACGTGCGCCCAAACCACCAGCGCCGTCTCCTCGGCGTCGGCGACCTCGAGCGCGCCCGCGGCGGAGCAGTCGCGGACGCGGTCCACCAGGAAGCGGAAGGTCGCTGCGCCCTCGCCCGCGTCCGCGGCTCCGGCGCGCCCCACGGGCACGTCGCGCTCCATGAACATGACCGCGTAGCTCTGCGGGTGCTCGAGGGCGAAGCGCAGGTACTGCTCGCCCGCGACCGCCAGCCGCGCGAGCGGCGTGGTCTCGCGCAGCGAGCGGTTCAGGTAGCCGAGGAACGTCGCGTGCCCCTGCTCGACCAGCGCCCCGAGCAGCTCCTCCCGGCTCGGGAAGTAGCGGTAGAGCGCCATCGGCGTGACGCCCACCCGCGCGGCGACGCCGCGCATGGTGACCGCGGCGGCACCCTGCGCGACGAACAGGTCGCGTGCCTCCTCGAGAATACGGCTGCGGATCGGCGGCTCGGCCATCTATACGGCGTATATTCCTGCCACCCGATCGAGTCGAGCCGCGCGCGCGGTCCGGGGCGTCAGGCCGCGGACGACGCGACCTCCGCGACCGCCCGCCCGTCATCGCGAACGTCGGAGGCACCGCGCACGGGCCTTGGCGACGTGAACTGCAGCACGCCGTCGTCCAACGCGCCCTCGCGGATCATCTTCTTGTCCTTCGCGAAGTTCTGCGGGTTCAGCCACGGCTCGCGGTCGCCCTGCTTCGGGAAGCGGTGCATCACACGCTGCATGTAGCCCGCCGAGAAGTCGTCGACCCAGCGGCGCGCCGGCATGCTCGCGTCCGACGGACGGAGCCGCGGCACGACGACGCGCGCACCGACCCGGTCCATGTGGTCGATCAGCCGGCAGACGTACTCCGAGGTGAGGTCCGCGCGCAGAGTCCACGATGCGTTGATGTAGCCGAACGTGCACACGAGGTTCGGCACGTCCGAGTACATCATTCCCTTGTACGACCAGGTGTCCGCGAAATCGATCGGCTCGCCGTCGCGCGCGAACTGCACCTCGCCCAGCACGACGAGGTTCAGGCCGGTCGCGGTGACGATGATGTCGGCCTCGAGTTCGTTGCCCGACTCGAGCAGGATGCCCTTCTCGGTGAAGCGCTCGATCCGGTCGGTCTCGACCGACGCCTTGCCCGAGCGGATCGCCTTGAAGAGGTCGCTGTTCGGCACGAGGCAGAGGCGCTGGTCCCACGGATTGTAGCGCGGCGTGAAGTGCTTCTCGACGTCGAAGCCGGGTCCGAGCTCCTTGCGCACCATGTCGAGGAGCCACTTCTTCACCTGGGCGGGACGCGAGCGCGTGCGCCGATAGAGGAGCTGCTGCAGCGTGGTGTTCTTCCAGCGCGTGATCGCGTAGGCCCAGGTCTCGGGAAGGACTTTGCGCAGCGCGTTCGCGATCACGTCCTTGTCGGGACGCGAGACCACGTACGTCGGCGAGCGCTGCAGCATGACGATGTGCTCGACGTCGCGCGCCATCGACGGGACGAGCGTCATCGCCGTCGCCCCGGAGCCGATCACGACGACCTTCTTGCCGCGGTAGTCGAGGTCCTCGGGCCACTTCTGCGGGTGGACGACGCGGCCCCGGAAGCTCTCGACACCGGCGAACTCCGGCGTGTGCCCCTCGCGGTAGCTGTAATAGCCCGCGCACATGAGGAGCATGTTGCAGGTGAATCGCGCGCTCGCGCCGGTGCCGCCGCGCGACGCCTCGACGGTCCAGGTCGCGGTCTCGCTCGACCACTCCGCCTTCGTGACGAGGTGCTGGTAGCGCACGTGCCGCGCGACGTCGTACTCCGCCGCGGTCTCCTTGATGTACTCGAGGATCGACGGACCATCGGCGATGGCCTTCGCCTGGCGCCACGGCTTGAAGCGATAGCCGAGCGTGTGCATGTCGCTGTCCGAGCGGATGCCGGGGTAGCGGAACAGATCCCACGTCCCGCCCATCGACGCGCGCCCCTCGAGGATCGCGTAGCTCTTGCCGGGACAGCGCTCGTGCAGGTGCACGGCGGCCCCTACGCCGGACAGGCCGGCCCCCACGATCAGCACGTCGAAATGTTCTGCAGCCATTCTGAATCCACCTCGCAGAGCTCTTCGCCGGCCGGCGCGCGAGCGGCGCAGCCGCCGGTGTCAGGCAGGCGCGTCGGCCCAGGATCACGCTTAGAGGAGCGGCAGGGTCTTTGCACCACCAGTGCGCCTTTCGGCGCGATCCGGCACCCCAACGGTCGCGACGTGGCCGGGGAGGCCCGCGCCGCGGCCCGGCCGCCACCGCCGAGGCCCGGCTTGACGCCGGCGCCGACGGGGCGTTCCCTCCCTCCTCGCCATGACGCCCCCGGACCAGCCGCTGGTCTCCGTCCTGCTGCCGGCCTGGAACGCGGCCGCGACGCTGCCCGCCTGTCTCGCGAGCCTCGCGCGGCAGACCGAGGCGCGCTGGGAGTGCGTCCTCGCCGACGACGGCTCCGACGACGCGACGCTCGCGGTCGCGCGGGACGCCGCGCGCCGCGAGCCGCGCATCCGCGTGCTGGCGCTCCCGCACCGCGGCATCGTCGCGACGCTGAACGACGCGCTGCCGCACTGCCGCGCGCCGCTGATCGCGCGCATGGACGCCGACGACCTCATGCACCGCGAGCGTCTCGCCGCGCAGATCACGCTGCTCGAACGCGAGCCGGAGCTCGCCGCGGCCGGCTGCCACGTGCGCCTCTTCCCGCGCGCGCACCTCGGCGCGGGACTGCGCGCGTACGAGCGCTGGCTCGCGTCGGTCGACTGCGCGCGCCGCGTGCGCGAGGATGCCTTCGTCGAGAGCCCGGTCGCCCACCCGACGCTGGTGCTGCGCACCGCGGTGCTGCGCACCCTCGGTGGCTATCGCGCGATGGGCTGGCCCGAGGACTACGACCTCGTGCTGCGCATGCTCGAGTCCGGGCACGAGATCGGCGTCGTGCCGCGGCGCCTCGTCTGCTGGCGCGAGCACGCGCGGCGCTTGACGCACAACGACGACGCCTACCGCATCGAGCGCTTCACCGAGGCGAAGGCGCACTTCCTCGTGCGCGGCTTCCTGGCGGACACGCAGCGCTACGTCCTGTGGGGCTACGGCCACACCGGACGCGCGCTGCGCCGCGCGCTCGCGAAGCTCGGGCGCACGCCGACGCACGTCGTCGAGCTGCACCCCGGACGCCTCGGCCAGACGATCCACGGCGCGCCCGTGATCCCGCCCGACGCGCTGGCCACGCTGCCGCCGCACAAGATCGTCGCCTCGGTCGCGGGCGAGGAGGCGCGCGGGCTCATCCGCCACTTCCTGCGCGGCCGCGGCCGCGAGGAGCTGCGCGACTTCGTCTGCGCCGCGTGACGCCGAAGGCTGCCGGGTTGCCGTGGGGTCGTTCGCGTGGTCACCGGGGCTACGGTCGCTCCAGGATCGCCACCGTCCGAGCGGCGAAGGCCCAGCTGTCCAGGCTCCGCGAGCGCGCCGCTGCGGGAAAGGAGATCCTCATCACCTCCTCGGGAGGCATCGTCGCCACCCGCCCCGCCTTCGCGGAATTGCTTGAATCCGCCGATGCCTTCATCGTCTGAGCCGCAGCGCGGGGGTGATCGGGTTGAAGCATCTGCTCACGGTTCTGGCGGTCGTCGTTTGGATCGGAATGGTGGCCGTCCTGGTGCACAGGCAAGTGCCGCAGCACACCACACCGCTTGCGGCACTCGGTGAGCTGCCGGAAGGGGCGAAGACCGAGCAGGACGAGTGGTTCGGCGTGTTCCAGAGCGACCGCAAGATCGGCTACGCGCACCGCGTGGTCGCGCGCACGAAGACCGGCTGGGCCTTCCAGGAAGACTCCGCCTTCACGCTCGCCATGCTCGGCACGCTGCAGAACCTCCAGACCACGATGTCGGCCGAGACCGACGCCGAGTACGGTCTCGAGTCCTTCCGCTTCGGCCTGATCTCGCCCGCCGCGAGCTTCGCCGCGAGCGGGCGCGTCGAGCGCGACCGGCTGGCGGTGAAGTACGGCGCGTCCGGAAACGAGAACAGCCTCGAGATCCCGCTCAAGGAGCCGATCCACCTGCCGAGCACGCTGCGCCCGCGCCTCGTCCGCGCCGACGCGCCGCCGGGCACGCAGTACACGGCGGCCGTGTTGAGCCCGCTGTCGATGAAGAACGAGCCGATCACGCTGGTGCTCGAGGGGCGCGAGACCATCCCGGGGCCCGATGGTCCGGTCGCGACGGTGCGCATCAGCGAGAAGCACCAGGGCATCGCGACCAGCGCCTGGCTCGCGGACGACGGCACGGTGATCCGCGAGCAGGGCACGCTCGGCTTCGTCCTCGAGCGCGCGAGGTCGCGCGAGGACGCTCTCGCCGGCATCTCGAGCGCCGCCCCGATCGACCTCGTCATGAAGACGCGCATCCCGGTCGACGCGCCGATCGCGTCGCCGCGCGACGCCGCGTCGCTCACGCTGCGCATGAAGGGCGGCGCCAGCACGCGCGTGCCGGACGATCCGCCGCGGCAGCGCGTCGCGTCGGGGCTGCTGCACGTGGTGCGCGAGACGGCGCCGCAGGTTGCCGCGCGCGGCATGCCGCCGCGCGGCGCCGACGCCCCGGCGATCGCCGCCTACACCGACCCGTCGCTGTTCGTCGAGTCGGACGACCCGGCGATCGTGACCCTCGCGCGCAGCATCGTCGGCGACGAGCAGGATCCCGTCGTGGCGGCGCGAACGCTCGTCGCCTGGGTGTACGACAACGTCGCGAAGGAGCCGGCGCTCACCGTGCCGAGCGCGCGCGAGGTCGCGAAAGCGCGGCGCGGCGACTGCAACGAGCACGCCGTGCTGCTGACCGCGCTCGCGCGCGCGGTCGGCATCCCATCGCGCGTCGTCGCCGGGGCGGTGTACGGCGACCTCGGCGACTCGGGCGAGAACGGCTTCTACTACCACGCCTGGAGCGAGCTCTGGCTGGGCTCCTGGGTGAGCGCGGACGCCGTCTTCGGGCAGATGCCGGCGGACGCGACGCACGTCAAGCTGCTCGAAGGCGGCCCCGAGCGTCACATGGCGCTCGCCGAGGTCATCGGGCAGCTCGAGTTCGAACGCACGGGGGACGGATCGTGATCGGAAGCGAACGCACGGGGGACGGATCGTGATCGGAAGCGAACGCACGGGGGACGGATCGTGATCGAGTTCCGGAAGCTTGCGAAGACCTACGGCCCGCTGACGGCGGTCGACGAGCTCACGCTCGCCATCGACGAGGGCTGCGTGTTCGGCTTCATCGGCCGCAACGGTGCGGGCAAGACGACGACCATCCGCATGATGATGGGCCTCCTCGAGCCCACGTCGGGGACGGTGGTGATCGGCGGTCACGACATCCGGCGCGAGCCCGAGAAGGCGAAAGCGCTCACCGGCTACCTGCCCGACCACCCGTTCCTCTACGACAAGCTCACGGCGTACGAGTTCCTGCGCTTCGTCGGCGGTCTCTACGGCGTGCCGGAGGACGTGCGCGACGAGCGCAGCCGGCAGCTGCTCGACGACTTCGCACTGACACACCGGGCGAGCGAGCTGATCGAGACCTACTCGCACGGCATGAAGCAGCGGCTCGCGCTCGCGTCCGCACTGCTGCACGAGCCGCGCGTGCTGGTGCTCGACGAGCCCATGGTCGGCCTCGACCCGCAGGGCGCGCTCGACTTCCGGCGCCTGCTCGCGCGCCTCGCCGAGGAGGGGCGCACGATCTTCCTCTCGACGCACAGCCTCGCCGTCGCGGAGGAGCTCTGCGACCGCATCGGCGTGCTCGACCGCGGACGCCTCGTCGCGCTCGGCGACCTCGCCGAGCTGCGCGAGCGCGCAGCCGCGATGCCGTCGGCGCGCGATCTGCGCGACCTCAACGGCAGCGCGACGCTCGAGTCGGTATTCCTGCAGCTCATCCATGCGACCGAGGGCGAGTGGTAGTGGCGTCCCCGGCCCTGGTCTCGCGCGCCGCGAGCGCGCCGTCGCTGCGCGAGATGCTGGCGCCGCGCTTCTACGCGACGCGCAACGGCATCCGCCGCCGCGGCCTCGCGCGACCGGCCGTGCTGTCGCTGCTCACGCTCGCGTTCTGGGGCGGCTGCTTCTTCCTCTTCGTGCGCGTGCTCGACTACTTCCAGACCATCGGCGACTTCGGGCCGCTGCTGACGCAGCGCCTGCTGCTCCTGCTGCTGTCGAGCTTCTTCCTGATCCTGCTGATCTCGAACACGGTCGCCGGGCTCACGACGTTCTACCTCTCCGAGGAGGTGTCGCTGCTGCTCGCAGCCCCGCTCGACTTCCGGCGCCTGCACCACGCTCGCTTCGCCGAGACGCTGATCCAGTCGTCGTGGATGGTCCTGCTGTTCGGCCTGCCGGCGTTTCTCGCCTACGGGCTCGTCTACGACGCGGGTCCGCTGTTCTACGCGGGCTCGGTCGCGATGATGATTCCGTTTCTCGTCATCCCGGCGGCGATCGGCGTCCTGCTGGTGACCGGGCTCGTGCTGATCATGCCCGCGCGGCGCGTGCGCGACGCGATGCTGGTCGGAGTCGGCCTGCTCGTCGGCGCCGCGTTCCTCGCCGTGCGCCTGCTGCGCCCCGAGCAGCTCGCGGACCGGACCGGCCTCGTCGGCTTCACGGCGTTCCTCGTCGGCCTCGACGAACCGTCGCCGTGGCTGCCGACGACGTGGGCCGCCAACGTCCTGATTCCCCTGCTGCGCGTCGAGGCGGGAGCGCCGTGGTTCCACCTCGCGATGCTCTACAGCACGGCCGCGATGCTCTTCCTCGTGAGCGCGACCCTCGTCGAGAAGACCTTCGTCAAGGCCTGGTCCGCGGCCCAGCAGGGACGCGTGCACGGCGGCGAGGACGAGCGTCCGCTGTCGCGCTGGCTGCGCGCGCTCGCGCGCCCCCTGCCCCGCACGCCGGCACTGCTCTTCGTCAAGGACCTGACGATCTTCCTGCGCGACGCGAGCCAGTGGTCGCAGCTGATCCTGCTCCTCGTGCTGGTGGTGATCTACGTCTACAACTTCTCGGCGCTGCCGATCACCGACGGCTCGCCGCTCGCGACCGTGCTGCGCGACGTCGCGGCACTCTGCAATCTCGGCCTCGCCGCGTTCGTGACGACGGCGGTCGCGGTGCGCTTCGTCTACCCGATGGTGAGCCTGGAAGGCCGCTCGTGGTGGATCCTGAAGAGCGCGCCGGTGGCGCTCGAGCGCATCTGGTGGAGCAAGTTCTGGATCGGCTGCGTGCCGCTGTCGTTCTTCGGGCTCGTGCTGGTCGGCATCACCAACCACCTGCTCGGCGTACCGGCGACGCTGACCGCGCTCTTCGTCGCGACGCTGCTGCCGATGATCGCCGTGATCGTCGCGATGGGCCTCGCCTTCGGTGCGGTCTACCCGCGCCTCGACACGCAGAACGCGGCGCACATCGCGACCGGCTTCGGCGCGATCGTGTACATGGTCTCGAGCCTCGGCTTCATCGCGCTGGTCGTCGCGCTGGAAGCGTGGCCGGTGTCGCGCCTGTTCTGGCGCTCGAGCGCCGTGCTGCCGTTCGACGGCCGACACGCGGTGCTGGCCGGTGGGCTGTTCGCCGCGACGGGGGTCGTGCTGCTCTCGGGCTTCGTGATCGCGCGGCGCATCGGGCTCCGCGCGATGCGCACGCTGCAGGTGTGAGCCGCGCTCGGGACCGCCGCGGCTGCGGCGCCGCCGTGAACGCCTCGAACGCCGCCGCGAAATCCGGGTGCCAGCGCGACGGCGCGGGCCGGTTCGGGATCGATCCCGTCACGACGACCGCTCCGCCGTGCAACGTCGCCTCGCGGGCTCGTCAGCCGCGCGCCGCCGCCGCGAACGCCTCCAGCTCGCGCGCGATGTCCGGCCCCGCCGGCTGGTAGGCGACCTCGGTAGCCCCCATCGACTCGAGCATCGCCAGCCGCTCCCTCCAGCCGCCGCGCGAGAGCGCGTATCCGCTCGACGCCAGCAGCTCACCGGTGACGAACGGACGGTCGCGCTCGTTGATCGCGATCAGGTGGCGGTCGTGCAGGGCCAGGTGCAGCGCGTTCTTCGGCACGTCGGCATACGCCGCGGCCCACTGCTCGCCGTTCGGCAGCAGGCCGAGCTGCCCGTTCTCCATCGCATAGTGGAAGACCACCGGCGCGCCGGGTCCGCCCGCCTCGATCGCGCGCGGCGAGCCCGGATCCTCGCCGTCCTCGAGCACCGTGCCGAACGTCAGGACGACGCTCCAGTCGAAGCCGCCGATCGGGAACGGTGCCCCGAACACGCCGTCACCGAGCTCGTGCGCGGCGGCGACACCCTTCGGGCCGGCGGCGGCGATCACGAACGGCACCTCGATCGGGCGCGGCGGCGCGTACCCGTCCGGGTGCATCATCTGCATCACCCCGCCTTCCCACTCGACCTGCTCGCCGCGCAGCAGCGCGCGCAGCGCGGTGACGTACGCCCGCACGTACGACCACTTCAGCGGCTTCTGGCCCATCGTGTAGCGCCCGGTGAACCCGGATCCGATCCCGACCGCGATGCGCTCCTGCCCGGCGATCGACACCAGCGTGCCGATCGCGGCCGCCGTCACCATCGGGTGGCGCAGGCTCGGGATCATGACGCCGGTACCGAGCCCGATGCGTGAGGTTCGCTCGGCGGCGCGGCAGAGCTGGACCCAGACGTCGGGGTACAGCGCGGGCGAGTCGTAGAACCATGCGCGCACGTAGCCGAGCTGCTCGGCGACGCGCGCGTGCTCGTGGCTCTCGTTCGAGGTCGCGAAGGCGCACGACAACGTCAAGCTCATCTCGACCCCCTGTCCGCGTCGACGGGTGCCGTCGCTACGACGCGCGCTGGGCGAGCTGCCAGGCGGTGTCCGCCATGGAGCGCGCGAGGTTGCCGATGCCCTCCGCGTTCGCCGAGCTCGCGTTGCCGAGCTTCGCGCGCATCGTGATGCCCTGCATGATCGCCGCCAGTCGGAACATCGCGAAGACGACGTAGAACTCGAGATGGTCGATGCGCCCGCGCCCGGTGCGGCGGCAATAGGCCGCGACGTACTCCTCGCAGGTCGGAATGCCGAGCGCCTTCAGGTCCGCGCCGCCGTGCATGGCCGACGGACCGACCGACCCGAAGTAGCCCATCACGTTGTAGCCGAGGTCCGCGAGCGGGTGGCCGAGCGTCGACAGCTCCCAGTCGAGCACCGCGACCACGCGGGGCTCGGTGGGATGGATCACCATGTTCTCGAGGCGGAAGTCGCCGTGCGCGATGCGCGTCTCGTCCCCGGGCGGGATGCTGCGCGGCAGCCACTCGACGAGACGGTCGAACGACTCGACCTCCTCGGTCTTCGACGCCTCGTACTGCTTGATCCAGCGCGCAGTCTGGCGCTCGAAGTAGTTGCCCGGCTTGCCGAAGTCCGCGAGCCCGATCGCGAACGGGTCGATCGTGTGCAGCTGCGCCAGTGCTGCGTTCATCGCGTCGTAGATCGCGCCGCGCTCGGCGGGCTCCAGGCCCGGCAGCATCGCGTCGCGAAAGATGCGGCCCGGCACGAGATCCATGACGTAGAAGATGGTGCCGATGACGCCCGGGTCCTCGCACAGCAGGTGCGCCCTCGGCACCGGGTAGCCGACCTCGCCCAGCGCGCGGATCACGCGGAACTCGCGATCGACCGCGTGCGCCGACGGCAGCAGCTGCCCCGGCGGCTTCTTGCGCAGCACGAGCTGCCGGCCGCCCTCGCCGAGGCAGAAGGTCGGGTTCGACTGCCCACCGGCGAACTGCCGGACGCTCAGCGGACCGCGGTACCCGTCGAGGTGCTTCTCGAGGTAGCGGGCGAGCGACTGCTCGTCGAAGCGATGGCGGTCCGAAACCGGACCGACGTCCTGGGGCTGCTCGTTCTGGATCACGCCGCGCAAGCTACGGGCGCGGGCTGCAGCGGTCAACGGCGGGCCGCCATCGAGGGCGGGCCGCCATCGAGCGCGAGCAGCGCTCGTGCCTCGCGACCGTGCCGGTCGCGAGCCGGCTCACCGGGGTCGACGGAAAAGGCGGCTGAAAAAGGCGAAGGGGCCCCGGTAGTCGCCGGGACCCCTTCGGGTCGAGCAGGGCGGGCTGGTCGTCACCACCCGTCCGTGAGAGCAGTCGAGCTGCTGACGATTTGGATCAGAGGCTCGAGGTGCCGTCGACGAACGCGCCGCTCGGCGACTGGCAGTAGGTCTGCCCGTTGAAGCCCTTCACGAGGGCGGCGATCACGGGGCCGCTGGCGCCCGGGGTGCCACCGCAGGTCGGGAGGCCCGGCGCCT
>VGTK01000126.1 GCA_016874715.1 Deltaproteobacteria bacterium | reverse complement strand
TGCTCGAGCTGGCCCGCCGACACGCGCGCGGCGCTCGCGCGCAGCAGCCGACGCGCGCGCGTGCGCGGCGTGACGCTGAGGGTCGCGGCGCGCTCGTACGCGGGCGCCGCTTCCACGTAGCCGCGGCGCTCGACGGCGCGCAGCGCCGCGTCGTGCAACGCTCGCGCGACCGCGTCGTCCGGACCGTCGCTCGCGTCCGCGAGGTGCCAGGTCGCGCACGATGCCTGGCACGACGGCGAGCGCACGGTGCGCCGACTGGCGCTCCGACGGGCGTGCGACCAGGTGGTACGCGGCGGCGCGCACCAGCGGGTGGCTGAACGTGAGGCGTCCGCCACCGAGGCTCACGAGCCCCGCGTCCTGCGCCGGCGACAGCGCGTCCGGGGAGATCCCGAGCGCGCGGCACGCGGCACGGATGCCTGCGAGGTCCGCGCCGTCGCCAGCGGCCGCGACGACGAGCGCCGCCCGCGCGGGCTGCGGCAGCCTCGCGATGCGGCGTGCGAGGAGGTGCGCGAGGCGGCCAGCCGGACGGAGCGGCGTCTGTACCGGATGACGACCGGAACGCTCCTCGGGGCTCAGGGAGGCCGCGAGCTCGCGCAACGCGAGCGGGTTGCCGGCGGCAGCGTCGAGCACCGCGTCGCACGGTGTGACCGCGAGCCCGAGGCCGGTATCGGCGACGATCGCGCGCGCGGCCGTTCGTTCGACCGGCGCGAGGCGCAGCGCTTGCAGCGCGTCGATGCCGACCGGGGCATGCTCGCCCTCGCGGAGCGCGAGGACCATGGCGACGCGCGTGCCGTCGAGCCGGCGCGCCGCGAACAGCAGGCACTCGGCGGACGCACGGTCGGCCCACTGCGCGTCGTCGATCAGCACCAGCAGGGGGCCACGCTCCGCCGCCGCGCGCAGCAGCGACAGCGTCGCGAGGCACACCGCGAAGCGGTCGCCCTGCGCCGGTGGCCCGAGCGCGAGCGCCCCGAGCAGCGCCGCACGCTGCGGCTCGGGCAGGTCGCCGGTCGTGCCGAGCAGCGGCTCGAGCAGCGCGTGCAGGACGGCGAACGGAAGCCTGCCCTCGGCCTCGGTGCAGCTCGCGGCGAGCGTCGTGCCGACGTGGCGCGCGCGCGCCGCAGCGAGCAACGCGGTCTTGCCGATGCCCGCCTCGCCGCGCAGCACCAGTGCTTCGCCGCGCCCGTCGCCTGCGGCGTCGATCAGGCCCGAGAGACGCTCCTGCTCGGCTGTGCGACCGCGGAGGACGGGCGCGTCGGTCTCGCCCGGAGCCGTCCCACCCTGCTGCTCTGCGCTCATCCCCGGGCTCCGGTGGGCTGCGCCGCGAGGGCCGCGAGCGCCCTCGGCGCGCCCTGCCGCCCAAGCATCCTGTCGTCGCCGCGAACGGGCACTCTGGCTGTCGCCTAACGCGTCGGCTCGCGGGGTGCCAACCGTCCCGAGCCCGCCGCACGATCCGGCGGAACGCGCCCTACGCCGACCGGTACTCGTGCCATATCGTCGCCGCGATCAGCGTCAGAACGGCGAGCGTCGCCCATGGCCCGACGACGTGCGCGGCCGATGCGCAGACGATCCCCACCACCACCGGAAGGAGGACCAGCGAGCCGACGCGCTCGCCCCGGAGCAGCGCGAACAGCGCCGCGAGCGCTCCCGACACGACGGCGCCGAGAGTGAAGTGGAGCGCAACCTGCCGCATGGTCCAGCCGGAAGATCGGCATTCCCGACGCCGCTCTGTACCCCGCGGGCGCCGAGCCTGGAGCGGACCACGCCGATGCGGCAAGCTCCGGAACGGGAGGAACCACATGCCGTTCGACATCATCGACGCCTGGGCCCAGCATCCGACGCTGCGTCACATCACCGACCCGATCTTCGAATCGCTGCGCCGCTGGACCAGGTCGGAAGCCCCCGCCGAGGAGCCGCCGGTGGCGCAGACCACGGCGCTCATGGACGCGGCGGGCGTCGGACGCGCGCTGATCAGCGCCTGGGTGGCCCCGCGCAACGTCATGATCTCGAACGACGAGGTCGCGTCGTTCGTGGCGCAGGCGCCGGACCGGCTGATCGGCGTCGGCTCGGTCGACATCGCGAAGCCGATGGCGGCGGTCCGGGAGATCCGCCGCTGCGTGAACGAGCTCGGCTTCAAGGCGATCCGCGTCCTGCCGTGGCTATGGGAGGCGCCGCCGACCGACCGGCGCTTCTACCCGGTGTACACCGCGTGCTGCGACCTCGGCGTGCCGTTCTGCACGCAGATCGGCCACACCGGGCCGCTCATGCCCTCCGAGGTGGGGCGTCCGATCCACCTCGACCAGGTGTTGATCGACTTCCCGGAGCTGGTCGTGGTCGGCGGGCACATCGGCTACCCGTGGACCGACGAGGCGATCGCGGTCGCCGACAAGCACCGGAACTTCTTCATCGACACCTCGGCGTACACAGCGCGCCGCTATCCGCCCGCGCTGGTCGAGTACCTGCGCGGACGCGGGCGGAAGAAGATCCTGTTCGGCACGAACTACCCGATGATCACGCCGGCACAGGCGTTGACGGGCCTCGACGCGCTCGGCCTCGACGACGAGACCTCGGCGCTCTTCCTGGCCGGCAACGCGCGGCGCGTGTTCGCGCTGAGCTGACGTTCGCACCGGCCTGGCCCGCCTCACTTCGCGCGAACGCGGTTGTTCTTCGGATTGTGCTCCAGCTCGGCGAGCCCGAGCGCCTCCATCAGCGGCGGCACGTAGACGCCGAAGCGACCTCGCAGACCCTTCTTGAGGCCGTACCACCCGCCGCCCGGGTTCTTCGGCGAGCGGCCCCACGCCTCGACCGTGCCCTCCTTCGCCGGCTTCTGCTCGTCGGCACCGCCGAGCTCGACCCAGTCGCCGGCCTTCTTCAGCATCGCGTGCAGGTCGTCGACGCAGCGCGCGTCGTAGTGCAGCACGGTCTTGCCGACGGTGTAGACGAGGATCTTCTTCCCGTCCTTCTCGTCGGTGTGCATGGTGAATTCCGCCGTGCCGGGCGGTGTCTCGAGACGCCACGGGTCGTCCTTCGTGCGTTCGAGCGTCGTCGGCATCGTTCGGCTCCTCCCGCTCATTCCATCGTGCCGCGGCCGGCGCGCGCGCACCAGCGCCGGAACTCGGCGATCTCTTCCCCGTCGTACGGGGTTCCGTCCGCGTGCAGCAGGTCGTGGTGCCAGCCGCCGTCGGCGTAGAGACGCTCGAACGCAGGCCAAGGCAGGTGCGTCTGCGTGCGGCCCTTGACGAGGCCCCAGTGGAAGCAGCCGATCCGCCGCTCGGCGAACCACGGCAGATGCGAGGCGGCACGCGAGCCGAGCCCGCGCGCGAGCCACTCGGTGCACAGGATCGGGCGTCCCTCCGCACGCAGCAGCTCGACCTGCGCCGCGACCAGCTCGACCGGCAGGTAGCTGTGAAAGCTCGCGACGTCCGACATCGCGACCAGATCCGTCTCGCGCTCCTGCCACTGGAGGCTCCACACGCCCGAGGTGAGCGGCTGCGACGGAGCGGCGGAGCGCGCCCAGGCGAAGCACGCGCGCGCCAGATCCATGCTGTGCGGCCACAGCGGATCAGCCGCGTCGGGCGCGACCTTCCGGGTGAACACGAAGTCGTTGCCGGGCTCGTTGTAGAGGTCCCACGCGACGATGCGCGCGTCGTCGCGGAAGTGCCCGACGACGTCGCGCACGTAGCGCTCGAGGTCCGGCCAGCGCGCGCGGTCGCGCACCACCGCCCGCCCCGGGCTCGCCGCCGCACCGCTGTTGTGCACGCCGGGGATCGGGTCGTCCTGGCGTCCGAGGTACGGCTCGCGGCCCGAGAATGCGCAGTCGTCGAACGGGCAGAGCATCACGCGAATCCCGCTCCGCGCCGCAACGCCGAGGAAACGATCGATGCGCGCGCGCAGCCCGGCCGGATCGTCCTGCCACACGAGGTACTGCAGGTTCGTCCGCAGCGCGTTCAGCCCGATGTCGCGCGCCCACGCGAGCTCCTGCTCGATCGTTGCGAGGTCGAAGGACTCGGCCTGCCACAGCTCGGTCCAGTTCACCGCCGTGCGCGGGAGGTAGTTGAAGCCGACCAGCCAGCCCTCGCGCGCCAGCCAGTCGCACGCCCGCTCGACGGACCACTGCCCTGCCATCACGTCGATCACCTCCCGTCGCGCGAGCCGCTGCGCGGATGTGCCGGCCACGACGATCGCACGGCGCGACCCTACCACGTGTCGATGCAGCTCCGCTTCTTCCCGGTGCGCGGCCAGGTCGTTCCCGGCCACGACGCGAACGCGCCCGCGACGCGCGCCCGCGACTCCGCCGGGTCGATCACCTCGTCGATCTCGAAGTGGCTCGCGGTGTTGGTGGCCTTGCCGCGCTCGTAGGCGCGCGCGACCATGTCGTCGAAGACGCGCTTCCGCTCCTTCGCGTCGGCGATCGCCTCGAGCTCCTTCCGGAAGCCGAGCTTGACCGCCCCCTCGAGGCCCATGCCGCCGAACTCGCCGGTCGGCCACGACACGGTAAACAGCGGCGCCTTGTGGCTGCCGCCCGCCATCGCCTGCGCCCCGAGGCCGTAGGACTTGCGCAGCACGATCGTCGCCGTCGGCACGGTCATGCTCGCGCCGACGACGAAGAGGCGCGAGCAGTGCCGCACCAGCGCCGTCTTCTCGATCTCCGGTCCGACCATGATGCCCGGCGTGTCGCACAGGAAGAGCACCGGCAGGTCGTACGCGTCGCAGAGCTGCAGGAAGCGCGCGGCCTTGTCGGCGCCGGGGCTGTCGATCGCACCGGCGAGGTGCTTCGGGTCGTTCGCGACGATGCCGAGCGGACGCCCCTCGATGCGCGCCAGCGCCGTGACCATGCCGGGACCGAAGCCGCGGCGCAGCTCGAGCACGGAGCCGGTGTCGGCGAGCGTCGCGAGCACGTCGCGCACCTCGTAGACGCGCAGCCGGTTCTCCGGAATCACGTGCCGCAGCGCACGCTGGTCGGCGACGTCCCAGCGCGAAAGCCGGCCCTGGAAGTACGACAGGTACTGCTTCGCGACGCGCACGCCTTCGGCCTCGTCCGCCACCGCGACGTCGACGACGCCGTTCGGCACCTGCACCGACATCGGCCCGACCTCCTCCGGCCGGAACACGCCGAGCCCGCCGCCCTCGATCATCGCCGGGCCGCCCATGCCGATGTTCGAGCCCGCCGCCGCGATCACGACGTCGCAGCAGCCGAGCAGTGCCGCGTTGCCGGCGAAGCATCGTCCGGAGTTGATGCCGACCAGCGGCACGAGGCCCGACAGCTTCGCGAACAGGTGGAACGCCATGCAGTCGAGGCCCGCGACGCCCTGCACGTCGGTGTCGCCCGGACGCCCGCCGCCGCCCTCGGTGAAGAAGACCACCGGCACGCGGAGCCGCTCCGCGACCTCGAACAGGCGGTCCTTCTTCTTGTGGTTCTGCATGCCCTGCGTGCCGGCGAGGACCGTGTAGTCGTACGCCAGCACCGCGCACTGCGTGCGCGCCTCATCGAACAGCTCGCCGTTCACGCGGCCGAGCCCGGCGACGAGGCCGTCGGCCGGCGTGCGCGCGATCAGCTCCTCGACCGGACGCCGCGTGCGCTGCGCCGCGATCACATACGAGCCGTACTCGACGAAGGTGCCGGGATCGCAGAGGTCGTCGACGTTCTCGCGCGCGGTGCGCTGTCCGGTCTTCTTGCGGCGCGCGACGGCGTCGGGGCGCGACGCGTCGAGCTTGACGGCGTGGCGCGCGAGGACTTCCGCGAGGTCGGGACGGATGCGGTCGGGATCGTGCGCCTCCGCTGCGCTCGCCGCTTCCACCGCGACGTCCGCGGGCGCGAGGACGACGAGCACCGCGCCGGCCGGCACGGTGTCGTTCTGGTCGACGACCAGACGCTCGACGACGCCGCTCGCCGGCGCCTGCACGACGTGCTCCATCTTCATCGCGCTCATCACGAGCAGCGCCTGCCCCTCGCGCACCACGTCGCCCGTCGCGACCTCGAGCCCGACGATCGTGCCCTGCAGCGGAGCGCGAACGGCGATCATCCCGTCGGGCACGCCGACGTCGTGCGCGACCGGCACGGTCGCGACGCTCGCGGACTCGACCGCGCCGCCGCGTCCCGCGCCGAGCGGTGAGCCCGCGTCCTTGCCGTACGCGAGCACCGCGAGCGGATCGTCGCGGTCGACCTTCGCACCCGCGCGCGGCGCGTGCGGCGCCGGTGTTGCGGGATCGACGGTGCTGATCGCCGCGTCCTCGTCCGCGCGCACGAGATCCGCCGCGTTCTGCTCGACGAACGTCGTGTCGATGCGATTCGCGAGGAACCTCTCCGACAGCACGAGGCGCCTCAGGAACGGCACGTTGGTCGCGAGCCCCTCGATCTCGAGCTCCGACAGCGCACGCGCGGCGCGTGTCACCGTGTCGACGAACGGACCGGTCGAGTGCACGACGAGCTTCAGCAGCAGCGAGTCGAAGCCGGGGTGCGTGTGCATGCCGGCGTACGCGGCGGTATCGACGCGCACGCCGGGGCCGGACGGCAGGTTCAGCGCGGTGATCGTGCCGCCGGTCGGGCGCGCGCCGCCGTCCGCGGTCATCACCTCGGTGTTCACGCGGAGCTGCAGCGCGAAGCCGCGCGGCGAGGCGACCTGGTCCTGCGCGAGCTGCAGGTCGCGCAGCGTGGCTCCGTCTGCGATCGCCAGCTGCGCGCGCACGAGGTCGATGCCGAGGATCTCTTCGGTGATCGTGTGCTCGACCTGCAGGCGAGGGTTCGCCTCGATGAACGCGTAGCTCACGTCGCCCGACGCCGACGCGTCGGCGTCGACCAGGAACTCGAACGTGCCGGCGCTCCGGAACCCGACCTCCTGCGCCAGGCGCACGGCATCGGCCGCGAGCCGCGTGCGCACGCGCGGGGACAGGCTCGGACACGGCGCCAGCTCGACGATCTTCTGGTGCCGGCGCTGGATGCTGCACTCGCGCTCGCCGAGCTGCACGAGGCCGCCGGCGCCGTCGCCGAGGATCTGGACCTCGACGTGTCGCGCGCGCCCGAACAGCTCCTCGACGTAGACGTCGCCGTTGCCGAACGCCGCACGCGCCTCCGACTGGCAGCGCGGATACGCGTCGCGGAGCTCCGCGACGCTGCGCGCGACGCGCATGCCGCGCCCGCCGCCGCCCGCGATCGCCTTCAGGACGACGGCGCCGCTCTTTCCGAGCCCGGAGAGAAACGCCTCGGCCTCCTCCAGCGTCACCGGGCCCTTCGACGCCGGCAGCACCGGCACGCCGCAGCGCTGCGCGAGCGAGCGTGCGCGCACCTTGTCGCCGAGGATCTCGAGCGTCTCGACGGTGGGCCCGACGAACGCCACGCCGGCGTCGACGCAGGCGCGCGCGAAGGCCGGGTTCTCGGACAGGAAGCCATAGCCGGGGTGGATCGCGTCGCAGCCCGTATCGGCCGCGGCAGCGAGCATCTGCGCGACGTCGAGGTACGGCGCGGCCCCGCTGCCGCTCAGGCCGTACGCCTCCGGCGCCCGGCGCACGTGCATCGCGCCGACCTCGTCGTCGGCGTACACCGCGACCGCCCGAATGCCGGCATCGCTCGCCGCGCGCAGGATGCGCACGGCGATCTCGCCACGGTTGGCGACCAGGAGCTTGTGCATTGGGGGCGGGGTCCTCCGATCTCGACGTCGAGCGGTGACGCTACGATGCCGGATCCCTCGCCGGCAACTCGTCCACCGGTCAGTGTCCTCCGGTCAGTGTCCTCCGCTCAGGGTCCTGCGCTCAGCGTCCCGCGCTCGCCACGGGCTCGCGGAACAGCGCCTCCATGCGCTGCTGCATGTCGAGCGCCGGATGGAACTCGCCGCGCGTCCGCGTCCGCGCCGGGTCGACGTTCCACACCGCGTGCGGCGTTCCGGGTGCGATGGTGATCGCGTCCCCCGCGCGCAGCACCAGCACGCGGCCCGCGATCCGCACGTTGAGCGTGCCGGCGAGCACCTCGAGGTGCTCGGACTGCGCGTCGTGCACGTGGTCGTCCGGCGGCGACGCGACCACGTCGGTGAGGATCTCGAAGCGGAACGACTCGCCGAGCGGGTCGGTCGCCTCCTCGAGCACCACCAGCCGGTCGCCCGTCCGGGGATGCAGCAGCAGCTTCGCGGTGTCGTGCGCCATCGTCGTCGTCCTCCTTCGTGTCCCGCGGATAGCCTGGTCCTGCTGCCAGCGTGCTGTCAGGAGAGATGCAGCCGCCGCGCATTCCCCTCGGACGCTCCCCGGGGCGAACGCTTCACCGTGCGAGGACGGCGCGCAGCACGTCTTCCGGCGCACGGCCGGCAACCGGCGCGAAGGTCTCGTCGAGAAACTCGACCTCGCGGATCCGGTCGAGGCGGAAGAAGCGCAGGTCGTCGCGCAGCTCGCACCACGCGCCGACCAGCCAGACCGGGCCGTAGAACCACAGCGTGATCGGCTGCACGCGGCGCCGCGTCTCGGCGCCGCGCTCGTCGCGATAGCGAAAGCGAACCTTGCGCCGCCCGCGCACCGCCGCGCGCAGCGCGGCGAGGTCGAACGCGAGCGCCGGCCGGCGCCGGTCCACCGGCGCCCACAGCGTCGCGTCGGCGAGCACGTGCCGGAGGTGCGCCGGTAGCGCCGGCTCGATGCGCGCCAGCGCCGCCTCGGCCGAGCGCGCCATCTCCGCGTCGCTCCAGCCCTGCACGATGCGCGCGCCGAGCACGAGCGCCTCGAGCTCGTCCTCGCGGAACATGAGCGCCGGCAGGTCGTAGCCCGGGCGCAGCGAGTAGCCGACGCCGGCCTCGCCGTCGATCGGCACGCGGCTCGCGATCAGCGCCTGCACGTCGCGGTAGATCGTGCGCTCGCTGACCTCGAGCCGCTCCGCGAGGTCGCGCGCCTTCACGACCTTCCGCCGCCGCAGCAGCTGGATGATCTCGAACAGACGCTCTGCCCGGCGCACGGGGCGTCTTTGCCTTTTCTTCGCCCGACCGTCAAGGACGATCTACTTGGCGAGCGCATCGAGGAGCTCCGCGCAGGTCGCCCGGGGCCCTCGATGGACCCGGCCCCGTGCGCGGCGCCGGCGACGCGGCTCCCCGCGGGCGACCCGCCGTCGCAGGACGCCCGGTCGACGGGCTCAGTCGAGCGGCTTCGCGGCCCGGAAGCGGAGCCGCACGTAGTCGGCAGTCCAGCGGCCGCTCGCGTCGCACAGCTTCGGACGCAGCGCCTCCTGCACCTCGGCGAGGAACGCGGGACGCTCTCCCGCGGGCAGAGCGGTGCTGAAGCTCTCCGCGAAGGTCTCGAGCCAGCCCGTGACGTCGCCCGCAAGCGCCGTCGGTCGCGGGATCAGCGCGCTCGACTGCACGACGAAGCCGCGCGCCTCGAGCCGTGCGCGGTACTCCGTGGCAGTCGGGAAGTACCACGGGTTCACCGCGCGTGCGTCGTGCCCGCGGCGCGCGAGCGCGGCCGACAGTGCGGCGACGATCGTCGCGACGCAGCCGTCGCCGCCCATCTCGCCGACGAAGCGTCCGCCCGGTGCGAGCGCCCGCCACACGCCCTCGATCACACGGTCGGCGCGCTTCATCCAGTGCAGCGCCGCGTTCGAGAACACCGCGTCGAACTCGTCGTCGAAGGTGAGATCCTCGCCGCTCCCGACGTGCGCATCGAGGCCGCGCGCGCGCGCCGCCGCGATCTGTGCAGCGCTCGCATCGACGCCGACCACCCGGCAACCCAGACCGACCAGCTTCTCGGTCAGCGCACCATCGCCGCAGCCGAGGTCGAGGATGCGCTCGCCGGCCCGCGGTGCCAGCAACTCGACGACCGGTGCACCCAGATCGGAGACGAAACGTGCGTTGCGCGCGTAACGCTCGGGGTCCCATGTCTGCACGGCCGTCACGAGAGGCAGCGCTACCATCGCGCCGTCCCCGACAACAAGAGTTCGCAGGTGGCCACGTCCGCACGGTCGTGGGATGCGTGCGGGCTTCGAGAGGGTGGTCGCGCGGGCCGTGAATCGACCCACGGCGGAGAGCCGGGCGTGGTCTCCGTCGGCCCCGAGAAGTCGTTGCCGGCCCCCGGCGCGCGTTGATAGCGTCGGGACGTGCAGCCGCACGCCCCCACCGATCGCGCCGGCCGGCCCACCCCTCGCCTTTCGTCGAGCGCATCCTTCGCGGCGCGGCCACCCGCTCATCGGGCCGCCGGGGCCGGTGCTCGTCGTGTCGCGAGAGCGTGATCTCTGGGGCACTCCCGTCGCCGTCTTCGCGGCCAGCAACCTGCTGATCGGTGCATGGATGCTGGTGAGCCCGGCGCACTGGTACTGGAACCTGCCGGCGAACGTCCCGGGCTCGGGCCCGCTGAACGAGCACTTCGTGCGCGACGTGGGCTGTATCTTCTTCCTGCTCGGCGCGGCGCTGGCGGTGGCCGTCGTGCGGCCGCACTGGCGCGTTCCCGCGATGTCGGCGGCGTCGGCGTTCTACGTCGCGCACGCGCTGGTCCACGTGCTCGACACGGCGCGTGGCCTCTTTCCGCCCGGTCACTGGCGGTACGACGTGCTCGGCGTCTACCTGGCGACGCTCGTGCTCGTCCTGACGACGATCCTGCTGGCGCGATCGCGGTCGCGGACCCACGCGGGCTCCTGAGAAGGGCCTTCGTGGAGCGTCTGCTCGCCCTCCTGGCGACACCGGTGCTGGCGGTCCTGCCGCTGCTGGCGTTCGTCCATTCCCAGACGCACGTGGATCCGCATGCGCCGCACGGCGACCATCGCCCACACCGTGGCGGTGACGTGGTGATGCTCGGCGACGTGCACGTCGAGGTGGTCCGGACCGACGCGGTGGTGCACCTCTATCTCAGCGATCCGGTACGCCGGCCGCTTCCTCCCGGCGAAGGGAGAGCCGTGCACGCGGACGGGTCGAGCACACCGCTGGCGACCGAGGGCGACCACCTGGTCGCGCGGGGGCGGGCGGCGCGATTCGCCGAGCACTACGAGATCGTACCTGCCAGCGGCGCACCGCTCGTCGTGCCGGCGCCGCCGTGAGCTCGTGTGCGCCCGACCTCGCGAGCCGACGGCTCGTGCACGAGCGTGCAGCGAGCGGTCGACGGCCACGCGCGGCTCAACGACGAAGCTCGATGACGGTGAAAGGTCCGAAGCGCGTCCGGACCTCTCCGGTCTCCCGCACCGCGCGTGCCAGCGAAGGGATCTGATCGAGACGCACACGCATCCAGGTCTCCGGTCCCTCGAGCACCACCCAGCGGACGTTACCCGCGAGGATTCGACGGCCGATCTCGGCGTCCCATTCGGCGAACCCGGGGGCACCCGGCGCCGGGAAGGTGAGGCCAGGGTGGAACCAGAGCGAGGGTGACAGCGAAGGACGACCGCTGAGCGCGTAGAGGATCGACGAGTCGCCCAGGAGGAAGAAGTCTTCGCCGCGCTCGCGCAGGAACGAGACCAGGCGATCCAGATCAGGTGCGGTGACGCCGCTGCGGCGCGGTGTCTGGAGCCGGAGAAACGAGAGCTCACGGGTCGCCGGCCTCGCCGCGAGGGCCGGGAGAAACACGAGGTCGTTCACCATCCGCGGGGCGTTCACCCGGGCGGTGAAGCTCCAGACGTCCAGCCCGAGCACCAGCATGCAGATCGCGCCGAGCCCCGCTTCGGCTCCCCGGCGCAACCCCGCCGGCAGCAGGGTTCGCGCCGCCTGGTGCGTCAAGCCAAGAGCCAGGAAGAAGTACGGGCACCCGTTGGCAGGGTGATTCTTCGTGTTGGCGAGAAAGAGGAGGCAGGTCGCCAGCAGGGCGAGCGCCAGGACGAGCGCCAGCAGCGCGGTGCGGTGCAGCCCGCCGCCTCGACCGAGCAGCCGCTGCCGAGCGTGGCGCGCCGCCACCACGGCCAGCAGAGCGATGCCGGCCACCGCCGCCACCTGCGACGACAGCATGAAGGCGAGGCTCCGCGCCATGCGATCCACGCGGACTTCTCGCGCGACACCCGTGTCGATCGGGAGCCACAGCAGACCGTTCGCGGCCATCGCGGGGTCGACGCCAAGGGCGAGCCCGAGGGCCACGAGGGCGCCGAGGCTCGCGAGCAGTCCCGCCGCCCCCCCGACGAGAACGCGTCTCGCCTGCGCCAGATCGCGCGGCGCGAGCAACGCCACGGCCAGCAGCGCCAGCGAGCCGAAGAGCACCACGTTCTGCTTCGCGAGAAACGCCGCGACGAGGGTCGGCGGCACGAGCGCCGCGAGTGCGAGCGTATGCCCCGGCGAGACCACCGTGCACGCGCGCAGCAACAGCAGCAGCGCCAGCAGCAAGAAGAAGAATGCGTGCTGCTCGAGGTACGGTGTGCCGATCGGCGGATAGAGCAGCACGCCGCTGGCGAGCGCGTAGGCGACCGCCGGAAGCAGCGGGGTGGCGAACGTGCGCAACACGAGGAAGACGGTCACGCAGAACAGGCCGTTGACGATCGCGGCGTGCAAGCAGTAGGCGAGCCACGTCGGGCCGAGCAGCGCGAACAGTGGCGCCTGCATGACGATCGGGGTGACACCGCTCGGGGTCGAGAAATCGCGGTACGGCACCTGACCGGACAGGATGCGCCACGCGCCGTCGAAGACGATCGACTGGTCGAGCGGCATGAAGCCCAGACGGCCGAAATGGAGCACGAGCGCCGCCCCGCCGGCGAGCAGCACGAGTGCCGCGACTGCGTCGCCCGCGATCGGCGGGCGCGTTCCCGCGGACGGCCGGGAGCGCATCACGTGGCGGACTCGAGGAGCTTCTCCTCCACGCAAGCGGCCCAGCGCTCGTTGATCATCGGTCCCGGGTGCCCCTCCCCCGGGACGCGCGCCGTCGCCGGAATCGGTACCACGCAGTCGGCATACCCGACGTGCGCGCGATCGAAGAAGCGGATGTACTCCGCCCGTTTGCGCGGCGAGGCCTGCAGCAGGAGCACGTCGAAGCGAACCCCGTGGCGGGCACACAGATCGCGCATCGCGAGGATCAGCGCCTCGATCACGCGGCGCTTCTCGGCAACCCTCGGCCCCGCGGTACGTGCGAGCAGGACGTCTTCGAGCAGGGCAACCGTCGCCAGCCGGCCGCGCAGGGGCAGCGCCGGGTAGGGCTCCGGCGCATGCCGCTCGAGCATCCCGTCGTCGCGCAACGTTGCGTAGGGCAGAGCGACACCCCCCTGACGAGAGAAGCGCTCCAGCATGCCGAGCCAGCGGGTCTCCGCGACGTTGCGCTCCTCGTGCGACTGGTGGAGTGCGTAGATGACCCGTGTCGGCCGCGCGCCCGCAGCGAGCATCTCCTCGAGCAGCAGCAACGCCTGGTACGTCCCGTACGCCTTGACCGCCCGATTGACGAAGTGCAGCTCGGGATGGCGCTCCTGCAGATGCCAGAGCATGGTTTCGTCATCGGAGATGGCCCAGCCGAACGCGAACGAGCAGCCGACGACGAGCACCTCCGGCTGCCCCGCCGCGGGTGCGGCGGCGGTCACACGCGAGCCGTCGGGCGCGATCGTCGTCAGGATGGACGGCGCGCCCGGTGCGTACGGCGGGATAACGTAGCGCCCCGGGATCGGGCTCCACCCACGAACCGGATGGGGCGCATGCATGATGGGCTCGTTCGGGTTCGCGGCGGACTCGTCCTTCGGCCGTACGCCGGCGATCCGTGCAGCCGCCTCCATCGCCGCCACGGAGAGCACGAGGCTCAGGGCGATGCGCGCCAGGCGACGGGCACGCCTGGACGACGACGACGGCGGGGGCGCAACCAGAGCGATCCTCATGGCTTGGGACTCGAGCGTGAACGGTCGACCGCAGGTTCTGTAGGGCGGCGCCCGAGCCGATGTCAACGTGGCGTCCGCCGACGGAGCGCGTGGCGGTGGCCCGGGAGATGCGACGACACGTCGGCGAAGACCCCGTTCGCGATCGCGTTGCCCTGCGCGCCGGTGTCGAGAATCGAGCGCCACGCCGCCGACGACGCGCAGGTCACGCGCGACAAGAAGATTGCGGGCAACCTGATCGAGTCGCTCGAGCTTCCCTGGGGGAGACGCGGGCGGCTGCGTTGCGTACGGCGACTAGCCGACCCGTGCGGGCGAGCCTCCGGTGCCACCGGCTCCCAGGCGCGCGCGCACCGAGTCGAGATCGCCGAGACCCGTGGCGGCGGCGCCGCCGCCCTTGATCACCTCGAGCGGGTCGCGCATGTCGTCGACGTAGCCGAGCGCGTACGCGCCGCGCGCGTAGCCGATCAGTCGCAGCAGGTCGTCGGGCAGCGTGCGCGCGATCTCGAACGGCACCGCGAGGTACTGGTTCTCCTCCTGCCGGAGCCACGAGCGGTTGTACGTGATGTTGATGCCGGCGCGGACCTCGTTCGAGCGGTTCGCACCGCCGCCGTGGTAGACGCTGCCGCTGTAGACCAGCACCGAGCCCTTGCGCATCTCGGCCGGCACGGTGTCGTCTTGCGTGAACTCGAGCCGGTCCGCGAGCCGGTTGCTCCCCGGCACGACGCGCGTGGCGCCGTTCTCCTCGGTGAAGTCGGTCATCGCCCAGATGGTGTTGCACTGCACGTCGTAGCCCTGCGGGAACGGGAAGAAGTCGAACGCCCACTGGTCGCGGTGGATCACCTGCGCGGGCTCGCCCGGCCCGATCGCGATCACCTGCGTCAGGTGCAGCTGGAAGCTCGTGCCGTCCTTCAGCAGCTCATGCGCGGCGCCGAGCACGAGCGGGTGCATCACGAGCTCGCGGCACGTCTTCGAGCGCGCGACGAGCCCGCCGGTGCGCCGTGTGCGCCGGCCGCTGAACTCGTCGGGACCACACGGCGTCGCGTCGAGCCAGGGGGCGAGCTCGGTGCGCACGTCGTCCATGACCGACGGCGTCACCGCGTCGTCGACGACCACGGCGCCGTCGCGCGCGACGATCGCCGCGACCGCAGAGGCGTCCGCCGAAGCGGGAAGATGCTCGATGCCCATCGCTGTTCTCCTGGCCACCGTACGGTGCCGATCAGCAAGCCCAGAAATCCGATCGCGACGGCGATCTGCCGCCAGCGGAACACCTCGAGCCAGGCCGCGCGGTGGACCTCCCAGTCCGCGGGCGGGGACGCCGCCGACCACGTGTGCATCAGCTCGTTGATCGGCATCGAGCGGGTCAGCATGACGCCGGCGTCGCCGAGCAGCCCGAGCAACGCCACCACGAACCAGACCCGGCCCGGTCCGCTGCGCACCACGAGCAGGACGGTCCAGGCGAGGGTGGCGACGTAGACCAGCGGCAGGTTGCGCCGCATCACGTCGTCGATGGCGTTGCGCAGCTCGACGTACGCCGGGCCGCCGAGCGCGCGCTGCGCGTCGCCGAGGCCGACCGCGTAGAACAGGTGCTGGCTCGCGAGCAGCGCCCACAGCACGACGCCGACGATCGGAATCCAACGTCCGCTCACGACGACCTCCCCGTGCGTCGCGGGGCACGACGCACGCGTTGCAGCGGCGCCACGCGCGGCCCCCGCCGCGGCCCGGCCGACTTCGCCGGCCGGCCGGCCGCGCGCCCAGCTCCCGGCGCGAGGGCCCCGAGCACCAGCTCGAGGCGCGCCCGCAGCGTGCCGAGCGGCGGTGCCGCGCGCGTGAGGCAGTCGATCTCGAAGCCACGCACCAGCGCGATCAGCGTGCGCGCGGCGTCGAGCGACTGCGCCACACCGAGCCGCTCGAGCCCCTCGGCGAGACGCGCGCCCAGGTTGCGCTCGTAGGCGGCCACCTCCCGCGCCAGCACGGCATCGCGCGCGGCGCGCACGATCAGCTCGTACTCGACGACGATCAGCGACCGATCCTCGAGCTCGCGGCGCACCATCGCCATCAGGAACCCGACCACGTCCGCCGGGGTGCGCAGGTCCACGCCGTCGGCGATCGCGTCGATCGCCTCGTAGACGGCGGCCGCGTGGCGGCGGAAGGCCTCGCGCAGCAGGTCGTCGCGCGACGCGAAGTAGTAGGTCGTCGAGCCGAGCGGCACGCCCGCCTCGGCCGCGACGCGGCGGTGTGTGACCGCCTCCGCGCCGCCGTCCGCGACGACGCGGAGCACGGCGTCGAGGATCGATCGACGCTTGAACTCCGACCGCGGGAGCCCGAGCCCGCCGCCGGCGATCGCGTTCTGTCTCATGTAGGACGTTCGTACACGCAGATCGAACTTTCGTCCAGAGCCGATCTCCCGTACGGCGCCTCGGGCGCCGAGGGTGCCCGGTTGACTCGACGCGGCGCGCGACGCATGAGCGCTCCTCGTATGACCGAGCTGACGCAGCACCTCGAGAGCGTGCAGCCGCTGCTCCAGCGGTGGGGCTACGGCGCGGTGTTCGTCGCGATCTTCGTCGAGGGCTGCGGCATCCCCGCGCCGGGCCAGACGCTGCTCATCGCCGCCGCCCTGCTGGCCGCGAAGGGCGATCCGTGGCTCGGCCCCCTGCTCGCGAACGCCGTGTGCGCGGCGGCGGGCGGCAATCTGCTCGGCTACGCGATCGGGCGCGTCGGCGGACACCGCATCCTCGAGCGGATCGCATCACCCCGGCGACTCGCGGAGATGGAGGGACTGTTCCAGCGTCGTGGCGGCACGGTCGTCGGATTCGGGCGCTTCGTCGACGGGCTGCGCCAGCTCTCGGGCATCGCGGCGGGCTCGCTGAACATGAACCTGGCCACGTTCTTCGCGTGGAACCTGGGCGGTGCCGTGGTGTGGGTCGGCTTCTGGGGCGGCGGAGCGTTCCTCTTCGAGCGCCACGTGACGGAGCTGTCCGCCGTCTTTCACCACCTGCGCCCGCTCGCCCTCGGACTCGCGGCGATCGGCGTCGTCGTCGCGCTGCGCTGGCTGCGTCGCCCGCCGGATCCAGCGACTCCGGCGCCACACGACGCGGCCGTGTGAGCCGCGCTGCCTGGCCACCGCAGCTGCTGCTTCGCGCCGTCGCTTCGCGCTCGTCCGCGGGCGGCGGACGGTGATAGCGTGACTGCGGTGACCCGCCGCTCCCTTCCGCTCCTGTCGCTGTGCTTCTTCCTGTCCGGCTTCGGCAGCCTCATCCTCGAGGTGGTCTGGACGCGCCAGCTGCGCCTAATCTTCGGGTCGACGACGCTCGCCGCCAGCACGATCCTCGTCGCCTACATGCTCGGGCTCGGCATCGGCGGGCTCGTCGGCGGTCGGATCGCGCACCGCCTGCGGCGCGGGCTCGCGGTCTACGGCGCGGTCGAGATCGCGATCGGGCTCATGGCGCTCGCCGTGCCCTTCCTGCTCGCCGCCCTACCGCCGCTCGCGCGCACGCTGGTGACCGATGCGGGCCCCTGGGGCCTCGTGCTGGGACGGTTCGGCGTCGCACTTCTCGTGCTCCTCGTACCGACGATCCTCATGGGCGCCACGCTGCCGATCGTGGTCGCGGCGGTGACGCGCGACGACCCCGCGATCGGCTCCCGCACGGGCCTGCTGTACGGCATCAACACGCTCGGCGCGGTGGCGGGCGTCTTCGCGACCGCCTTCGTGCTCTTTCCCGGGCTCGGGCTGTGGGGGTCGAACGTGTTCGGCGCGCTGCTCGACGTCGCGGTCGGCGTCGTCGCTCTGCTGCTGCTCGGGCGCGCGACTGGCGACGTGCGCGCGCCCGTCGCGGCCCCGGCGAGCCCGCCCGCCGAGCGGACGCCAGCGAGCGCGCTCGCGCCGCACGACGTCCCGACGCCCGAGGTTCCGCCGCACGACGTCCCGACGCCCGAGGTTCCGCCGACGATCGTGCTCCTCGTCGCCTACGCGCTCGTCGGCTTCACGGCGCTGGTCTACGAGGTGT
>VGTK01000125.1 GCA_016874715.1 Deltaproteobacteria bacterium | reverse complement strand
GCCTACGTGCAGTCGCGGTTCGCGGGTCGCCCGCCGACGGCGCGGTCGCGGTTCGCGGGTCGCCCGCCGAAGGTGCTGCCCCGCGTACCGACGCCCCGACGACGCCGAGGGCGCGGGCGACGCCATCGAGCAGCTCGGCCGTCGGACGGACGCGCTCGTCGTGCAGCGTCGCGATCGCGTCCTCGCTCAGGCCGGTGCGCCGCGCGAGCTCGCGGCGGGAGATTCGCTTGGCGACGACCCAGCGCAGCAGCATGCGCCGTGCGAGGTCCGGCTCGAGGTCGATCCATTCGAACCAGTCGCGCGACACCACAGCGACCGACGGCCGCGGTGGCGCCGCGCCCTCGGCGAGGCAGGCCTCGAGCCAGCGGTGCAGTGCCGCGCGGGCCTCGCGCACGACGGTCTCGGGCGTATCGCCAGCGGCCTGACAGCCCGGGCAGTCGGGGAACTCGGCGACCAGACGGTCGCCGACGGCGTCGATCAGGGCAGCGTAGCGCATGGGTGCGTCCCGGCGATTGGCCCGCACCGGGACGCACTCGTCAAGCCCTGCGATCGTCCGGGCTGCCGGAGTGCAGGCGGGGCAGGCGGGCGAGGCCATGGTCGTCGAGCCAGCCGTGCAAGCTCGTCCAGAGGCGGCCGCTGCCGCCGCAGTTGGCGCATGGCGTGCGGCTCACCGAGCCGGGCCGAACGTGCCTGCAGTCCGGGCAGGGAGTCGACGCGAAGCCCGCTTCGCGCGCGAAGTCGCGAAGGTCGCGCGGGCCCGACGGGCTCATCGGCCCACCGTCGCGTCAACGGCGGTTGGCGCCGTGAGCGCGACGGTCCCCTGCAGTGGCACCGGTGGGACACGGGGCCGCCTGCTCGCGAGGGAACTCGCCATCGTGGATGCTCGATTTCGCGCCGACGCTGTGTCCGGCGCTCCGTGGGCTGGCTCATCGTGGTCATCTCGCCGGAAGACCAATGTAAGGTTCGTTCAAGATCGTTCGGCGAGACGTTCCGCTCCGCCGGCTGCGGTCCGGCTCGAGCGCTCCGCGCGCGACCCTGGTGCGCGGCACCGCGCATCGCGAAGCGCCTTCCGCAGCGGCTGCCGGAGCGTCTCTCCGGCGGCGGTCGTGCCGTGCCCCGGCTACACCACCGACGGGCGCGGCGGCTTGTCCTTGCGCGGCGCCGCGTCGTTCGCCTTCGCCTGCAGCACCGGGGGATCGTCGTCGAACGACGTCTCGTAGGCACGCATGACGTCGTCGAACGGCCCGTCGAGACGCACGCGGCCGGCGTCGATCCAGATCGCGCGCTCGCAGTAGGCGCCGAGGAACGCGGGGTCGTGCGACGTCATGACCAGTGTCTGGCCGGAACGCGCCAGCGCCCGGAAGTACGCGTCGGTGGTGCGCGCGAAGCCGCGGTCGACGTTGCCGAGAACCTCGTCGAAGACCAGGAAGCGCTCGTCGCTCTCGGCGAACACGCTCAGCGCGAGGCGCTGCACCTGGCCCATCGACAGGTCCTTGAGCAGCGCGTGCGTCAGGTGCGTGATGCCCGCGCGCGCGATGATCTCGTCCTGCCGCGGCGCGAGCTTCCGGCGTACCAGTCCGTGGATGGCGCCGAAGAGGAACACGTTGTCGGCGACGCTGAGCTCGGGCGAGAAGCCGATCGTCGTGCTGAACAGCGCACGCGGCGGGCTCGCGAGGGTGATCGTGCCGCGCGTCGGCTCGAGGATGCCGGACAGGAGACGGAGCAGCGTCGTCTTGCCCGAGCCGTTCCGCCCGACGAGCGCCACCCGCTCGCCGGGCGCGACCGAGAGGCTGACGTTCTCGAGCGCCCACAGCTCGTGTCGGAGCGGCTCGCGGCGGACCAGCGCGCGCAGCACGCGCAGCGTCGTGCGCTGCGTGTGCGGGATCATGAAGCGCTTGGCGACGCTCTCGAGCCGGACCGCGGCGCCGCTCACGTCCGCTCCATCGCGGCGCTCTCCGCCGTCAGGAACGCCGCATAGCCGACGAGCAGAACGGCCGCGCCGATCAGCATCGCGTGGACGTAGACGCCCGGGCCCGCCGGCGGCCCGATCAGCGCGCCGCGCAGCGCGACCAGGAACGGCGTCAGCGGGTTCAGCCAGTAGATGATGAAGCGCGCCGGCGCAGACAGGCTCTCGAGCCCGTAGAACACCGGCGTCACGAACATCAGCAGATGCGTGACGAGCGTCCAGATGTGCTCGACGTCGCGCGCGAAGCTGAACAGGACGGCGCCGAGCATGCCGACGCCGGTGACGAGCGCAAGGAATCCCAGAACCAGGGGCACCATCGCGAGCACGCCGTGCCACGTGAGGGTCCCGTAGTACACGGCGAGCAGCGCGCAGAGCACCATCTCGACCAGAAACTTGTAGCCGTGGAACGCCACCTGCGAGAGGATCACGGTCTCCCGCGGCACGGTCGTGTTCAGCAGCAGCGCCCGGTTCGCGAACAGGATCGCGATGAGCAGCCGGGTGACGGTGGCGAAGTAGCTGACCAGCGCGATGCCGAGCAGGAGGAAGAGCGGGTACGCGTGCAGCTCCTCGCCGAAGCGCTCGCGGAACACGAGGTACAGCGCACTCAGCATCGCAAACGGTGCGAGCAGGCTCCACAGCGCGCCCGCGATCGAGTTGTGATCGGTGTTCTTGAACGCGGCGCGCACCAGCTCGGCGAAGAGTGCGCGGTTCGGCTCACCGAGGAACGTGCGCGCGCGCGCTGCGGCACGACCGGCGAGCCACGTCAGGTCGATGCGCCGCGCGGCGATGGGTTGCGGTGGGGTGCTCACGCGGCCCCCGCGTCGCGCTGCCGCGCCGGCGTCCGGAGCATCGCGTCCCCGTGACGGATCGACGACATGCGGCGTCAGTGTCGCGTCCGGGAAAGAGGATGTAAAGCCATGGGGACCCGCGTGGAGCCGGTCCCGCCGCACGTGCGGTCGGTGCGTTGCCGCCGCCGGGACCGCCTCGTAGAGTGATCGCGTCTTGCGGGGCTCCGCCGGCACCGTATCCGGAAAGAGATTTTGACGATCGCTCGCAACGCAGAAGCGCCCGCGGGATCCGAGGCCGCCGGATCGCCGTGGTCGCCGCTCCGCCACGGGGTGTTCCGTGCGCTGTGGATCGCGTCGCTCGCGTCGAACGTCGGCACGTGGATGCAGGGCGTCGCCGCGGTGTGGCTGATGACGTCGCTGTCGAGCTCACCGGTGATGGTCGCGCTCGTGCAGACCGCGGCGAGCTTGCCGCTGGTGCTGCTCGCCCTTCCGGCGGGCGCCCTCGCCGACATGGTCGACCGGCGGAAGCTGCTGCTCGCGAGCCAGACCTGGATGCTGCTCGCGTCCGGCGCGCTCGGCGTGCTCACGGTCGGCGGGTTGCGCGATCCCTGGTGGCTTCTCGGCTGCACGTTCGCGATGGGGATCGGCTCCGCGCTGACGGGTCCCGCCTGGCTGGCGATCACGCTCGAACTCGTGCCCCGGTCCGAGCTTCCGGCGGCGGTCGCGCTCAGCTCGGCCTCGATCAACCTGGCACGCGCGGTCGGGCCCGCGATCGGCGGGCTGATCGTCGCCGCGATGGGGCCGGGCCCGGCCTTCCTGCTCAACGCGGCGTCGTTCGTCGCGGTTCTGGGCGTGCTGTTCGCGTGGCGCCGCGAGCCCACCGTCGACGTGCTGCCGCGCGAGCACGTGTTCGGCGCGATCCGCGCGGGGATGCGCTTCGTCCGCCACTCGCCCGCGCTCCAGCGCATCCTGCTGCGGGTCGGCATGTTCGTCTTCTTCACCAGTGCCGTCTGGGCGCTGCTGCCGGTCCTGGCGAAGCAGCGCATGGAGACGCAGGCGGCGGGCTACGGTGTCCTGCTCGGCGCGATCGGGATCGGTGCGGTCGTCGGCGCGTTCACGCTGCCGCGGCTGCGCGCCCTGCTCACCGTCGACCGCATCGTGGACCTCGCCGGCGTCGTCTTCGCGGCGGTCCTCCTGCTGCTCGGCGTCGTGCCGAGCTTCGGTGTCGCGTTCGCGCTTCTCGTCGCGTGCGGGCTCGCGTGGATGTCGCCGCTCACGAGCCTGAACGTCGAGACGCAATCCGTCGCGCCGTCGTGGGTGCGAGCCCGCGCGCTGGCGCTGCACCTGCTCGTGCTGCAGGGCGGGCTCGCGGCCGGCAGCGCGCTCTGGGGCTGGGTCGCGGATTCGCAGGGGAGCCCGCGCGCGCTGCAGATCGCGGGGGCCGGGCTGCTGCTCTCGGTGGTGGTGAGCCAGCGCTTCCGCCTGCGTCCGACCGCGCACATCGACCTCCGCCCTGCGGTGCGCTGGCCCGCCGAGGAAGTCATGGCGGCGGCGGAGTACGACGAGGGGCCCGTGCTCGTCTCGGTCGAGTACGAGATCGATCCGTCGCGCGAGGAGGACTTCCTGCGCACGATGGAGATCGTCCGCCGCATGCGGCGCCGCAGCGGCGCGTGGCGGTGGGGTATCTTCCGCGACGCCGCGCGCCCGAACGTCTACCTCGAGTCCTTTCTCGTCGAGTCCTGGCTCGACCACCTGCGCCAGCACGAGCGCATGACGGTGACCGACCGCGACATCAGCTACCGCGCCCGCGATTTCCACGTCGGCGAGGACCCGCCGATCGTGCGACACCTGATCGCCCGGATGCCGATCGGCTGACGCGACACGGCGGGCCCCGGCGCGGCGACCAGTCGACGCGCCGCGCACGCGCACGTTCCATCGCGGCTGCTCGCCGCTTCAGCGGAACGCCGGGATCACCTTCTCCGCGAAGAGATGCGTCGCACGCAGGTCGTCGACGCGGCCGAACATCGCGATGAAGTGCGTCACGCCGATCGCGGTGAACTCGCGGATGCGCTCGATCACCTGCGCGGGCGTGCCGGCGATCATGCGCTCGTCCATCGCCGCGCCGACGGCGCCCATCGCCGCGGCGCGCTTCTTCAGCCGCCGGTCGAGGCGCTCGGCGTCGTCGTCGATCAACAAAGGTCCGAACCAGCTGCGCTCGATCTCGCCTGGGTCGCGGCCAAGGTCGGCGCAGTGTCGATCGAGGATCGCCATCTTGTGCTTGAACTCGGCCGGCGAGCCGCCCATGTTCCAGACCTGTGCGTAGCGGGCGACGAGCTTCAAGAGGACCTTCTCGCCGCTGCCGCCGATGACGATCGGCGGGTGCGGCTTCTGCACCGGCTGCGGCCGGTTCCACGCCCGCTCGACGCGGTAGTGCTTGCCGGAGAAGTCGGCGCGGTCGTCACGCCACATGCGGACGCAGATCTCGAGCGCCTCGGCGAAGTGCTCGAGGCGCTGCCCGATCGTCGGGAACTCGTAGCCATACGCCTGGTACTCCTGCTGGAACCAGCCGGCGCCGAGACCGAACTCCAGCCGGCCGCCCGAGATCGCATCCAGACTCGCCGCCATCTTGGCGACCAGGGCGGGGTTCCGGTACGAGTTGCAGCCGACGAGGATCCCGAAGCGGACGCGGCTGGTCTCGCGGGCGAGCGCCGCGAGCGTCACCCAGGCCTCGAGCTGGTCGGCGTGCGCCGGCGTGACGACGCCGTAGAAGTGGTCGTCGAGCCAGAGCGTGTCGTAGCCGAGGCGCTCGGCCTCGCGCCAGTGCCGGGCGAGGGCCGCGTAGCTCGCGCCCTCCTGCGGGGTCTGGATGCCGAAGCGGATCGGTCGTGAGCCCATGCCGGGCTCGCTACTACACCGGGTCGATCCTGTCTGCCGCAGCGCCGGCAGCTTGCCGGGGTGGGTCGGGCGGTGCGGTCAGCCCCCCGGCGAACGCACCTCGATGGCGAGACCGGCAGAGAGGTGTCCGTCGTCCACACCCCACGCACCCAGCGCCCACGTCTCCTCCGGAGACCTCACTGCCGCCGTCTCGTACGCACCCGAGCGCTCCCTTCGGCCACGTCCACCCACAACCGCACCACAACGTCCGCCGCCCACATCCGCAACAGGGAGCACCCCGGACCACAGCAAGCTCGGTGCCAGACGGAGTGCCCGTGCTTTCGTGGCCCAGGGGCCGGAGCGCTGACCCTTTCCGTGGCACCCACGACAAGATTTTGGCGGTAAGCGGTGATACGACCGCTCCATGGGGGAGCGATTCGACGGCTCGGGGTCGTCCGCGGGTGCCCACGACCGGCAACGATTTCCCCTCGAGCGCTTCCGCGAGATCGTCGCCGAGGCTCTGGACTCGCTGCCGAAGGCGATCCAGCCCTACCTGCAGAACGTCGCGGTCGTGGTCGAAGACGAGCCCACCGACGAGATTCTGCTCGAGATGGGGCTCGACCCCGAGATGGACACGCTGTTCGGCCTCTACACGGGAACGCCCGTGGACCAGCGCGGGGCCTCGCACAGTGCCTTGCCTGACCACATCGCGATCTACTATCTCCCGCTCACCGACGAGTACGCCGACGAGTACCACCTGCGGCGCGAGATCCGCCGCACCGTCGTCCACGAGGTCGGCCACCACTTCGGCTTTTCCGACCAGAGACTCCGGGAGATGGGCTATTGACGTTCTCGTTCGAGACCAGGGAGTGTGATCTCGCCGAGATGTCCCGCGCCGAGGTCGAGTTGCTGGTCGTCGGTGGCGGCATCACCGGGGCCGGCATCGCACGCGACGCGGCGATGCGCGGGCTTCGCACCGCCCTCGTCGAGCGTGGCGACCTCGCGTCGGGAACGTCGAGCCGGTCGTCGAAGCTGATCCACGGCGGGCTGCGCTACCTCGAGCAGGGTGAGGTCGGGCTCGTTCTCGAAGCCGCCGCCGAGCGGCGTATTCTGCGGAAGATCGCGACGCACCTCGCCGTGCCGGGACGCATGGCGCTGCCCGTCCACGGTCGCACCACGGCCGGCCTCATGAAGCTCCGCGCCGGGCTCTGGGCGTACGAGAAGATGGCGCGCATCGCCCAGGACGAGCGCCACGAGATCTGGAAGCGCGACGAGACCCTCGACCACGTGTCCGGCCTCGAGCCGCAGAGCCTGCAGGGGGCCGCGGTCTACACGGAGTACGTCACCGACGACGCGCGCCTGACGCTCGAGACCGTGAAGTCCGCCAAGCGTGCGGGTGCGCTGGTCGCGACCTACGCGCCCGCGGTCGGGATCGTGGAGGAGTCGCCCGTGACGTCGACCGGCGGTGCCGCCGCCGCGTACGCGCCGAGGCTGCGTGTCACGATCAACGACGACCTGACGGGCCGCCTGCACGAGGTCACCGCGCGCGTCGTGGTCAACGCAGCGGGCCCTTGGGTCGACGCGGTGCGCGGCCTCGGCAACGCGGCCGCGCCGCGCATGCATCTCACCAAGGGCATCCATCTCGTGGTGTCGCGCGAGCGGCTACCGGTGGACGACATGATCGTCATGCGCGCGGCCGACCGCCGCATGGTGTTCGTCGTGCCCTACGGCGACATCGTCTGGATCGGCACCACCGACACGGACTACCCGCGCGCGGTGGAGCGCCCGACGATCACGCGCGAGGACGTCGATTACCTGCTCGAGGCGACGAACCGCACCTGGCCGGAGGCGAAGATCGGCGACGAAGACGTGCGCGGCGCGTGGGCCGGAGTCCGGCCTCTGCTGCACCAGGAGGGCAAGAAGCCGTCCGAGATCTCGCGTCGCGACGAGATCCTCGTGGAGCCCAGCGGTCTCCTGTCGATCGCCGGCGGCAAGCTCACGACCTACCGTCGCATGGCCGAACGCGTGGTCGACGCGGTCGTCGAGCGCCTCGGCAGCAGCGCGGTGCGCCCCTGCACGACGGCCGAGGTGCCGCTCGTCGAGGACGAGGTGCCGGTTCCGATCGTGCGCACGTCGCTCTCCGATGCGGACGTCTCCCATGCGCTCGACTCCGAGTGCGCGGTGTCGATCTGCGACGTGCTCGAGCGGCGCGCGCGCAGCAACCTCTTCGCGTCCGGCAACGGACTTCCCGACGTCGAACGCGTCGGCGGCATCCTCGCGCGGCGGCTCGGCTGGGACGACCGCCGCCTCGCGTCCGAGATCGAGCACTATCGCGCGCGCATCGCCGAGGACGTCGCCTGGCGCGCCGTACGGAGCTGGACATGAGCATCGTCGACACACTCACGAGCGCGCTGCCCGCCGGCCGCGTCGTCACCGAAGCCGAGGACCGGAAGGCGCACGCGCACGATTACTGGGCGCTGGAGGCGATCCGCGACCGCGGACCCGAGCCGTCGCCGCCGCCGCCCTGCGTGGTCTACCCCGAGTCGACCGCCGAGGTCGCGACGGTCCTCGAGATCGCCGACGAGCAGCGTGTGCCGGTCGTCCCATACGGGCTCGGCTCCGGCGTCTGCGGCGGCGTGCGTCCGGGCACGGCGGCGATCGTGCTCGACACGCGGCGGATGGCGGCCCTGCTCGAGGTGAACGGCGAGGCGCTCACCGCGCGCGTGCAGGCGGGGCTCAACGGCGCCGAGTGCGAGCGCCTGCTCGACGAGCGAGGCTTCACGCTGGGACACTTCCCGCAGTCGATCGCGCTGTCCACCGTCGGGGGCTGGGTGTCGACGCGCGCCTCGGGGCAGCTCTCCACGCGCTACGGCAACATCGAGGACATGGTGCTGGCGCTCGAGGTGGTGCTACCCGGCGGCCACGTGATGCGGACGTTTCCCGCGCCGCGCGCGGCGACCGGTCCGGACCTGCGCCAGCTCTTCCTCGGCGCGGAGGGCACTCTCGGCGTGGTGACGGAGGTCGCGCTCAAGCTCGCGCCGAAGGCGGCGTGGCATCAGGGTTTCGCCGCAACCCTCGCGAGCTGGGACGACGGCATCCGGATCAGCCGCGAGATCCTGCAGGCGGGCTGGCGACCGGCGGTGCTGCGGCTCTACGACGAGGTCGAGGCGCAGCGGAACTTCGGCACCTGGGTGCAGGCTCCCGCGCCCCTGCTGCTGGTGATGGGTGAGGGCACCGAAGCGATGGCGCCGGCGCTCGAGATCGAGCTGGAGGCCGCGCGGAGTGCGTGCCGTGCGCGCGGTGCGAAGCTCCTCGGCGACGAGCCGCTCGTGCACTGGCTCGGGCGTCGCAATCACGTGCCGTCGTGGGACCAGCTGCTCGCGGGTGGTCTCGTGGTCGATACGATCGAGGTCGCGGCGACCTGGGATCGCGTCAAGCCGCTGCACGCGGCGGTGACCGCTGCGATCTCCGCGGTTCCGGGGATCATTCAGGCGAGCGGCCACACCTCGCACGGCTACACGACGGGCGTGAACATCTACTTCACGTTCGTCGGCTCGGCGACGGCGCCCGACGATCAGGAGCGCCTCTATCGCGCCGCGTGGGCGGCGGCGATGGAAGCGTCGCTCGCCGCGGGGGCGACCATCGCGCACCACCACGGTATTGGCCGCGTGCGCCGCGAGTATCTCGCCCGCGAGCTCGGCGACCGGGGGCTCGCCGTGCTCAAGGCGGTGAAGGCTGCGCTCGACCCGAACGGGATCATGAATCCCGGCGTGCTGCTGTAGCCGTCCCGCTCGCGGCGTCCATGGCTCCGCCGCTGTCACGAGAGGCTCCGGGCGATCAGGGCGAGCTCGCGGCTACGCGCGAGTACCTGGAGGCCGTCGCGGCGAGGGGCGTCGGCACGTACCTGGCCAACGGACAGGGGCTCGTGGTGACGCTGCGGACGGTCGGCGAGCGCACGGTCCCGATGCTGGTCAGCGACGGACGGCCCGGCAAGGCGGCCAACGCGTCACCGACGGCGCACTACCTCGCCTATCCGTTCCACGAGCTCGGCCGCGCGCGTGGGCCTGTCGCGCGGCTCGGTCTTCGCGCCGCTGCACGATCGGCCGAGGCGGTGCTGCGCAGCGCCGGCTTCGACCGCGTCGTCCTGGTCAACCACTGGCTGTTTCCCTCGGCGCAGCCGCTGCCTCCGGACCGCGCCGCGCTCGCGAAGCTGCTCTCCGCGAGCGAACGTTGCTGGCCCGGACACGCGATCGTCGTGCCCGGCGTCGTCCCCGCGCTCTCGGCGGACCTCGCCCGCGCGCTGATCGGTCTCGGGGGCCGTGTCGTGCCGAGCCGTGTGGTCCACCTGCAACGGCCTGGACGCGCATGGCCGGGCGGGGCGCTGCGCAGCATCCGCCACAACCGCAACGCCGACTTCGTGGTCCACGGGCGGCACGCGCCGCGGATGACGACCGATCCGGATCTCCTCGCCGCGCAGGCGGAACGTCTCTGCACGCTCTACCGGTCGTTGTACCTCGAACGGCATCCGGCCGGCCTCAATCCGCAGTTCACCGCAGAGTTCTTCCGGCTTCTCGTCGGGTCCGGGGCGTTCGAGGTCCGCGGCTGGACCGGCAGCGACGGGGATCTGATCGCCTTCAACGTGCGCCTGATCCGCGACGGCGTCATCTGGTGGACGATCGGCGGCTACGACACGACGCTGCCGCGTTCGCTCGGCCTCTACCGGCTGATCGCAACGGACGACGTCGTGGTCGTGGAGGAGCGCGGCCTCGTGCTCAACCAGGGGAGCGGCAACGGCGACTTCAAGCGGCGGCGCGGCGCCGAGCCGGCGGCCGAGATCGAGATCGTGTTCGACCGGCACCTGCCGCGACATCGCCGCCTGCCGTGGCAGGCGCTCGAGCGTGCCCGCCGCTGGCGCCTCGCGAGGCAGGGGCTTGCCGCCGACGTGGTGGCGGTGCTCGACGGCGGGACGGCGCGGAGCCGGCCGTGACCCGCGTCGCCGTCCTCACGTCGGCAGTCGGCCTGGTCGACGGCTTCGTGCGCGACCTCGAGCTGCATCGCCGGATCGGCATCGAGATCCCGCTGGTCGTGCGCACGCATCCATCGATGCTGCTCGCCGACCGGCTGCGCGACCTGCGCGCCGGGATCGCGCGGCGCGCCCGCATGACCGGGAGGTCGCCGATGGCGCACCTGGTCGAGCACTTCGCCTGGCGCGCCCTCCAGCACGTGTCGATGCGGGGGGCGGCGATCCCGACCGCGACGCCCGCGGCCGGACAGCGGTGGATGAGCGCGATCGCGACCGACGACCCGGTGGTGCGCGACGCGCTCGCCGACGTGCGCGCGGACCTCGCCGTGGTCTTCGGCGGATCGCCCATCCCACGAGCCTCGCTCGACGCGATGGGCGTGCCCCTGCTGAACGTCCACGCGAGCGATCCGGCGTTCTGCCGCGGCATGCCGCCGGTCTTCTGGGAGGTCCATGCGGGCCTCGATGCGATGACGCTCACCCTGCACGAGGTCGTCGCGCGGCTGGACGCGGGGGCCGTGATCGCCCAGCGACCGATGCCGATCGTCTGGCAGCGCTCGCTGGTCGCGACGCTCCGCGCGACGCGGGAGCGCATGATGCTCGAGGTGCCGCCGCTGCTCGCCGACGGGCTGGCGAAGATCGTGTCGGGCGAGGCGCGCCCGCGCGTGGTCTCTCCGGGCCCGCTGCGTACGCTGCCGACGCTCGGCGAGATCGTCGCGGCCCATCGGCGGTGCGCGCACCGCTCGCGTGCGCACCGCTGAGTTGCGGGCGGCTGCCTTCCGAGACTGCGCGGTGCTACCGTGCCCTCTGCAGGTGGGTGGCGGACGGGGGCTGGAACATGGCGACCTACGCGATCGGTGACGTCCAGGGCTGCTTCGGCATGCTGAAGCGCCTTCTCGAGCGGATCGAGTTCGATCCGGCGAGAGATCGCGTCCTCCTCGTCGGCGACCTCGTCAATCGCGGACCGCAGTCGGCGGAGGTCCTGCGCTGGGCGATGCGCAACGACAAGTCGGTGCGCGCCGTGCTCGGCAACCACGACCTCTATCTCATCTCGCGCGCGCTCGGCGTGACCGGGCGCAAGAAGCGCGACACGCTCGACGGCGTGCTCGACGCACGCGACCGCGGCGACATGATCGACTGGCTGCGCACACGTCCGCTCGCGTTTCGCCAGAACGGTCACCTCGTCGTGCACGCCGGAATTCTGCCCGCGTGGACGGCCGACGAGGCGGAGCACCTCGCGGGCGAGGCCGAGGAGATGCTGCAGAGCCGGGATGCGGCGCGGCTCCTGACGTCGCTCGGCGAGCCCGCGCGGAAGTGGCGCGACGACCTCGCCGGCCTCGCGCGGATCGTCACCATCGTCCAGGTCCTGACCCGCATGCGCACCTGCCGGAAGGACGGGGTGCCGAACCTCGAGTTCAGCGGTCCGCCCGAGGCGGCACCCGCCGGCTGCAGGCCGTGGTTCGACGTCCCCGGCCGCAAGGAGAAGGACGTCACCGTGGTGTTCGGCCACTGGGCGGCACTCGGCCTGCACCTCGCGGATCGCGCGATCGGCCTCGACACCGGCGCCGTGTGGGGCAACAAGCTCACGGCGATCCGGCTCGACGACCGCGCCCTCTTTCAGGAGGCGGCGAAGTAGTCGCCGCTGTCGCCGCGCGTGCCGCGCGCGGCGGCCGGATTCAGGTTCCGGCGCGTTCCGCGGCGCAGTCCGCGCACGTCGCGACGTCGCGGACCGGCGCGCCCGGCACCAGCTTCGGCAGCGCGTGCTCGAGCGCGTGCGCGACCTTGTTGCGGGTCGCGGTGAACACGTCCTCGTCCTGGCCGGCGGGGTCGGCGATGTCACCGCCGAGGTCGGCGAAGTCGCGCAGCGTGATGACGGGCTTGGCGATCTTCTCCGTGTCGCCCATCTGCGCGAGGACCATCCGCACCTGCTCCCCGGTCATGGTGACGATGAGGTCGGCCTGGTCGAGCAGGTGGCGGTGGCCGCGCTTGAGATCGCGCGCGACCGCGTCGGGCTCGAGGTGGATGTCGACGTCGCGCAGGACGAGCCGCGTGTCGAGCGAGACCAGGCTGCCATCACGCGCGTAGGGTGCGATGCCGCCCGAGGTGACGAGGACGGCGTCGGCCGGCACCGCGTGGTCGGACAGCAGGCGGACCAGCAGGTGCTCCGCCATCACGCTGCGCGACGTGTTGGCGTGGCAGACGAAGAGAACGTGTCGGTAGGGGTACATGGTGCGAGGGGAGCCGGAGGCACGGACGCGCTCCGGCTCCTCCACGAGCCGTGGCTACAGGCCGGAGCCCATGACGTCGGCGAGGCTCTCCTTGCTGGTGATGCCCTTGGCGAGCTCCGCCTTGAGCGCGGGGCCGAGCTTCGCCGGATCCCACGTCGCCTGCTGACGGACCTTGCCGACCGTGCGCCAGCCCTGCAGCAGGAACACGGTGCCGCCACCGACGCGGAACACCTCGCCGTGTACGTCGGCCGCGTCGTCGCTCGCGAGCCAGGTGACCAGCGGCGCCACGTTCTGCGGTCCCCACACGTCGAACTCGCCGGCCTTGACCTCGCCGCCCATGAGGCCGGCCGTGGACGGCGTCGCCTCGACGGTGAGACGGGTGCGCGCGAGCGGGGCGATCGCGTTCGCGGTCACGCCGTAGCGGCGCATCTCGCCGTCGATGATGATCGCCATCGCTGCGACCGCAGCCTTGCAGGCGCCGTAGTTGCTCTGTCCGACGTTGCCGAGGAGCCCCGCGTCCGACGCCGTGTTGATCACGCGGCCGTTGAGCGCATTGCCCTTCTTGTGCTCCTCGCGCCAGTACGCGCAGAGGTGGTGCGACATGTTGTAGGCGCCCTTGAGGTGCACCGCGACGACCGAGTCCCAGGACTCCTCGTCCATGTTGAAGATCATCCGGTCGCGCAGGATGCCGGCGTTGTTGACCAGGATGTTGGCCTTGCCGAAGGTGTCGAGCGCGCACTCGAGGATGCGCTTCGCACCCTTGTGGTCGGTCACGCTCTCGCCGTTCGCGATCGCGTCGCCGCCCATCTTCTTGATCTCGGCGACGACCTCCTGCGCGGGCGAGCCGGTCGGTGCACCGCTGCCGTCGAAGTGGGCGCCGAGGTCGTTCACGACGACCTTCGCGCCGTGCTTCGCCATGAGCAGGGCTTCTTCGCGGCCGATGCCGCGGCCAGCACCCGTGATGATCGCAACTTTCCCTTCGAGCAGCATTTGACGCAGACCTCCCTTGAAGAATCTCTTCGACTTACCGGATTTGCCGGGGATTTCGCGGCGGCAAGCCGCCCCGGACGGGGCGGCGGGGCGACCGCAACCCGGTAGGATTGCCGTACCACGACTGCGGATGTCAACCGGGTCGCGTCCCGAGACGGACCGCGTCCAGGCCCGGGCGCCGTCCGACCAGCGCAGGTCTCGCCCGGGTGCCGTCCGACCAGCACAGGTCCCGCCCGGGTACGGCCCGACCGGCGCACGGCCCGCCCGGTTACCGTCCGTCCAGCAAAGGGCCGCGCGCGGCACGACGGCCCGGCGGGCGTGCCGTGCGGTCTCCGCGGATCAGCCGGCCGCGGGCGTCGCGTGGAACCAGCGCACCGTCGCCATCTCGTCTTCGAGGATGTTCTCGAGGAGTGCGCGGGACTCGCAGTCGTCCTCGATCTGCCCGATCACGGCGCGGATCGGCGCCACGGCAGCCTCGACGTCCGGCAGCCGGCGCACGAAGTCGGCGAGCTTGTCGGCGTCGGACACCGTCGGCGAGCCCAGCTTCGCGCGGGCGGCGGACTGAAACTTCTCGGGCAGCGCGGCCCGGCACTTGCCGCCCAGCGCCGCGATCCGCGCCGCGAGCAGCTTGCCGTGCATCGCCTCGCGCTCGCGCACCACCTGCAGGCCGCCGCGCACGCGCGGGTCGGGCGACA
Organism: Deltaproteobacteria bacterium; assembly: GCA_016874715.1. GTDB lineage: Bacteria > Desulfobacterota > Binatia > UBA12015 > UBA12015 > VGTK01. Next base: position 3,259 of record VGTK01000125.1, on the reverse strand, counting down.
CCGCGTACCAGAGCGCGAACACCTCGCCGCCGAAGGTCTCGCCGGCGCGGAACTCGTCGAGGAAGTGCAGCAGCATCTCGCGCTCGGTCGGGAACGTCCGCTCGCCCACGCGGTAGACCTTCGTGGGGGCCTCGTCCGACCTGCCGTTACCATCGACGGACGAGGTGCCCTGGATCTCGCGGAGCTGCTCCTCGAAGAGCTCGTCGGAGATCCATCCGCGGCGGTACGCCTTCAGCAGCTGGCGCAGCTCGAACTGGCTCGACACCTCTGGCATGGTCGTCCCCCGTGGAGCCGCGGGCCGCCGCACGGGTCCGAGACCGACGAGGTCCAAGAGGCCGCGGAGCAGGCGGAGCGTGCACTCCATCTCGACACCTTTTCTCGGTCCGAGTCGAGTGCCGCAATAGCTCCGTGGAACGGTCCGGCCCGAGGCGGCCGCCGGATCGAGCTGCCTACCGGGCGGGGAATCCTTGCGAGACCCTGCGCGCGATGCGAGACGAACGCCGCGTGCGAGTCGTTCTCCCTGGTGGGCCAGACGCGTGATCGCGGGACTCCTGCGCGCCGCCCAGGCGGTCGGGGTCAACGCCGTGCCGGCGGGCGGTTTCTTCCTCGATGGCTGGTCGCCGGCGACGGCGATCGCTCTCTACTGGCTCGAGAACCTGGTCGGCGGGATCCTCTGGGCGTTGCGCATCGGCGTGCACGCCCGGCTCACGCGCAAGCGCGGGCACATCCTCGATCCGGTGGAGACGAGCCCGTCGCGCGCCGGATCGCCAGCCCGAAGGAAGCGGCCAGCCAAGCAATCGAACGCGGATCCGCTCGCCGGGGGCGATCTCGAGCCGCCGCCGCGATCGATGCACCGCTACATGGTCCACTATGGCGCGATCGCGCTGTTCTTCACGCTCGCCCAGGGGATCTTCGTCGCGATCGTCCTCTTCGGCATCCTGAAGGAGAAGCCGGACTGGGCACGCCTCGAGGCCGGTGCGACGATCCTCGTCGGGATCCTGCTCGCGGGCTTCCTCGTCGACCTGACGAGCTTGCGGCGCTGGCCGTTCCTCGATCTGAAGAACCGCGCCGGGGCGACGCTCGGGCGCGTGTTCGTGATGCACTTCACGATCCTCGGTGGGATGCCGCTGCTCGCCTTGCTCGGCGCCGACGCCGGCTTCTTCGGGGTGTTCATCGGGCTGAAGGCGACGGTCGACCTCGCCGGAATGCTCCCGTGGTCGGGGGCGAATGCCGACGAAGCCCCCCACTGGCTGGTGCGCCTGCTCGGTCGCCATGGGCCCGACTTCGCCCGCTTCTGGCGCGAGGGCTCGGTCAAGGAGCGACGCTACGCAGAGCGCTGCGAGATGGTGTGGGACCCGGCGGTGCGGCGCTGGCGGAGCGGCGACGCGCCCCCCGCCGATTCCGGAGATCCGGCACGAGCACCGTGATCGAGGAGATCTGCGCCTGACATCGGCGTCCGGAAGCGGGACGGCATCGTGCGGGTGCCGTGACCGGCGAAGCCGGTGCGGACGTCAGATGGACACGCCCTGCGGGTTCATCCCTCGCGGTCGGCGAAGCCGGTGCCGACGTCAGTCCGAGACGCGCGCCTCGGCGTGCGCCGCGCGTGCGGGGTACGCACGCGCGAGGAACGGGGTGAGCGCGACCAGGAACGCATCGTTGCGGTCGCCCGCCACCTGGTGTCCGGCGCGCTCGACCGTCGCGGCCTCCGCGTGCGGGATGGTCTCGAGCAGCTCGCGAACCCCATCCTCGCTGAGCACGTCGCTCGTCGCGCCGCGCACGACGAGGGTAGGTACCCGGACGGTGCGCGCGGCCGCGACGAGCTCCTCGTGCGACAGGCCCATGATGCGGGAGCGGTACGCACCGTCCGCCGTGTCGGTGACCGGGGTCCGGAAGTACCTGTCGTAGTGCCACTCCCAGCGCCCGTCGGGACGCTGGCGCAGGTTGCGCTCGAGCGACTCGGGACGGATCGAGTCGGGTGGGCGGTTCGGGTTGTACTCGCGCAGCGCCGCGACCACCTCGTCGAGCGAGCCGAAGCTCTCGTGCCGCGTCATGAAGTCACGGATGCGGCGCACGCCGTTGGTCTCGAGGCGGGGAGCGACGTCCACCAGCATGAGCGCCGTGCAGAGCTCGGGGTGGCGCGACGTCAAGTATAGGCTCACGAGGCCACCCAGCGAGAAGCCGAGCAGCGCCGCCCGCGGGTGACCGAGCTGCGGCAGCACCGCGACCACGTCGGCGGTGAAGTGCATCAGCCCGTACTCCTGGTTCGGTGCCCATTCGCTCTCGCCGTGCCCGCGCAGGTCGAGCGCGGTCACGTCGTAGCCGAGGTCGCCGAGATGCCCGCAGCTCTCCTCCCACGCATGCCGCGTCTGGCCGCCGCCGTGCAGCACGACGATCGGCGCGCCGCCGCCCTGCCAGCGCGAGTAGCGCAACGTGACGCCGTGCCCGCGTAGCGACCCGGTGGTCTCCGGAACTCGATCTCGGCTCTTCATCGCAAGCAGCTGGGCGTGGTGTCTTTCGCCGGGCGGGAGATCAGGCCGCCCGGCGCTCGAAGCGCAGCACGATCTCGCCGCCGGCGACGTCGGCGACGGCCTTGCCGCCGTCCACCAGGTCACCGAACAGGATCGCGTCCGCGAGCGGTCGCTTGAGGACCTTCTCCACCAGCCGAGCCATCGGACGCGCGCCGAAGGCGCGGTCGAAGCCCTTCTCGGCGAGGTACTCCTTCGCGGCCTCGGTCAGCTCGAGCGCGACGTGCTTGTCGACGAGCTGTGCCTGGAGCTCGGCCAGGTTCTTCTCGACGACGCGCGCGATCGCGACCGGATCGAGCGGGTTGAACTGCACGATCGCGTCGAGGCGGTTGCGGAACTCGGGGCTGAACGTGCGCTCGATCGCGGCCTTGGACGAGCCGCCCCCTTCGCCAGGGCCGGTGAAGCCGATCGACGATGCGGCCATGTCGCGCGCGCCCGCGTTGGTCGTGAGGATCAGCACGACGTTCCGGAAGTCGGCCTTGCGACCGGTGTTGTCGGTGAGGGTCGCGTGATCCATGACCTGCAGCAGGACGTTGAAGAGGTCCGGGTGCGCCTTCTCGATCTCGTCGAGCATCACCACGGCGTGCGGGTTCTTCCGCACCGCATCCGTCAGCAGACCACCCTGGTCGAAGCCCACGTAGCCCGGCGGCGCACCGATGAGGCGCGACACGGTGTGCTTCTCCATGTACTCGCTCATGTCGTAGCGCAGCAGCTCGACGCCCAGGATCTTCGCG
>VGTK01000124.1 GCA_016874715.1 Deltaproteobacteria bacterium | reverse complement strand
GCATCCTTCGCGTCGACGCGCGGCACGCCGCCCGTGGCCCCCGGCCCGGAGTTCCGGACCGCGGATCCGCGTGCGGTGCTGGCCGCGTACCGGGACGCGTTCGCCGCGCGTGCCTGCTCCGGACCAGCAGCGGGTGTGCTGCTGCGTGCGGTCGAGCCGCGCATCGGCACCACGGTACTCATGACCCCGCCCGCGGACCTGGTCGACTGACAGGTCATCCAGGTCGCGCGGGTGCTCGGCGTGACGGCGTACGGCGCCTGCAGCGGCGGCTCCAGCCACGGGGCGAAGTGCAAGGGCACCTGCGAGCCGGACGGGATCTGCATCGCGGATCCGCAGCTGGTGGGCTTCGCGGACCTGCTCTCGTTCGCGTACGGCTCGGCCTTCGCGGGCGCGCAGCCGGTGAGCTTCGCGGGGGAGCGCACGGGGGCGGCCAGCACGGCGCCGCTGCTGGTGATCTCGGCCGGAGTCGACATGGCCGTCGGGCCGGCGGCGGGCCCCCGGCTCGCGGACGTCTACGGGATGACGCTCGACGACGTCGGCGGCCGACGCGGCCGCGGCACACGGCTGCTGGTCTGGCCGTCGCACGGCCACGATCTGCTCGCCGACCTGCGCGTGCGCCGCCAGGCGTACGACTTCCTCGCCACGCGCGGACGAGCCGTGGTCCCGGTGACGAACGGTCCTGCCGCCCCCTTGTCATCCGCCACGGTCCGCCCGTAGAGATGGCGGCCATGGCGAACCCCATCCACTTCGGCGTCACCCTTCCGCAGATCAAGCGCTCCTGGGCCGAGGCCCGCGACGCAGCGCTCGAGTTCGACCGCCTCGGCTACGACTCGGTGTGGGTCTGCGACCACATGTACGGCGTGCCGATGCCCAACCTGCCGATCTTCGAGGCGTGGAGCCAGCTCGCGGCGGTCGCGGCGATCACCGAGCGGGTCCAGCTCGGCACGCTGGTGACGCCGCCGTTCTTCCGCAACCCCGCGGTGTTCGCGAAGCAGGTCGCGACCATCGACCACGTCTCGAACGGCCGCACCATCGTCGGCCTCGGCGCCGGCTGGTTCGACTCCGAGTTCACCGGCTACGGCCTGCCCTTCCCGTCGACGCGCGAGCGCCTGCGCGGCATCGAGGAGACCTGCGAGATCCTGACGCGGCTCTGGACCGAGCCCAGCGTCACCTTCGAGGGGAAGCACTTCCAGCTGAAGGACGCGGTGTGCGAGCCGAAGCCGGTGCGCCGGCCGCCGATCCTGATCGGCGGCGGCGGCGAGAAGATCCTCATGGGGCTCGTCGTCAAGTACGCACAGATGTGGAACAACCTGGCCGCGTTCCAGCACGAGCTGCCGCAGAAGATCGCGGCGTTACGGCGCCGCTGCGACGAGCTCGGGCGCGACTTCGCCGAGATCGAGGTCTCGCAGCAGTGCACCGTGGTGATCGCCGCCACCGACGACGAGGCCACGGCCGCGCTCGCGAAGGCGAGCCGCATCTACGGCGGGCACATGGGCGCCGCGATCGAGGAGCACGGCATCTGGGGCACGCCCGCGCAGGTGGTCGAGCGCATCGAGCGTCACGTGAAGCTCGGCTGCACCGGCTTCGTCATCGAGTTCTTCGGCCGCGACACGCGCGAGCCGGCACGGCTCTTCGCCGAGCAGGTGCTGCCCGCGTTCGCGGCTGGTAGGTGATCCGACCATGACCCGCCACGAGAGGATCAAGTCCCTGCTGCGTGCCGCCACGGTCGACCTGCAGGCGATCGCCGCGGAGTTCGAGGCCGCGTCGCCGCACGAGCGCGTCGAGATCACCGAGGCGCTCGACGGAAAAGAGCAGGAGAAGCTCTGGCACGCCGCCGACGGCCGACCGGTGTCGATCGGCGAGATGGTGCCGAAGGACCTCGGCCCGCTCCGCCCGGTGATCTTCCACGGCAAGAACTCGCTGCCGGCGTTCACGCACTTCCAGAAGCGCTTCTGCCGTCCCGCCGCCGGCACCGACCGCGACGAGCTGTGGGGCTACAACTACCAGCCGACGAAGTGGCTCGCGCCGCTCACGGGCCCCGGCTACTTCGTCGCCTACGACTCGACCGGACTCGGCAGCGTCGCGGTGGACTACACGCGCATCCCGGCCGGCAGGCCCGCCGAGTGGCCCGAGATCCACGACAACAGCTACCGGCTGTCGCGCTTCATCTACAACGGTACGATCGATTACCTGCGCCGGGTGTCGGAGCACCTGCTGATCGGCCGCGCGACCCGCGCCGGCAAGGAGATGCCGAACTGGTTTCTCCTCTGCCGCGAGGACCCGGCCTGACGACGGGACGATGAGCACCACCGACACGATCGCGGCGGACGGACCCAACGCAGAGCAGATCCGCTACTGGAACGAGCAGGCCGGCCCGAAGTGGGTCACCCTGCAGGATCGTCTCGACCAGCAGCTCGACGAGCTCGGGCGGCGCGCGATGGACCGCGCGGGGATCGTCCCGGGCGAGACCATCCTCGACCTCGGCTGCGGCTGCGGCACCACGACGCTCGAGCTCGCACAGCGCACCGGCGAGACCGGCAACGTCCTCGGCATCGACATCTCGGCGCCGATGCTCGAGCTGGCGCGCCGGCGCGCGCACGACGCCGGCACGCGCAACGCCCGCTTCGAGCTCGCCGACGCCCAGACACACCAGTTCTCGTGCGCGAGCCGCGACGTCGCGTTCTCGCGCTTCGGCGTCATGTTCTTCGCCGACCCCGTGGCTGCGTTCGACAACGTTCGCCGCGCGCTCCGACCCGGCGGCCGCCTCGCCTTCGTCTGCTGGCAGTCGCTCGGCCAGAACCCGTGGATGTCGCTGCCGCTCGCCGCAGTCGCGCAGCACGTGGCGCTGCCACCGCCCGCCGGACCCGACGCCCCGGGTCCGTTCGCCTTCGCGGACCGCGAACGCGTGTCGGGCATCCTGCAGGAGGCGGGCTTCACGGACGTCGCGTTCGAGACGCTGGAGGAGCCGATCACCGTCGGCGGCACCCCCGACCTGGACCAGGCGGTCGAGTTTCTGCTCACCATGGGCCCGACGCAGGCGCTGCTCGCGCAGGCCGACGAAGGGGTCCGCGCGCAGGTGGTGCAGTCGGTGCGCGCAGCGATGGCGCCGCATCACGGACCCAAGGGCGTCCGCCTCCCGGCCGCCGCCTGGGTCGTTCGCGCGCGCTACTCGAGGTAGCCGAGCGCGCGCAGCATGTCCTGCGTGCGCTCGTCGAGCTGCTCGAGATCGGTCTTTGCGCCGCCGGTGTAGCGCGGCGTCGCGACCAGCCAGTCGATCAGCTTCTTCTCGAGCGCCGCGGCGAGCACGCGGTTCTCCGCCAGCACGTCGTGCTGCTCGGTCGGGTCGCGTGCGAGATCGTAGAGCGCGCGCTCCGGGGCGTGCAGCCACTCGCGATCCTGCGGCGCGCGCAGCAGCACGAGCTTCCACGGCCCTTCGCGGACCGACAGCTGCCACGGCTCGTACTTGCCCGACATCATGAAGACGTCCTGCGGCGTCGCCGCGTCGTCGCCCTCGAGCGCACGCACCAGGCTGGTCGACGCGAGGCCCGGCGGCACCGGCGTCCTGGTGAGTTCGAGGATCGTCGCGAAGATGTCGATCACGCCCACCGGCCGTTCGACGACGCGGCCACCCGGGAGGCGGCCCTCGAGCACGAAGAACAGCGGCACGGCGGCAGTCGTCTGGTAGGGCACGTCACCGTGCTCGAGGTAGTAGGCGTTCTCGCTCAGGCTCTCGCCGTGGTCGGCGGTGAACACGATGAGCGTGTCGCGTGTGAGGCCGCGCTCGTCGAGCGCCGCGAGGAGGCGCGAGATCTGGGCGTCGAGCGATCGGATCTCGCGGTCGTACTGCGTCGCGTAGAAGCCGATGTCATTGGAGACCTGGCCCGTCGCCGGGTCGATCTGCAGCTGGTAAGGCGGCAGGTCCGCGAGCGGCACCGGGTACGGCGGGTGCTCCCCCGCGAAGAGCTTCGCGTACGCGGGCGGCGGGACGTATGGCCCGTGCGGGTCGATGTAGTGCAGCCAGAGGAAGAACGGCCTGTCCTTGCCGCTGCCGAGCGCATCGAGCGTCGCGAGCGCCTGGTCGGTGACGACCCGGCCGTTGGTGAAGCGCTTGACGAGACCCGGTGCGTTGCGGAACGACGCCGACCCCGTCTGCCGGATCGCCTCGTCCGCCCACGACTCGACGTAGGTCTCGAAGCCCTGATCGAAGCCGAAGCTCCTGGCGAGGTTCACGTTCGCGACGACGGCGCCGGTCGCGTAGCCGCCGTCGCGCAGCGCCTCCGCGAGAGTGAGGTTCTCGGGCGGCAGCGGGCGACGCGGCCGCAGCAGGATGCCGTTGGTCTGTGGCGGCTTGCCGGTCACCATGGCGGCCATCGACGGCCACGTCTTCGGCCACGCGACGGTCGCGTCGGCGAAGCGCACGCCGCGCCTGGCGAGGGCATCGATCGCGGGCGTCGTGTCGAGCCGGTAGCCGTACGCACCCACGTGGTCCGCCCGCAGCGTGTCGATGCTGATCAGCAGGACGTTCGGCTTCTCCTTCGGCGGGCGCTGGCAGCCGCTGCCGAGAGGTAGAGCGGTCGCCACCCCGACGATCGCAAGCAGCGCCGCGCGCAGCACCAGACGCACCGGCCTGTCCGTCAAGGAATCTCGGGATCGGTGTGGGGACGACATGCTGGGCGAGCAGAACGGCTGACCGTTGGTCAGCGCGCAGGATACCGCGCGCCCGATGAAGCGAACAAGCCGCCGATCTCGTCGTGCCGCCCATTTTCGAGGTGTCGGCAACCTCCACCGGTTCCGCGGCCTCCGACCGGGCGGGCCTCGTCGGCTCGCCGAGCCCCCACCGCGGGCGGCATCCCTGCGCCTTTCAGAGCCCGCGCTCGCCGAGCTCCCGTGCCCGATTCAGCATCGACGCCTGATCCCGCTCCAGCGTGCGCATGGCGCGCCAGAGGAAGAACGCGCCGGCGAGGTTGGCGACCAGGCCGAAGGCCATGGCGAGCCGCAGGTCGCCCAGCGCCACGCTGATGCGTCCGATCGTGTACGGCCCGAGCGCCAGGCCGACGAAGGTGATGACGAGCAGGTACGCCGCCGATGCGCTCGCCCGCATGCGAGGCAGGACCATGTCCTGCACCGTCGATGCGCCCGGGCCGATCCACAGCGACGTCGTCAGGGACAGCGGGAAGCTCAGCACGTAGACCAGCCACGTGCTCTCCGTGAACAGGAGTGCGAGCGCGAGCGGCAACGGAGCCAGCGCGGTGACCATCCCGACGCGCAGGCGCCCGTCGGCGTGGGTGGCCCGCCAGCGGTCCGCGAGCACGCCGCCGAACGTCACGCCGAGCCAGCCCGCGAGCGCCGACGTGCCGCCGAGCACGAGACCGACCTCGGCCTCGCTCACGCCGTGCACGCGAATGAGGAACGGCGCCAGCCAGAAGCCGATGCCGTAGCCGGTGAACGCGAGAAAGGAGAAGCCGAGATTCGCGTCGCGCAGCGTCGGTGTGCGCAGGATCAGCGCGAACGCCGGCCGGTCGCGCAGCGCGAGCGCCTGCGCCCACGAGATCGCGGCATAGAGCCCGACCCCGAGCGCGATCCACTGCGCCGGTGTCCCGATCAGCCACGACAGTGCGGCAGCACCGGCCGCGATGAGCACCGCCGAGGCGACGTTGGTGGCCACGGCCCGCGGGCCCGCGTGCTCGGCGATCAGATGCGCGAGGGTGAACGGCGGCACCACGGCGCGCAGCTCGCGCGCGAACTCACGCCACGGATTCGGCTCCGGGGCCGCCTCGATGCCGTCGAGCGCGCCACGCACCGGCTCGCGCAGGGTCGCGACCCAGAGCGCGAGCAGCAGCCCCGGGAGGCCGACCACGAGGAAGGCCACCTGCCAGCCGCGCAGCCCCAGCGGCGGGTCCGCGGCCGCCCACGCCAGGTCCCAGCGATCGACCACGAGGCCGCCGATGAAGAGCCCGAGCCCCGCCCCGAGGTAGATGCCGCTCGAGTAGATCGCGAGCACGGTCGCACGGCGCGACGCGGGAAACAGGTCGGAGAGCAGCGAGAAGGCGGACGGTGACGCGCTCGCCTCGCCGATCCCGACACCGACCCGCGCCACCGCGAGGTGCGTGAACGACCGAGCGAGGCCCGACAGCGCCGTCATCACGCTCCAGAAGCCGAGCCCGAGGGCGATCAGCCGGCGGCGATCCCAGACGTCGGCCAGCCGGCCGAGCGGAATGCCGAACACCGCGTAGAACACCGCGAACGCGGTCCCGTACAGGAAGCCGATCTCGCCGTCGCCGACGCCGAGGTCGTGCTTGATGCGCTCGGCCAGGATCGAGACGATCTGCCGGTCGAGGAAGTTGAACACGTAGACCAGCACGAGCACGCCGAGCATGTAGTTGGCGTAGGCCGGTCCGATGGTCGCGCCGCGCACGTCGCGTGCGCACGGCTCGGGTGCCGCTTCCTCCGGAACCCGTGCTGCCTCTCCCCGTTGCATCTTCCCCCGCTTCCCGGTGGCGACGCCCGCGTCGCCCGACCTTCGTTCAGAGCACACCCGCGGCTTCGGCGACAAGGCGATTCGTGTCACCGGGGGCCATCTCGCGACGCAGCGCGACGAGGCCCTGTACCGGCAGGTACGCCGCACCGACGAGTGACGTTCGGCGAGACGTCGCGGTGGCGCGTGGCACGCCGTTCCGGCAGAGAACACCGGCGATGCTCTCCCCGACGCGCTCGCGGCTCGCCGTCGTGGCGGCCGCCCTGCTCTTCTCGACCGGCGGCGCGGCGATCAAGATGACGAGCCTGCCATCGGCGCAGGTGGCAGGGATCCGCGCGGGGATCGCGGCAGCTTTCCTGCTAGCCGTCCTGCGCGCCCCGTGGCGATCGTTCGGCCCGGCGGCCCTGGCGATCGGCGCCGCGCAGGCTGCGACGATGCTGCTGTTCGTCGCCGGGAACAAGCTCACGACCGCCGCGAACGTCATCTTTCTCCAGTCGACGGCGCCGCTCTACGTGCTGCTGCTCGGCCCTCTCCTCCTGGGCGAGCGCCGGCAGCGCGGCGACCTGGGCTTCCTGTCGCTGTTCGCCCTCGGGCTCGGGTTGTTCTTCGTCGGCCAGCCGTCCGCCCAGGCCACGGCCCCCGACCCGCTGCGCGGCGACCTCGCAGGACTCGCGAGCGGGCTCGCCTGGGCCGCGACCGTGCTTGGCCTGCGCGGCCTCGCGCTCCGCCAGCACGCGCTCGCCGGCGCCCGCACGCGGGCGGCGGACGGCGCCGCCGGCGCGCGCGACCCCGACTTCGTCTCCGCGGCCACGGTGCTCGGCAACGTGCTCGTGTTCGCGGTCTGCCTGCCGTGGATCGCGAGCGCGCCGGCCCCCGGGGGACGCGACCTCGCCATCCTCGGATGGCTCGGCACCTGCCAGGTGGGTCTCGCCTACGCCCTCTTCACGCGCGGCGTGCGGGGCGTACGCGCGTTTGACGCGACGCTGCTCACGCTGATCGAGCCGGTCCTGAACCCGGTCTGGACGTGGCTCGTGCACGGCGAGAGACCGGGTCCGTTCGCGCTCGCGGGGGGAGGCGTGATCCTCGGCACCAGCGTGCTCCGGTCGTGGTGGGTCGCGAGTCGCGCTCCGGGCCCGGCTGGTCTATCTGAGCCTGCGTGACGAACGAGAAGGCCCCCGCCCCGCCGCGGACGAACGGCGCGCACTGGCCCCCGCGGAGCGGCAGCCCGACCGAGGGCCGCTTCCTCGCGAGGCCGGCGGCGCGCCTCGCCGAGCTCGTGCGCGCCATCGGCGTGTTCTTCGAGATGATGTGCGGCTTCCGGAAGCTGCACTTCATCGGCCCCTGCGTCACGGTGTTCGGCTCGGCGCGGTTCGGTGAGACGCACCCGTTCTACGCGCTCGGGCGCGCGACCGGGCGGAGCCTCGCGCAGGCCGGCTTCGCGGTCATGACCGGCGGCGGCCCCGGCATCACGGAAGCTGCGAACCGCGGCGCCCGCGAGGGCGGCGGCTACACGTCGGCTGCAACATCGTGCTGCCGATGGAGCAGACGCCGAACCCGTACCTGGATCTGATGCTCGAGCTCGATCACTTCTTCGTGCGCAAGCTGAAGCTCGTGAAGTACTCGCAGGCGTTCGTTGCCATGCCGGGCGGAATCGGCACGATCGACGAGGTATTCGAGACGCTGACCCTCATCCAGACCAACAAGATGACGGACTTTCCGGTGGCCCTCATGGGCAGCGACTACTGGCAACCGCTGCTCGAGTGGCTGCGGCAGAAGATGCTCGCGGAGCGAACCATCGGCGTGGAGGACCTCGACCTCCTGCGCGTGACGGATTCGGTGGAGGAAGCGGTGCGCCTGATCACGGAGCGAACGGTCGAGAGCGCGTCGCGCGTGCGACGCGTGGCGGAGACACGGAGGCCGCTGCTGGGCGAGGCGCGCCCGCAGAGGGCGGTGTGACGGTGCACCCAGCGACGCGCAGGACCGTCTCATCCCCGCCGCTCGCACGCCTCGCAGCCGTGGCGGCCGGGCTCGTCACGATGCTCGCGGCGCCGTTGCCCGCGCACGCGCAGCCCGCGTTCCCGCCGCGCGACGCCGCTGCGAAGGTCGACTTCGCGGCCGGGGCGGCCGCCGCGCGCGAGCTGATCGGCGCGCTGGTCGCCGCCGACACGACCAACCCGCCCGGTAACGAGTCGCGCGCGGTAGCTCTCGGCAAGACGCGACTCGACGAGGCCGGCATCCCGTACGAGGTCACCGAGTTCGCGCCGGGACGGGAGAACCTCGTCGCACGCCTGAAGGGCGACGGCTCGGCGAAGCCGCTCCTGCTGATCGCGCACATCGACGTCGTCGGAACGAACGGCCAGGACTGGTCGACCGATCCCAGGAAGATGACCGAGGTCGGCGGCTACCTCGTCGGACGCGGCGTCGCCGACGACTTCGGCATGGCGTCGCTCGCACTCGAGACGCTGATCCTGCTGAAGCGGCACGACGTCCCGCTGGCGCGCGACGTGATCGTCGCCTGGACCGGCGACGAGGAGAGCGGGGGCGCCGGCGTGCGCTGGATCCTCGATCACCGGCCCGAGCTGATCGCAGCCGAGATCGCGCTCAACGAGGGCGGCGGCCTCGCGCTCGACGAGCAAGGCCGCCCCAGGCTGGTGCAGCTCCAGACCGCGGAGAAGCAGTACCAGGACTTCACCATCACGGCGCGCGGCCGGACCGGGCACTCGTCGGTGCCGCGGCCCGACAACGCGATCTACGAGCTGGCAGCGGGTCTCGCGAAGCTCGCCGTCCACCGCTTCTCGCCGCGTCTCCTGCCCGTGACGCGCGCCTACTTCGCAAACCGCGCCCCGCTCGAGGATCCGGCGGTCGCAGCCGCGATGCGAGCACTCGCCGCCGCCGAGGACACGCCGCCGGCCGACGCGATCGCGGTTCTCGACGGCGATCCCACGCTCGCCGCAACCCTGCGCACGACCTGCGTCGCGACCATGCTGTCGGGTGGTACGCGTGTGAACGCGCTCCCGGCGCAGGCGACCGCCAACGTCAACTGCCGCATCCTGCCCGGCGAGACGGTCGCCGACGTGCAGCGCGAGATCGAGCGAGCTCTCGGCAGCCCCGAGCTCGAGGTCGAGCCGACGAACGAGTTCGGCTTCGGCGAGCCGTCCGACCTGAGCGGGCCGGCGCCGCTGGCGATCCGCGCCGTCACCGAGCAGATGTTCCCCGGGCTGCCGATCGTGCCGTTCATGTCGCGCGGCGCGACGGACTCGCGCTTCCTCCGCGCCAAGGGGATGGACGCCTACGGCATCAACCCGATCGGCCTCTCCGAGGAGGACGAGAACCGCATGCACGGCATCGACGAGCGGATTCCGGCCGCCAGCCTGCGGCCCGGACTCGAGTTCCTCTACCGCCTGGTGCTCGAGCTGGCCGCCAGGAAGAGCTGACCACGGAGACCGGTCCGGCGACGACGCGCCGAACGATCGCACAGGAGACGAACTCGCCATGAGCACACAGAAGCACATGCCCGCCCTTGCCCTCGCCGCCATGCACGGCCGGCGCCGGGCTACCCTCGAGCTCGCGCAGGAGCTCGAGCGCGTCGGCTTCACCGGCCTCTACTGCGCGAGCTTCGGTGACGGGCTCGGCCTGTGCGAGGCCCTGGCGCTCACCACGTCGAAGATCCGCTTCGGCACCGCGATCTCGATCATCTACACGCGCCACGTCAACGACTGGGCACAGACCTCGGCGCTGGTGCACGAGCTGTCCGGCGGCCGCTTCCACTTCGGTATCGGTGTGAGCCACGGTGCCATCCACCGGAACCTCGGCATCACCGTCGGGAAGCCCCTCGCCGACATGCGCGCCTTCGTGAAGGCGCTGCGCGAGGTGCCGCGCGTCGGCGAGCTGCCGCCGGTGGTCCTCGCCGGGCTGCGCGATCCCATGGTCAGGCTCGCCGGCGAGGTCGCCGAAGGGGTCGTCTTCGCCAACGCCGCACGCAGCCACATGGGCCACTCGCTCGCCCTCCTCCCGGCAGAGAAGCGCGCCGGAGCGGACTTCTTCGTCGGCAACATGATCCCGACCTGCATCTCGGACGACGTCGCCGCGGCGGCCGCCGTCAATCGCAAGACCCTCACCGGCTACGTGACGCTGCCGAACTACCGCGAGTATTGGAAGAAAGCGGGCTACGTCGAGGAGATGGAGGCGATCGAGAAGGCGCTCGAGCGTCGCGACCGCGACGCTCTACCCGGCCTGATGAGCGACCGGTGGCTCGCCGACACGACTCTCTACGGGCCGGCGAGCAAGGTGCGGGAGGGCTTCGAGCAGTGGCTCGCAGCCGGCGTGCGCACGCCGATCCTCGTGCCGTCGTCGGCGAACGGCAACCAGCTGGTCGCGATCAGGGAGATGATGGACTGCTTCGCTCGCTGAGCAGGCGCTCCAGATCCGCCTGCGAGCGCACGTCGTCCGGATCGATGCGACTGGCGCTCGCGAACGCGGCGATCGCCTCGTCGGTCGAGCCCCTCCACTGCGCCGCCAGCGCGTCCTGGCGGAAGCGGGCGGTGCGGTTGCGCACGACGGCGGCTGCGTTGCGCTGGGCGCGGGCGGCGTCGTCCGCGCGCCCCGCGCGCTCGTACTGCTCGGCGAGCAGGACCCAGCCCTCGTGCCACGCGGGAAGCCGCTCGCGCAGCGTCGTCTCGAGGAGGGCGGTCGTCCGCTTCTCGTCGCCGCTGGCCGCGTCGGCGCGGATCGCATAGGCGAGGACGCTCGGGTCCGACCTCTCGATCTCCGTGCCGAGCAATCCACGCAGCGCCTCCGACGCCTCCGCGTAGCGTCCCGCCGACAGCAGCGCGCGTCCGTGCAGCACCCGCGGTCGCGGATCGTCGGGAGCGATCCGTACAGCCGCTACCGTGTCGGTGAGCGCGTCCGCACCTCGGTCTGCCTCGAGCAGCAGCGTCGCGCGCAGCAGGCGCGGCGCGAGGGCGTCCGGTGACAGCGTCACCGCGTCGTCGGCCGTGGCGATCTGGTCCTCCAGCGCGAACGCACCGGTGCCTTCGTCCATCTTCTGTCCGGCCTCCAGCGCTGCGGCGACGACGGCGCCGGTGCGGCCGGAGCGCGCCGCCTCGCCGAGCAGCGTGGTCGCGACGGTCAGGTTCTGGCGCGACCGTGCGTACGAGGCCGCCAGGGAGGCCAGCGCATCTCCGTCCAGTGGCTCGCCCATCGCTTCGAGGAGCGGCACCACGCTCCGCTCCTTGGCGAAGTCGAGCCAGTTCGCGTCGACCGTTTCCTCGTACAGCATCCAGGGCGCGGTCAGCTCGATGAACAGGTTGTCGTCGGAGTTGACGATCGGCGCGCGCGCCGCGAGCGCGTCCACGTCGTCCGGGCCGAGCAGCAGCATGCTCCACAGGTCGCCCGTGTCGAACGTACCGATGCGACGCAGGTCGTCGCGGACGGCCGGCGCGAGACGCTCCCAGCGGGGCAGGTCGTCGCGCGTGAGGGGCTCGTTCGACGCGAGCAACAGCAGGTCCGCGTGGCCCTGCGCGTAGGCGAAGCCGTAGACCCAGCGAAACTCCGAGCGCAACGCGGCGAGGATCGAGCGAAACGCCGCAGGCTCCATCGCGTAGAGGTGGATCCACTGGAGCAGGCGTCCGTCGGGCGCGAGCGCGCCCCGTGCCGCCGCGAAAAACTCGCGCGTGAAGAGGTTCGAGACGCCGCTCAGCCAGGGGTTCGACGGCTCGGAGATCACGACGTCGTAGCGCTGGGGCGTCCCGGACAGATACGTCCGGCCGTCGTCGAGCACCACGCGGACCCGCGGATCGTCGAGCGGGCGCCCGTTCACGTCGTCGAAGAAGTGCGATGCGGTGACGATGCCCGGCTCGATCTCCACGGCATCGATGCGCTCCACCTCCGCGTGCCGCGCGACCGAGCCGACGGTGACGCCCGAGGCGAATCCGATGACCAGCACACTGCGCGCCGTCCCACCGAAGAGCAACGGCAGCTCTCCGAGCAGGACCTGCGTCGACATGTCGAGCGACGTCGAAGCGTCGGTCTTGCCATTGACCTTGAGCGCGACCGTCCCCATGCGCCGCTCGACCGTGACCGTCGTGTTGATGCCGTCCTCGTGGAAGAGCAGCTCGTCGGGCAGCACGCCCTCGAGCGGCTCGTACGTGACGCCGAACGTCAGATGCGCGTCGGGCCGGATGAACACGCCCCGCGTCAGCGCCACCGGATCGAGCGGTGGCGGGAACGCCAGCAGCAAGAGTGCCCCGACAGCCGGAACCGCGGCGAGAACGCGCGTCGAGCCCCGCGCCGATGGCACGCACAGCAGGACCACCGATGCGGTGGCGAGGTTGATCGCGGCCGCGAGCGCCAGCGTGCCGCGCAGGCCGAGCCAGGGCAGCAGGAGGAAGCCCGCGCAGAACGCGCCGCTGGCGGAGCCCACGGTGTTCGCGAAATACACACGGCCGACGGCCGTGCCCGGGTCACGCGCGCGGTCCGCGACCACGCGCGTGAGCAGCGGAAAGAGCGCACCGAGGACGAGGGTCGGCGGCAGCATCACGAGCATGCACAGGGCGATCTGCAGCAGGGCGATCGGTCCGGGCTCGAGTCCGTTGCGCTCGAGGACGCGCAGCAGAAGCTCGGGCAGCCGGGGCAGGACGGCCGTGGTCGCGAGCGCGAGCACGCCGAGCAACGCCACCCCGCTCGCGAGCGCGACGACCGGGCGTCGCAGCGCGTCGATGCGCCGGCGCACCAGCAGGCTACCGAGCGCGATGCCGGTCAGGAACGCACCGAGCATCGCGGCGAACGCGTAGATGGACGAGCCCAGCACGGTCGCGAGCGCGCGTGTCCACGCGACCTCGTAGACCAGAGCCGTGAAGCCGACGAGCCCGTAGGCGACGAGCAGCACGGCCAGGGCACGCGGCGTTGCCGCCCGCTCGTCGCGGGCGGCGGCGACGTCGGGGGCCGGGGCGTCCGTGACTCCGGCCACCGGCCGCCGCGCCACGCTCCGCGCGACCATCGTGAGCGCGATCGCACCCACCGCCGCATCGAGCCCGGCGCCGAACAGGCTCGTGCCCGTGAGGCCGAGCGACGGCAACAGCACGAACGTCGCGACGAACACGCCCGCGACGGCACCGAGCGTGTTGAGACCGTAGAGCAGCGCGGTGCTGCGTCCGACGCGCGGATCGTGCCGGCTGAGTGCCGCTACCAGGACGGGCAGCGTCGCCCCCATGAGGACCGTCGGCGCGAGCAGCACCGCGAGCGCGATGGCGAAGCGTGCCAGCGCCGCTTCCCAGAAGCCGAGCGTGTAGAGCAAGGTACGGCTGAGCACCGGGAACCACGCGAAGGCCGCCGGCACCGCGAGCGCGTAGACGCCGATGGCGATCTCCATCCAGCCGTAGAGCCGAACGCCGTCGCCCGCGGTGCGGGTCCGGCGCGACAGGCGGCCGCCGAGCAGCCCGCCGAGACCGAGACCGAGCATGTAGGCGACGAGGATCGTGCTCGCTGCGAGCGTCGTCGACCCGAACACGAGTCGCATCTGCCTCGTCCAGACCACCTCGAGGGCGAGGCTGCCGAGGCCCGAGAGGAAGAAGCAGAGCGCGAGGGCGGGAAGGGTCCGCGGCGTCATGTCGGCGGAGACCCTACCAGCGTGGCACCGCGCGCGATACTGCCGTCTTCGTGGGCCCGGGGCAGCGCACGCGGTGCGCGGACGCGGGGCTGGTCAGGCACGCCGGAAGCAGTGCAGCGCGATCGCATCGGATACGGGCACGAACTCGACGACGAGTGGCATCCCGAGCTCGAGATCCTCCGGCGCGATGCCGCGCAAGCCAGACACCAGCCGCAACCCCTCCGCGAGCTCGACCACCACGATCGCGTACGGCACGTCCTCCGCGAAGCCCGGCGCCAGCGCCTGGTGCGTCACGGTCCACGAGAACAGCGTGCCGCGCCCCGACGACGCCTCCCACGCCCATTCTTCCGAGGAACAGCGTCCGCACGTCACACGCGGCGGGTGGCGCCAGGTCCGGCATGCGGAGCAGCGCTGGAAGCGCAGCTCGCCGCCCGCGCAGTGCCGGTAGAAGTCGGCCGAGAAGCCGGACGGGCTCGGCGTGTAGCGGAGCTGAAAGCCGCGCTCGGGAGGGATCGACGGGCTCATGGCATCACCTCCGCAGGATCGCGAGGCTGCCGTCGCCGAAGTCGCCCCAGCCGGTCACGAGCCCCAGCTCGGCGTCCGGCACCTGCGCCGCCCCCGCCTCGCCGCGCAGCTGGCGCGTCGCCTCGATGAGGTGATTCATGCCCCACATGTGGCCCTGCGACAGCAGCCCGCCGTGCGTGTTCATCGGGAACTCGCCGCCAAGCTCGATCCGCCCGTCGCGCACGAAGGCGCCGGCCTCTCCCCGGCCGCAGAGACCCAGCGCCTCGAGCTGCAGCAGGACGACATAGGTGAAGCAGTCGTAGATCTGCAGGAAGTCCGCGTCGTGCGGCTTCACGCCGGCCATCTCGAAGGCCTTCGGCGCCGCGAAGCTGAGCCCGATGCGGAACGGGTCGGGACGGCTCGGGATGTCGTCGGCGGGGTACGGGTGCCCTTCGGCTGCGGCCATGATGATCGCCGGGCGGTGCTTCAGGTCGCGCGCCCGCTCGACGGTCGTCACGACGATCGCGTTCGCGCAGTCGGTCTCGAGCGAGCAGTCGTAGAGGCGGAACGGTTCCGATACCCAGCGCGCCGCGAGGTACTGCTCCATCGTCAGCGGCTTGCCGCGCATCGACGCCCTCGCGTTGTGCTGTGCGTGGCGGCGGCACGCGAGTGCGACGTGCCCGGTGTCCTCGTCGCGCGTACCGTACAGCTTCTTGTGGCGCGTGCAGATCCAACCGTACATCTGCACCGGCAGCATCGCGCCGTAGGGCATGTAGAAGTCCATGATGGTGTCCGCGAGCGCCGTCGGGGCGAAGCCGAGCTTCGGCTGGTGGGCGCCGGGCTTGGGGCGGAACGCCGAGTAGCCGTTCCAGCCGACCACGCACAGCACGTGCGTCGCGAGCCCGTTCGCCACCGCCATCGCGGCACTCTGCAGCGCCGCCGTCGCGCTGGCTCCACCCATGTGGACCGTCACCGCGTACCGCAGGTCTTCGATGCCGAGGTTCGCGGCGAGCTCCTCGGTGGTCGTGAATCCGGACGGCGGGATCAGACCGTCGATGTCGGCGAGCGTGAGGCCGGCGTCCGCCACGGCTTCGCGCGCGGCGTCGAGCATCAGCTCGAGCGGCAGCCGGTCGGCCCCGCGCACGTACGCCGTCTCGCCGACCCCGACGATGGCGGCCCGGTCGCAAAAGCTCATCGCGCCGGCCTGCGGCGCTTGCCGAGCTTCGCGCGCTTGCGCGGCTTCATCTGTGCCTGCCCCTTTCGCTTCTTCTTGACGGAGACGCCGCGCTCGTCGGCAGATGCCGCCGTCTTCGCACCGCGTGCGGCGACGCCGCCGCCCGCCGGACGCGCGCTCCTCCTGTCCCGCGGCGGGGCGGCGGCCGAACGCCGCGCACCCGGTGGACGCTCGTCCGCCGCCCCGCCGCCGAGCGGGCTCTCGGTGCCGCGCACCAGGCGCTCGAGGTATCCGAAGGTGATCTGCCGCCGCGCGAGCGAGATCTCCGTCGCCTCGACGAGGACGCGGTCCCCGAGCCGGAAGCGCTCGCCGCTGCGGCGCGCGAGCAGGACCTGCGTCGCGTCGTCGTAGGTCACCTGCACGGGCAGATCCTCCACGCGCACGAGACCCTCGATCGGGTAGGCTTCGAGCTCGACGAAGAAGCCGAAGGGCGCCACGCTCACGATCATCGCCGGCTCGGGCTCGAGCAGATGCTCGAGCATGAACTCGCAGCGCTTGAGGTCGAGCATCGCGCGCTCGGCAGCGACCGCCTCGCGCTCGCGCAGCGAGCTCGAAACGCTGAGCGACTCCATCGCCGCGCCCTGCCCCGCCGCCTGTGCGGCCGCGCCGTCGAGCACGAGGCCGAGCTGGCGGTGCACGAGGAGATCGGGATACCGGCGGATCGGCGAGGTGAAGTGGCAGTACGTCGTGAACGCGAGCCCGAAGTGGCCCGCGTTGTCCGTGCTGTAGCGCGCCTGCATGAGCGCGCGCAGGATCTGCCGCGACAGGACGCGTCCGAGCGCGTGGCCCGAGACCGCCGACAGCACCGGCTGCAGATCGCGCGGCGCCACCACCTGGTCGTACGTGACGTGCAGGCCGAACGGACCCAGGAACTCGTTGAGGGAGTCGACGTCGTCGGGCTTCGGCGGCTCGTGGATGCGGTAGGGAAACGGAACGCCGCGCTCCTCCAGAAACCGCGCAACGGCCTGGTTCGCCTCGAGCATCATCTCCTCGATCATCCGATGCGCGTCGTTGCGCTGCGACAGGCGCACGCCGACGCTGCGGCCTTCCTCGGAGAGGTCGACGAGCGCCTCGGGCAGGTCGAGGTCGAGCGATCCGTTCGCGAGCCGCCGCGCCAGCAGCCGCTGCATGAGCGCGCGCATGCGCGCGAGCTGCGGCAGCAGCGGCGCGAGATCCGCGCGCCAGGCGGCGATCTGCTGCGTCGCCGTGCTCGACAGGACGGCGGCAACCTGCGTGTACGTGAGGCGCGCGTCGCTGCGGATCACGCCCCGCAGGAAGCGGCTGGCGGCGATCGCGCCGTGGCGGTCGTAGTCGACGCACGCGACCATCACCAGCCGGTCGCGCTGCGGCTTCAGGGAGCACAGCTCGTTCGACAGCCGCTCGGGCAGCATCGGGACGGCGCGGTCGGGAAAGTAGACGCTGGTGCCACGCAGGACCGCTTCCGTGTCGAGCGCGCTGCGCGGACGGACGTAGTGCGATACGTCCGCGATCGCGACCCACAGTCGCTCGCCGCCGTCCGGCAGCTCCTCCAGGCACACCGCATCGTCGAAGTCGCGCGCGGTCTCGCCGTCGATGGTCACGAACGGCAACGCGCGCAGGTCCTCGCGGCCGCGCAGGTCGTCCTCGGACGGGTCGAGCGGCAGCGCGTCCGACTCGGCAGCCACGTCCGGCGGGAACTCGACGCGCAGCCCATGCTCGAGCGCGATGGTCAGGAACTGCACCTCGGGATCGTTCGCGTCGCCGAGAACCCGCTCGAGGGCCGCGACCGGCCCCCGGGCGGTCGTCGGTCCGTCGACGAAGCGCGCCACCGCGAGACAGCCGTCGTGCTCGTCGCCGGGCGTGAGGCCACCCTCGAGCTCGAACACGGGGAGGAGGTCGTTCTCGGGAATCAGCCGGAAGCGCTGCGGTCCGGGCCGCTCGCGGCGCACCCCGCGGCGGCGCACCCCGCCCTCCGTCCAGGGCGACGGCGGCGCGCCGCGCGTGAGCGTGCCGATCACGAGCTGCAGCGCGCGCCGCACGACGCGCACCACCTCGCCGCTGG
>VGTK01000123.1 GCA_016874715.1 Deltaproteobacteria bacterium | reverse complement strand
GCGACGCGGCCTGGTCGGCGGCGCCGTCGGCGGGCTCGCCACCGCCCGGGTCCTGCGTCGCTCCGCCCTCCGGCGGCGCTTCGTTCTCGGCGTCGTCTCCCGGCGGATCGGCATCGCGCCCCGCGGCGCGCTCCTCGTCCGCCGCCTCGGCGAGCTCGCGGCCGACCTCGGCCTCCTCCGCCGCCTCGCGGGCGGCCTGTTCCTCGCGCTCGAGGCTCCAGAGGTCGAGCAGGTCGCCGCTGGTCAGGACGCGGTCCTCGCGCAGCGCACGCAGCACCGCTTCGCCGATCACCACCGCGCCGAGCCCGGCGCGCGCCTCGTCGAGTGGCGTGTGGAGGCGCAGCACCTCGTACGCCGGCCCCTGCAGGACGCCGCGCAGCACGCGCCGGTTGAACGCGGTGCTCGCGGGAACTTCCGCCTCGTCCTTCATGACGACGTTCAGCTTGAAGAGACCGCAGAAGAGATCCTCGACGAGCGCCGGGAAGTGCGGCACGAGCTTCGCGCCGTCCTCGTCGAGCGCACGCCACGCGTGCGCTGCGCGGCGCAGACGGACGATCGCGGCCCGGTCGTACGCGTCGGCCGCGACGAGGTTCGCCGGCACGTCCGGTCGCCCATGCCGGGACGCGTCGTCGGCGCCCGCCATCAGCCGACCTCGGCGATCGCCCGGCGCAGCGCCTCGATCTCGCGGCGCGCAGCCTCCGCCCGGGCGACCTCGCGCCCGGCATCACGCGCGGCGCGCTCGATCGCGGCGATCTGCTCGAGGATGCGGCGCAGCTTGGTCTCCACCTCGATGCGCGCGCGCGCGCGCTGCTCGCGCGAATCCCACGCCTGCTCGATGTACTCGCCGAGCTCGCGGCCCTGGTAGAGCAGCTCCTGCACCTGCTCGTCGAAGCCGCGCACGAGGCGGCGCAACACGTCGCGGACGGTCGCCTGCTCGGCCGGATCGCGCCACAGCACGTGCTCGAGGAACTGCACCTCGTCGTCGCCCACCGCGTCGCGCCCGCGCAGCAGCGCGAGCGCCCGCAGCAAGGTCACGCTCTGCCGGAAGCGGCGGTCCGACGGCAGGATCTGCTGCTCGCCGAGCGCACGGCGGAGGTCGGCGATGCTGCGCAGGATGCCGTCGGGCACGGAAACCTCGGCCACCGCGTCCCACAGCAGCGCCAGCTCGGGGAGCGAGATGCGGGTTCCCGCCTCGGGCGCTGCTGCGCGCAGCATGCGCAGGAAGCGCCAGTCCTCGACGACGTAGCCGACCACGAAGCGCACCAGGAAGCGGTCGTAGATCGCCGACAGCTCGTCCTCCTCGGGCAGCTCGTTGGCGGCGCCGAAGACGGTCAGCAGCGGGACGTCGACGCTGTCGCGGCCGTTGTCGAAGCGGCGCTCGTTGAGCAGCGTCAGCAGCGCGTTGAGGATCGACGAGCTCGCCTTGAAGATCTCGTCGAGGAACGCGACGTGCGCCTCGGGAAGCTTGCGCGTCGTGACGCGGCGGTACTCGTCCTGCTCGAGCGCACGCAGGCTCACCGCACCGAAGACCTCCTCCGGCGTGGTGAACTTGGTGAGCAGCCACTGGAAGTATGCGGCGCCCTCGATGCGCCGGCAGAGCTCGTCGGCGAGCATCGACTTCGCCGTTCCCGGCGGGCCGAGCAGCAGCACGTGCTGGCGCGCCAGCAGGGCCGCGAGGGCGCCCTCGATGACCTGGTCGCGCTCGACGAAGGCTTCCCCGAGCTCCCTGCCGATCGCGGCAAGCTTGCCGCGCGCGGCCGCCACGTCGCTCCGGCGCACCCGTTCCGGGTACCAGACGCGGTGCCGCACCGGCAATCCGGCGACGTCTCGTGAGATCGCGTGATTCCGGCGGATTCCGGCTTGCCGGCAGCCCTGCGCCCGCGTACATGGCCGGAATGCCGACTCGCACGCCGCAGCTACGACGTCGTGACTTTCTCCGCTTCGCCGCGATCACCGTCGCGGTCTCGGCCGCGCCGAGGCTCTCGGGCTGCAGCGACGCGAGCGGCGGCGACGTGTCGACCCCCGAGGACATCGACCGCGTCTTTCCGCAGGGCGTCGCATCCGGCGACCCGCGGCCCGACAGCGTGGTGCTGTGGACGCGCGTCGAGAGCACCGACGCGGACCTCCTCGTCGCGTACCAGGTGGCGCTCGACGAGGGCTTCTCGCAGATCGTCGCCGAGGGCGAGGTCGCGACCGGCGTCGAGCACGACGGCACCGTCAAGCTCAAGCCAGTCGGCCTCGACGCCTTCACGACGTACTTCTACCGCTTCACCGCCCTCGGCGTGACGTCGATGGTCGGACGCACGAAGACCGCACCCGCGCCGGGCGACGACGTGCCGGTCCGCTTCGCCTTCGCGTCGTGCCAGGACTACGTGGGTCGCTGGTACCACGCATGGCAGGCGTTCGTCACGCAGGGCGGCGAGGTCGACTTCGTCGTGCACCTCGGCGACTACGTCTACGAGACCAGCGGCGACCCCGACTTCCAGACCCCCGAGGAGCGTCGCAGCGTGATCCTCCCCGACGGCCTGCGGCTCGGCGAGTCCACCACCGAGAACCTCGCGGCCGTCACGCTCGCCGACTACCGGACGCTCTACAAGACCTACCGCAGCGACCCGTGGCTCAAGCGCGCGCACCAGCTCTATCCGTTCGTCGTGACCTGGGACGATCACGAGTTCGCCAACGACTCGTGGTCGGATCACGCGACGGATTTCAACGAGGCGCGCGGCGACGAGAAGTCGACGAGCCGGCGCGAGGCCGCGAACCGGGCGTTCTTCGAGTTTCAGCCGGCGGACGTGGTCTACGACGAGAGCGCGTCCTTCCCGGACGACATCCACATCTACCGCTCGCTGCGCTACGGCCGGCACGTGGATCTGCTGCTGATCGACGGCCGCCTCTACCGCGACGACCACCTGGTACCCGAGGGTCCGGTCGACCTCGACGTCGGCAAGTTCAGCGCCAACAGCTCCCTCGGCTCGCGCAACTTCGTGCTGAAGCTCCGCTTCGACGAGCGCGAGGCCGCGGCGACGCCGTCGCTGCTCGGCGCGAAGCAGAAGGCCTGGCTGCTGGACGCGCTGTCGTCGTCGGGCGCCACCTGGAAGATCCTCGGCAGCGACGTGCAGCTCTCGCAGATGCTGGTCGACCTGCGCAGCTTCGAGCTGCTGCCCGACCAGTTCAGGAACCTGTTCTACTTCAGCGTCGACCAGTGGGACGGCTACCGGAGCGAGCGCGCGGAGATCCTGCGCACGGTCGCCGGACTCGACAACGTGATCGCTCTCGCGGGCGACATCCACGCGTTCTACGCCTCGGAGCTGTACGAGAACTTCGACGACCAGAGCGGCGCGTCGATCGCGGTCGAGTACGTGTGCGCCGGCATCAGCTCGTCACCCGTGCAGGAGATCACGCAGTCCACGGTCGACTCGAACCCGACCTTGTCGGCGCTCGGACTCGGGGCACTGGTGCCGCAGTTCGACACGATCCTGCAGCAGGCAAGCCCGCAGTACCGCTACGCGAAGAGCCTCGCGCACGGCATCGCGATCATGGACGTGCAGCGCGCCTCCGCGGTGGAGGTCGAGTTCCTGCAGATCGCCGCCGTGCGCACGCCCGAGTGGGACGGATCCCTCGAGCGCGTGCGCTTCCGCACGCCCGCCGGCTCCAACCGCGTCGAGCGCGTCTGACGGTCTCCTGCGAGGGTGTGCGGGAGCCGCGGCGCGCGAGCGAGCGTGTGCGGGAGCCGCGGCGCGCGAGCGAGCGTTGCGCGGGCGCCGCGTCGGAGCTCGGGACGCGCGTGAGCCGCCGCAGAGGCTAGTAGCTCCGCAGGGCCGCGTAGCGGTCGCGGTGGTACGGCGCGTCGCCGAGCAGGATCTCCGTCGCGCGCGCCCGCTTCAGGTAGAAGCCGACCTCGTGCTCGTCGGTCATGCCGATGCCGCCGTGCATCTGCACGGCTTCGCCCGCGACCAGCACGTAGCCCTCGGACAGGCGAGCCTTCGCGATCGCGACGAGCGTCGACGCGTCGGACGAGCCCTCGTCGAGTGCGCGCGCCGCCGCCATGACGACGGAGCGTCCGAGCTCGATCTCGATGAACATGCGTGCGGCACGGTGCTTCAGCGCCTGGAACGTCCCGATGACCACGCCGAACTGCTTGCGCTCCTTGAGGTACGCGAACGTCATGTCGGCGGACCGCACCATGCCGCCGAGCATCTCGGCACAGAGGCCGACGATCGCGCGGTCGATGGTGGCGTCGAGCACGTCGGCGCCGCGGCCGAGCGTACCGACTTGCGCCTCGGCGGCGACCTTCACGCGGTCGAGCTTGACCAGCGCGGCCGAGCGGTGATCGACGAGCTGCTGCCGCAGGACCGTCACGCCGGGCGCGTGCGGATCGACGAGGAAGAGCGAGATGCCGTCGCGATCGCCCGCGTTTCCCGACGTGCGCGCGCTCACGACGAGTCGTTCCGCGACCGCGCCGTCGAGCACGAGGTCCTTGACGCCGTCGATCGCGTAGCTGCCGTCGGCCTGCGCCGCGGCGGACGTCGCGACGTGGTGCACGCGGTGCCGCGCACGCGGCTCGTGATGCGCGAGCGCGAGCACCGCGTCGCCGCCGGCGACGCGCGGTAGCAGGGCCGTCTTCTGCGCCGCAGTCCCACCGAGCAGAAGGGCGTTCCCGGCGAGCAGCACCGTCGAGAGGAACGGCTCCGGAGCCAGCACCTTGCCCATCTCCTCGAGAACGACCACCGCGTCCGCATAGCCGAGTCCCAGCCCGCCGAGCTCCTCGGGCAGCAGCATGCCGGGCCAGCCGAGGTTGCCCATCTCGCGCCACACCTCGCGCGAGAAGCCTTCGGTGGTCTCGCGCAGGCTGCGCAGGCGGGGAACCGGCAGGCTCTGGCGGGCGAAGTCGGCGGCAGTGCTCTGCAGGAGCTGCTGCTCCTCGGTCAGGACGAGATCGCTCACGAGGCGGCTCCCTCTCCGTTCAGTGCGTCGACGATCTCCGCACACGTGGTCACCGTCGCGAGGATGCGAACGGTGTGCTCGAGAACCATCTTCGCGTACTCGAGCGGCGTTCCTGTCACGCCGTCGTGCGGCATCACGACCTGGTAGCCGCGGTTCACCGCCTCGATGGTCGTACCGAGGAGCGCCACGTTGAGGCTCACGCCGAGCAGCACGACGGTCCTGACGCCAAGGCTGCGCAGGAGCGAGTCGAGCTCGGTGTCGTGGAACAGCGACACCCCGTGGTGGCGCGGCACGAAGTAGTCGTTCTCGCCAGGTCCGAACTCCGGGACGATCTGCTGCGGCTCGCTGCCCGCGAGCAGCCCCGGGCCCTTCGCCTTGCGCGCCACCGCGAAGAGCCGGCAGTTCGCCGTGGTGCCGCCGCCGTCGGGACGGCGCACGACCGTGCCGTGCATGACCGCCGCACCGGTCGCGCGAGCCGCATCGAGCACCCTCGCTGCGCGCGGCACGAGCCCGCTGTCGCGCACCGCGTCGGCGAGCGCCGACAGCGGACCACCGCTCCCGATGACGCCGCGCTGGCACTCGACGGTGATCACGGCCGTGCTCTTCGGCTGCAGGATGTCCTTCAGTTCGATCGGCATCTTCGTCTCCCGTGCGCGGCGGAACGTAGCCTGCCGTCGGTCCGCGCGACAAGCCGGCCCGCTCAGGCCCCGGCCGGGCGCGGCGGGACCCGGCCGAGCGAAGCCAGCGCGCGGAGCGCGGGGGCGTCCCTGCGCTCCGTTCAGTCGAGGAGAACGCCGGGGTTCAGGATCTGGTTCGGGTCGAGCTCGCGCTTGGCCGCGGCGAGCGCGCGCGCGAACGGATCGGGGCGCTGGCGGTCGTACCAGGGTCGGTGGTCACGACCGACGGCGTGGTGGTGCGTGATCGTGCCGCCGAGGCGGATCAGCGCCTCCGACGCCGCCGCCTTGATCTCGGCCCACTGCTGGAGCTGCGAGCCGCGCTTGCCCGGCGCGATCACCGAGTAGTACGGCGCCGGACCGTCGGGGTACACGTGCGTGAAGCGGCAGTTCACCTGGCCTGCCCCGCACACGCGGTTCACCGCGTCCTGCGTCGCCGCCGTCACCCCGGCGTGCAGCTCGGGGAAGCGGTCCCAGGTGATGGCGGTCTCGAAGGTCTCCGACACCATGCCGATCGCGGCCAGCGTGTCGCGCAGGTACGGGCCGTCGAGGAACGCCTTGCGCCATGCGCCGACTGCCCCCTCGCGGCCGCCGGACTCGTCGTCGCGCGTGGCACCCGCGCCGTCCGCGACCGTGCCGCCGTGATCGCGGCACAGCTCGAGCGCGCGCACCATCCAGGCGTCGGGCCGGTGGTCCGCCGACTCGAAGCCGATGACCAGGATCGCGGCGTCACCGGCGCCCGCACCGGACGTCATCGCCTCGCCGGGATCGAGCAGCCGGCAGTTGGTCGGCGCGAGACCCGACTGCGAGATCGCGCGCACCGCTTCGGCACCGGCGAGCATGTCGGCGAAGCTCACCGACGCCGACGCGCGCCAGCGCGGACGGTCCTGCAGCCGCATCCATGCCTCGGTGACGACGCCGAGGGCGCCCTCCGAGCCGATGAACATGCGGTCGGGGCTCGGCCCCGCGCCGGACCCGGGCAGGCGGCGCGACGCGACCGTCCCACGCGGCGTCACGACGCGCAGCGACTCCACGAAGTCGTCGATGTGCGTGTAGAGCGTGGCGAAGTGTCCGCCCGAGCGCGTCGCGATCCAGCCACCCAGCGTGCTGAACTCGAACGACTGCGGGAAGTGGCGCAACGTGAGCCCGTGCGGCCGCAGCTGCTCTTCGAGTGCCGGCCCGTAGACGCCGGCCTCGATGCGCGCGGCGCGCGAGGTCCGGTCGATCTCGACCACGCGCCCCATGCGCTCGAGGTCGATGGTGACGACGGGCCGGTCGCCGGCGGGTGGCTCGGTACCTCCGACCACGCTCGATCCGCCGCCGTACGGGATGGCGATCGCACGGGCCGCGTCGCACCAGTCGAGGAGGGCCGCGACATCGTTCTCGTCGCGTGGACGCGCGATCACGTCGGGCGGATTCGCGAAGTCACGTGCGAGCGCGCGCACGACGTCGCGAAACGACTTGCCGTAGGTGTGCCCGGCGCGGTCCTCGGCGTCGGTCGAACACAGCGCCGCGAGGCTCGACGGCGGGTCCAGGCGCGGCGCACGTAGCGACAGATCCTCGACCCGCGGCGCCGGAATCGCCTCGGGGACCGCCGCGAGCCCGAAACGTCCGGCGAGCAGCTCCGCGATGCGGCGCTGCTGCTCCTCGCTGGGGCCCCGCCCCTCGTAGCCCCAGCCCCAGAACTTGCGACGTGGCTTCCCGTTCGCGCTCATGCCGTGTCCTGCCACTGCCGGCGACGGGATGGCAACCCCCGGCGCTTGCCCCGGTCGGACGGGCGCGGCACTGTCGTGGCACGATGCTCCTCGAGCTGCGTGACGCGCGCACGAGCGTGCAGGACCGCACCTGGCTGTGCCACGTCTACCCGCTGTATCTGCACGACCTGTCGGAGTTCGACGGCGGCTACTACCAGCTCGACGAGCGCGGCCTCTGGCAGCCCGACCACCTGCCCTCCTGGCTCGCCGGAGACCAGGACCTCCCGCTGCTGATCCTCGTCGACGGACGCCGCGTCGGCTTCGCGCTGGTCGCGCGCAGCCCGTCGGCGTGGATCGCACCTGGCTGCGACCACCGCATGTCGGAGTTCTTCGTCCTCGCCCGCGAGCGCCGACGGGGCGTCG
The DNA here is from genome assembly GCA_016874715.1 of Deltaproteobacteria bacterium. GTDB lineage: Bacteria > Desulfobacterota > Binatia > UBA12015 > UBA12015 > VGTK01. Next base: position 10,247 of record VGTK01000123.1, on the reverse strand, counting down.
GCGCCCGCGCAGCACTGGCGGTGTTCGCCGCGCATCCCGGGCGCTGGGAGGTGAGCGAGCTGGCGCGCAACGAGCGTGCGATCCGCTTCTGGCGCCGCGTCGTCGGCGAGCAGACCGGTGGGCGCTACGAGGAGACGGCTGACGCCGAGGAGGTGCGTCAGATCTTCCGCGTCAGGGGGCCGATCGGCGCCGTCCGCCGTGCGAGATAGGGCTCGCGCGACCGGTGCGCTTCGTGCAATTTCGATGAGGCGGATGGCCGCAGCCCACCCGACCGAACGGCCGGACCAGACCCTGGATCATGCAATCGCACTGGAACGACGCACCGCATGGCGACGAGCCGCGCGATCCGGCGAGCGAAGCCGTCGCGCGCTGGAGCCGCCGCTTCGCCGGCAGTGGCCCACTCCGCCTCGCGCGCCGCATCGGCATCGGCGTCGTCGGCTCCGCCGTGCTGGGCGTGGGGGTGGTGATGCTGGTCGCGCCCGGACCGGCGTTCGTCGTCATCCCGCTCGGGCTCGGCATCCTCGCGCTGGAGTTCGAGTGGGCGCAGCGCTGGCTCGTCCGCGTGAAGCAGTACGCGCGCGACGCGCTGCGGAAGGGCGAGCGGGACGACCGTTCCGCGAGCTGAGGGTCAGCTAACCGCAAGCGGCCGCGACGCGAGGGTCAGCTAACCGCAAGCGGCCGCGACGCGAGGGTCAGCTAACCGCAAGCGGCCGCGACGCGAGGGTCAGCTAACCGCAAGCGGCCGCGACGCGAGGGTCAGCTGCCCGCAAACGGCCGCGACGCGAGGCCGACCTGCCCGCTGACGGCGACCCGCGCTGCGTCGCAGGGCAGCGGGTGCGCTACTTTCTCGGCGTCTCCTCGTGGTGCGTCGGAATCATCGGCCCGGGGCCGAGCTCGTCGCTCGCCAGGGTGTCGCTCGGCTCGACGCGGCACCGCGCGCCGCAGGGATCGCGCGGGTCGAAGGTTCCGGGCGTGGCCGCCGCCGCGACGGAGGTGGCGAGCGCAAGGGTCGTCACGAGAGCCTTCATCCTTCTCACGTCCTTTCGTCCGCTGCGACGCTACGGGAGCATGGCCGCCGGACCTCGCGATGCTGACCATCGCTCGAGGTCGTGTGCAAGGCCCCGGCTTCGACCACCGATCCGCGTCGGCTGCACCCCGATCCGGCCGCGCGATCAGATCACCTCACGATGCAGGTCGGGAAAGACCCGAGACACCTTGCGAACGACGTAGTCGCCGTACGTGCCGTCGAAGTCGTGCACGCTCGCGCCGTCCCAGCGCTGCGCGCGATCGTCGTCCACCGGCGCGCGGCTCGCGTCGACGAGCGGCCCGATGCGCGCGTTCCATCCCGGGTCGAAGAAGAACGGGAACGACAGCCGGTCGCGTCGCGACAGGTTCCGCACGCGGTGCGGCGTCGAGCGGTAGAGGCCGCGCGTCACGCGGTCGAGCATGTCGCCGATGTTGCACACGAACGCGCCGGGTAGCGGCGGCGCCGCGATCCAGCCGTGCTTCGTGCGCACCTCGAGCCCGCCGGTGTCGTCCTGCGCAAGGATCGTCAGGAAGCCGTAGTCGGTGTGCTCGCCGACGCCCCAGCCGTCGTCGTCCGGCGGCGCTGCGGGATAGTTGAAGACGCGGAACAGCGTGAGCGGCGTTTCGGTGAAGCGCTCGCCGAGCTCCTGCGCCGGGAGCCCGAGCGCCAGCGCCATGCCGCGCAGCAGGGCGCTGCCGAGCGACGTCATCGCGTCCATCCAGCGCAGCACCGCGTCACGGAACGCGGGCATGTCGTCGGGAAAGAGGTTCGCTCCATGCAGGGGCGTGCCGGCGAGAACCAGCGGATGGTCGGCCGCGAGCTCGGCGCCGAAGTAGACGCCCTCCTTGCGATCGGGACGCCCCGAGGTCAGCTCGCCACCGACCGGGAACCAGCCCCGCCAGGCCCGCCCGCCGCGCGACATCGCGATGCGCGCCTTCTCCGCTTCGGGTCGTGCGAAGAAGCGCCGGCTCTCGGCGACGAGGCGCTCCTCGAGCGTGCGATCGACGCCGTGCCCCACGACGTAGAAGAAGCCCGCGTCGCGGCAGGCCGCGTCGATCCGTGCCGCGGTCGCGTCCGGTGCGTCGCTGCCGGCGACCAGCGCCGTCACGTCCACCACCGGCAGGTTCTTCTCGCTCCCCGTCATCACGAGCCCGCATAGCACGAAGCGCGACGCTTCCCTCGGCCCGGCCGGGTGCGGTAGTGCACGCGCGATGCGAACGGCACGACGCGGACGAGGCGCCCGGTGAGAAGGTTCGACGGCAAGGTGGTGCTCGTGACCGGTGCTGCGTCCGGCATCGGGCGCGCGACGGCACTCCGTCTCGCCGAGGAGGGCGGCGCGGTCTTCGGCTGCGACGTGCAGGAGGACGGGCTCGCAACGCTCGCCGACGAGGTGCGCGCGCTCGGCGCGGAGATCGCCACGCGGCGCTGCGACCAGCGCGAGGAGACGCAGGTCGGGGAAGCGGTGGCGGGCTGCGTCGCCCGCTTCGGGCGCGTCGACGTGCTGTACAACGTCGCCGGCATCCTGCGCTTCGACCACACCCACGAGCTGTCGCTCGCCGACTGGAACCGCGTGCTCACCGTCAACCTCACCGGTACGTTCCTCTTCTGCCGCGCGGCGCTGCTGCATCTGATCGCGACGCGCGGCGACATCGTGAACCTGTCGTCCACCGCGGCACTCGCGGGACAGCCGTGGGGGGCTGCGTACGCGGCGTCGAAGGGCGGGATCCTGGCGCTGACGAAGAACCTCGCGATCGACTACGTCGAGCAGGGCGTGCGCGCGAACGCGGTTTGTCCCGGCGAGATCCAGACGCCGATCATGAAGTCGTTCCGCCTGCCCGAGGGGGCCAATGTCAAGCTTCCCGACCGGGTGCGCTCGCCCAGCGGAGCGGCGCGCCCGTCGCGCGTCGCGAGCGTGATCGCGATGCTCGCCTCGGACGACGGCGCCCACATCACCGGTGCCGAGATCCGCGTCGACGGCGGCATGCTGTCGTAGCGAGCGACGCGTGCCCACCGCCCCCGCCACGTTCACGCTGCCCGCACCGGGCCTCGCTCCGGTCGAGCCGATGCCGCCGCGCGCGCCGGGCGCGCTGCCGTGGGTCGGCGCCGGGCTCCGCCTGCTGCGCGACCCGACGCGCTTCTTCGCCGACACGCGCCGCGCGCTCGGCGACACGTACGTGGTCGACGCGTTCGGCTTCCGGCTCTTCTGCGTCTTCTCCGCGGCCGGCGTACGCGGCCTCTACGCGCTGCCGGAGAACCGCGCGAGCTTCGGCCTCGCAACCTACAACCTGCTCAAGCTGAAGATTCCCGGCGAGCTCTTCGCGGGGCGGCGCAACGGCCCGCGCAACCTCTTCGGCGGCGAGGACGTCGAGCGGTACGTCGCGAACCTCGAGGAGGCGGTGCACCGCGAGATCGAGCAGCTCGGGGCCAGCGGGACGTTCGAGGTGTTCGCCGGGATGCGCCGCCTCGGACACCGGCTCGGACTCGCGTCGTGGATCGGCAACGAGGCCGCCGCGCCCGAGAACCTCGATCGGCTGATCCCGCTCTTCGACCGCCTCGACAGCGCCGACGCGTTTGTGCGCCCCGGCAACGCCTTCGTGATCGCGGCCACCCGGTACGCGCGCGAGCGCCGCGCGATGCACGGCATCGAGGCGATCGTCGCGGAGATCGGCGCGGCGCGAGAGCGGCGCGGCGAGCGCGCGGGCGACTTCCTCGAGCGGATCGCCGCTTCGTGGGCCGACGCGCCGCCGGAGGAGCGGAGTGCGGGGATCGCGCGTGACGTGATCATGCTGCACCTGGGCTCGCAGTCGAACCTGTACGCGGCGCTCGCGTGGACGTTCGCCAACGTGCTGCTGCATCCGGACGTGCTGGCACGCGTGCGCGACGGCGACGACGTGCTGCTCGAGCAGTGTGCGAACGAGTCGATCCGCATGGCGCAGCGCTCGATCACGCTGCGCCAGGTGCTCGCCCCGCTCGACTTCGACGACGGCGAGCGGACGTATCGCCTGTCGCCCGGGGTCCTGATCACGACCATGCTGTCGGTCAACAACTGCTCCGCGGCGCCCGGGCTGGAGCGCTTCGACCCGGCGCACTACGAAGGGCGGCGGCTTGCGCCCTGCGTTCCGCTCGAGACGAAGGAGCTGGTGAGCACCTTCGGTCACGGCAGCCACTCGTGCCCGGCGCAGCGCTTCGCGATCACCGCGATCCGTATCGCCGTGCGGCGCCTGGTCGAGCGCTACGACTTCGTGCCGCGCTTCACCGAGGTGCGACGCCGGCGGCAGCAGCTCGGCGCGGTCGCGCGTGCGGCGCACCCGTGCGCGGTCGACTACCGGCTCCGCGCGCATTGACGCCCGTCGTTCGTTAGGCGCGTGGCGATGGAGTTCCTGATCGCGACCTCGGTCGTGGCACTGGCCGAGGTCGGCGACAAGACGCAGCTGCTCTCGCTCGTGCTCGCCGCGCGGTACCGGAGGCCGTGGCCGATCGTGCTCGGCATCACGGTGGCGACCCTCGCCAACCACGCCGCGGCGGCGTGGCTCGGACAGCTGGTGCAGTCGTACCTGACGCCCGACGTCCTGCGCTGGGTGCTCGGGCTCTCGTTCCTCGCCGTGGCCGCCTGGACGCTCATCCCGGACAGGATGGAGGAGGAGGAGCACGCGGCCTACCGCTACGGGCCGTTCGTCGCGACGCTGATCCTGTTCTTCTTCGCGGAGATCGGCGACAAGACACAGGTCGCGACGATCATGCTCGCCGCGCGCTACCCGTCGCTGGTGATGGTCGTGACGGCGACGACGCTCGGCATGCTGATCGCGAACGTGCCGGTGGTGTGGCTCGGCGGCAAGGCCGCGGAGCGGCTGCCGCTGCGCGTGATCCGCACGATCGCGGCGGGCCTGTTCGCGGCGCTCGGCGTGTGGGCGCTGGTCGGCGGATGACGCGTCGGCTCGCTCGCGCGCAGCGCGGGCGCCGGGGTCAGCGTGTCGTCGGACGTGCGCGCCGGGGTCAGCGTGTCGTCGGACGTGCGCGCCGGGGTCAGCGTGTCGTCGGACGTGCGCGGAGGGGTCAGCGTGTCGTCGGACGTGCGCGCCGGGGTCAGCGTGTCGTCGGACGTGCGCGCCGGGGTCAGCGTGTCGTCGGACGTGCGCGGATCTGCTCGCGCACCGGCTTGTACTCCGGCATCTGCAGGCCGCGGCGCAGCCAGTTGGCACCGTCGATGACGAACGTGTGCCCGGTGACGTACGCGGCGTACGGCGAGCAGAGATACGTCGCCGCCCAGCCGAGCTCGTGCAGCCTGCCGACGCGACCCGCGGGCACCTGCTTGCCGGCCTCCGAGTAGCCCTCGGGGCGGTTCGCCTTCATGTGCGCCGCCATGTCCTCGTGCGGGAACATGCCGGGCATCAGCTCGTTCACGCGGATGCCGTGCTGCGCCCACTCGACCGCGAGCGTCATCGTCAGGTTGTGCACCCCGGCCTTCGCGGCGGCCGAGTGCACCGCGCCTGGTCCGCCGTTGAAGGCGTAGGTCGCGCCGATGTTGAGGATCGCCCCGGGCCTGCCGGCCGCGATGCAGCGCTTCGCGAGCTCGTGCGAGCAGAACCAGGTGCCGTCCAGCACGATCTGCGTCACCGCGCGCCAGCCGTTCGGGCTCAGATCCTCGGACACGACGGGGAAGTTGCCGGCCGCGTTGTTCACCAGCACGTCGATCGGGCCGAGCACGCGCTCGACCTCGTCGAACGCGCGCGCGATCTGCTCGGGCTGCCGGATGTCGACCTCCGCGCCGCATGCACGTCCGCCCGCGGCCTCCACGGCCTCGATGCCGCGCTGCCGCTGCTCGGGCTTGCGCGACAGGATGGCGACGCCCGCGCCGAGACGCGCGAACTCGATCGCCATCGCCTTGCCGAGACCGGTGCCGCCACCGGTGACCGCGACGACCTGGCCGGCGAACGTGCCGGGCGGCAGCATCGGACTTCCCGCGGCGGGCGGCTCGGGGAGCGGCATGCGCGGGTTCTCTCACTCGGTCAAGGCGGCGGTCAACGGGCGGGCGAATCGCGATGTCAGCGAAGCTGAAGGTGCCGTCGCCGTCGCGGTACGGCACGATCGTCGCGAGGTGCCAGCTCGCGCCGCCATCGTGCGAGACGCCCCCAACGCCGGCGCTGGTCCAGAGACCGTCCCGGGGAGTCGCACCCCGGGAGTCGCACGTTGACCCCCGCGCGCGCCGCGACGTAGACCTCGCGCCGGAGGTGACGCCCATGTCCGAGGAAGCCGCCGACGCCGTCCTGCTCGAGATCGACGGGCATGTCGCGACCGTGACGTTCAACCGCCCTGACCGGCTGAACGCCTGGAGCTGGGAGATGGGCCAGCAGCTGCACCGTCACATGGAGTCGGTCGCCGCGAACCCGGACGTGCGCGCGGTGATCCTGCGCGGCGCGGGACGCGCGTTCTGCGCCGGCGTCGATCTGAAGCCGGACGTCGGCGGGCGCATCGTCGGCCGCTCGCCGGCGGAGAAGGTCCTCAACTACTACCAGCGCTATCGCGGCTCGCACCGGCGCACGCGCGCCATCGAGGAGACGCCGCAGCCGATCATCGTCGCGATGCACGGCTACTGCCTCGGCGCCGGGCTCGAGGTCGCGATGCTCGGCGACGTGCGCATCGCGGCGGAGGGCACGCAGCTCGGCTGCCCCGAGGCGCGCATCGGCGTGCCGATCGACTGCGGCCTCGACATGCGGCTCGCGGCCGAGGTCGGGCCCGCGTGGGCGAAGTGGCTCACGTTCACCGGACGCCGCATCGACGCCGCCAGGGCAGCGCAGATCGGCCTCCTGCAGGAGGTCTTCCCGGCGGATCAGCTGTTCGTCGAGGCGCGCAAGATCGCCGACGAGATCGCCGCCAACGCGCCGATCGCGGTACAGGCGATCAAGCGCACCATCGACATGTTCGCCGATCGCGGACTCGACGACGCGTTGCGTTTCGAGGCGATGAACGCGGCGGTCGGCTTCGTGTCGGAGGACCTGATCGAGGGCTTCGCGGCGGGACGCGACAAGCGTGCGCCGCGCTTCGAGGGCAAGTGAGCGCAGCGCAGCTCGCCCACTTCCGGTCTGGCCGTTGCAGGGCCCTCGACTAGTAGCCGTAGTTGCCCTCGTCGATACGGGTCAAGCGCCCGTCGCGGAACGTGAGGTACCGGATGAACTCGCGCGGGCCGCGGTTGACGGTCCAGGTCTCGACCTGCACCTGACGCGTCACGAACAGGCCCGGGCTCGTCTCGAGCGATACCGACTCGATCGAGAAAGTCCGGAACGTCGGCTCGCCGCAGCGGCGAAACACCTCGTCGATGCGGTCGCCCTCGTGGACGAGCCGGTTGCCGCAGCGGAGACCTCCCGCCGCTTCGGCCACCACGCTCGCGCCGACCAGCGCGACGGCGCAGCACACCCCACCGACGACCGAACGGGCGATGAACCGCATCGCTCGAGTGTGCCCGCGCCGGCAGGCGGATGCCAGCGCGAGCCCCCGCTCAGCCTTCGCCCGACGGCGTCGGCGCCGGGGCGTTCGGGTTGGGACGACCGCGACGGCCGCGGCGACCGCGGCGACGGCGCCGACGCCGCTGACCGTCGTTCGGTCCGCCTGGCGCGTTCTGCTGCGGAGCGGCACCAGGCCGCGGCTGCTGCGGCTGGCCATGGGGCGGCCGGGGCTGCTGGCGGTGCTGTGGCCGAGCGTGCTGGGCGTTCTGCCCGCCCTGCCGCGCATCGAGCTGCTGTGGGTTCCGCTGGCCGCCGCCCCGGCGGCGGCGTCCGCGCCGGCGCCGGCCGCCGCCTTGCCGCTGCTGCTGCTGCTGCTCCTGAGGCTGCTGACCACCGCGTCCGCGCCGACGCTTCTTGTTCATGCGCTTCGGCGCCGCAACCGGCGACCAGAACGTCGACGGACGATCGGGGCGCCCGCGGCAGACGTCGCACAGCCCGCACACGCCGCCGCCGTCCTCGCCGAAGTAGCTGCGCAGGTAGATCGCACGGCAGCCCGCGTCCTGCGCGTAGTCCGCGACGGCATCGAGGCGACGCGCGTCCTGCGTGCGCATGTTGGCGAACTGCCCCGCCAGGCTGCGCACGCGTTCCTCGACTTCCGCGGGCGCGCAGGTCGCCTGCACCAGGAAGTCCTCGGAGATCCGGACGAGCCCCGCCTCCTCCAGCGTCGCCAGCAGCGCGTTCGTCGGGCGCTCGCCGAGGTCGGCCGACAGCGCGAGCGCGTCGATCGTCGGCGTTCGGCCTTCCGCCGCCCACGCCGCGAGCGCGCTGCCGAGCTTGTAGAGCTGATCGGGGCGCAGCCGGCTGCGCGACAGGAGCGCTTCGTGCACCGTGCGATCGCTGGAATCGTGCAGCAGGATGCAGTTCGCCTTCGCGCCGTCGCGTCCGGCGCGACCGGCCTCCTGCACGTACTGCTCGAGCGAGGCCGGCGACTGCTGGTGTACGACGTAGCGGATGTCGGGCTTGTCGATGCCGAGGCCGAACGCGCTCGTCGCCACCATCACGGTGCGACGCCCCGGCTTCATGTACATCGCCTGTTGCTTGACGCGATCTCCCGCCGCCATCTTGCCGTGGTAGCGATGCGACGGGATACCGAGCCGCATCAGGATCGTGTAGACCGTGTCGACGTCGCGGGTGGTCGAGCAGTAGATGATGCCCGGCCGGCGGAGACGCTGCGCGAGACGCGCCAGCGCGCGGAGACGCGCCGCCTCTCGACAGTCGAGCACCTCGAAGGCGAGGTTCGAGCGGTGCGGTGAGCTCGCGACGATCGTCGGCGTACGCATGCCGAGGAAGCGCACGATGTCGGTGCGGACCTTCTCGGTCGCGGTCGCAGTCAGCGCCAGGAGCGGCGGACGGCCGAGCTTGCGCAGTGTCTCGCCCAGACGCAGGTACGCAGGGCGGAAGTCGAAGCCCCACTCCGAGATGCAGTGCGCCTCGTCGATCGCGGCCAGCGAGATACCCGACTTCGTGAGGACGTGGTGCATCTCCTCGGAGCCGAGCGACTCGGGAGTCGTCATGACGAGCAGAGATCCGCCGCGCGCGATGCGCTCCATCGCCTCGGCACGCGCCTTGCCGCGGACGGTGCCGTCGATGCGCACGCACGGAACGTTGTACTTGATGAGCTTCTCGTGCTGGTCCTTGAGCAGCGCGAGCAGTGGCGAGATCAGCACCACCGGCTTCGGCAGCAGCATCGACGGCGCCTGGTAGCAGGCGCTCTTGCCGAAGCCGGTCGGCATGACGATCAGCACGTCGCGCGCGTCGAGCACCTCGCGGATGGCGCGCTCCTGCTCGGGATACAGCCGCTGGATGCCGAGACGTCGCGCCGCGGCGGCGAGCGCGGGATCGAGCGCGCCGCCGGCCTCCGTCGTCATCGACTCGCCGAGCGGCGTGTCGTCCTCGTCGTCCTCGTCGTCCTCGTCGTCGTCCTCGTCCTCGTCGTCGTCCTCGTCGTCGTCCTCGTCGTCCTCGTCGTCGTCCTCGGCGCCGCTGCGCGACACAGCGGTGCCGCGCAGCTCCAGGCCGTCCTCGTCGTCGTCGTTCGCGCCGTCGTCCTCGTCCTCGGCGCGCTCGTCGTCCTGGTCTTCGTCGCCGTCGTCCTCGTCGCCGGCGCCGTCCTCGTCGTCGTCCGCCTCGTCGTCGAGGGCAGGGGCGACGGCGGCGAGCACGTCATCGACCGAGATCTCTGCCGTCGCGCCCTCCTCCCAGTCCTGCTCGTTGAGCTCCACGCCGCCGTCGAGGTGATCGGCCGCGCCGTTCTCGTACCGCGGCGGCGCGATCTCGGCTGCGACCGGCGCGATCACGGCGGCGGCGGACTCGATGCGCGGCGCGGCGGGCACGTCGACGCGCTCCGGCGTCACCTCGGCCGGCGCAACGACAGGCGCCGGGGACTTGGCGACCGCCGTTGCGGGCGCTTCGAACCGGAACTCGTCGTGTGCTCCGCCAGCGGGCGGCGCGACCTCGGAGGTTGCCGCCTTGCGGCGCCGGGGCGCGGGCTTCTTCTCGACCTGGGCAGCCGTGTCGGCGTTCGCGCCGGTCGTACGCGCGTGCTTCGCGGCGCGCACGACCGCCTTTGCGACCAGCGCCGGCTTCGCCGGTGCCCGCTGCGCAACCGGTGCCGGCTTCGCCTCCGGTACCGCCTGCGCAGCCAGCGCGAGCTTCGCACCCGGCGCGCCCTTCGCCGTGCGCGGCGCCGCCTTGGCGGACGCCACCTTCCCGCGGCTCTT
>VGTK01000122.1 GCA_016874715.1 Deltaproteobacteria bacterium | reverse complement strand
GGCCCTCGTGCTGGTGCTGGGCTGCGCGGTGGCGGCGGCGCCGCAGCCGTCGCCGGTGCTGCGCGCAGGCGTCGGTGACGCGACGCCGGAGGTGTACCGCTGGCTCGCGGCGCAGCCGGGCGACGGCGCGGTGCTGGAAGTCCCGGGCTCTGCCATCGACGGCGACCTGGTCGGCAACCTGCGCAACGCCGAGTACATGCTCGCGAGCACCACGCACTGGCGTCCGATCCTGAACGGCTTCAGTGGCTACGAGCCGCCGTCGTGGAGCTTCCTCACCGCGGCGATCCGGCGCCTGCCCGACCCGCGCGCGCTCGACGCGCTCGCACGGAGCGTCGACGTGCGCTGGATCGTCCTGCACCGCGACCGCCTCGCCGGCAGCGAGATCCCGCGCTGGGCGAGCGTCGACGTGCCCGGCCTCGTCCGCGTCGCGACCTTCGGCGACGCCGAGGTCTACGAGGTGACGCTGCCGACCGACGGCGCCTGGCGCGAGGGTGTGCGTTCGTCGCCGCCGCTCGCAGGACGCACGCTCACCGGCTTGCCGACGGCCCCGCTCGCGCCGGAGTGCCGGAGGGCCCGCATCCTCGGCGTCGACATGCCGCCGGTGATCGCGCTGGTGCCGTTCCCCGTGCCGATCACCGTCCGCTTCGCGAACGACTCGGACTGCACGTGGCCGGCGGTCGCGGTGCGGGCCGAAGGGCTCGTCGGGCTCAGCTACCGCTGGACGACGCCGTCGGGCGAGCTGCGCGCCGACGGCCCGTTCTCGCGCCTTCTCGCCGACGTCCCGCCGGGCGCGACGGTCGAGGATACCTTCGTCGTCATCCCGCCCGGCGGCGTCGTGTCGGACACCGCGGTCGACACCGACGTCGTCGGCGAGAGCGGCCGGTGGCGGCTCGACGTGGTGCTCGGACAGCACGGCGTCGCGGAGCCGCTCGCGACGACGAGCGTGCTGGTGCAGCTGAACGCGATGCGCGCGCCGCAGGCCGATGCTGCGCCGTGACGATACCGGCGGGCGGCGGCCGCTCGGCGCAATGTCGGAGCCACCACCCGACCCGCGCGCTGCCGACCTGATCGCCGTCGTCGCGATCGCGGTAGCGCCGGTCGTGCTCGAGGCGCTCGCCGGCTACGTGCGCGCGGGCCTGGATCTCGGCTGGTTCTTCCTGCCGCTCTGGGAGTGGTGGTTCGAGCGACCGCGCTTTCTCGGTGGCTGGAACCCGTGGCTGTTCGCGGGCTTCCCGAGCGGCAGCGACCCGCAGCTCGCGGTGTTGCACCCGTTCACGTTCCTGTACGCGGTGCTGCCCGGCGTGGTGGCCAGCGGGGTCGAGGGCGCGCTGGTGCCGGCGGTCGCCGCGGCGGGCATGCTGCTCTACCTGACACGTCTCGGCTGCGGACGCACCGGCAGCCTGGTGGGCGCGCTGTCGTTCGCGCTCGGCGGCTACCTCGCCGCACACGCGCCGCACCCCGGCATCGAGCGCGCCGCCATGATGGTGCCGTGGGGCCTGCTCGCGATCGAATCGCTCGACGGGCGCGCGCTGGTGGCGGGCCTGGGGCTCGTCGTGGGCGCGATCCTGCTCGCGGGGCACCCGCAGGTGAGCGCGCTCGCCGTCGTCCTGCTGCTGCTCCATGCGGGCTGGCTCGGCCGCCCGCGCGCCGCGCGCCGCTGGCCGGCGCTCGTTGCCGGCTTCGCGCTGGGCGCGGTGATCGGCGCCGCAACCTGGCTGCCTGCGCTGCAACTCGTCCCGACCACGACACGTGCAATCGCTGGCCCGGTGTTCCCCGACCCGACGCTGCGACTCGCCGATTTGCCGATGCTGCTGCTGCCGCTGCTCTGGGGCGGCGGTATCGGTCCGCTCGCGGACCCGGTACGCAGCCCGTTCGCGTGCGGCCCGGTCGAGTGCACGGGCTATCCGGGAATCCTGGTGTGGGTCGCGCTGCTCGCGGCCCTGGCGGCCGTCGTGCGCACACGCCACGGCCGCTTCTGGCTCGCGGTGGCGGCGTTCGCTCTGGTCGCGGCGACCGGGGCGCTGCCGCTCCCGATCGGTGTTCGCGGGCCGGCGCGCATCCTGCTCTGGTGGAACACCGGAATCGCCATCGCGGCGGGAATCGCGCTCGGCACCGACCCTGGCCGCAGGTCTCCGAGGACGACGTGGGCGCTCGCTTGGGTCGTGCTCGCAGTGCTGACCGCGCTGCTCGCCTTCTCTCGCGCCGGATCCGGCGCGGTGATCGCGGCCACGGTGAGCTTCGGTGTCACCGGTGGCGCCCTGCTCGCGGTCGCGCGCGGCGCCTCAGCCACGCGCTGGCTGCCGGCGGCGCTCGCCGCGGACCTGTTGATCTTCTCCTTGACGATCGCGCCGGCCGCGGCACCCTCCGGGAAGACGGCGCGCCCGCCAGATGGCATCACGCTCGCCGGCGAGGTGCTCTCCGACCCGGCATGCGGCGTGCCGGTGGGCTCGCGGGTACTGCTGCTGACCTCGTTCGAGGGGCTGGACTGGGCGCAGACGGCGCGCGTGCCGATCGTGCAGGGCTACAATCCGCTCGTGCCGCAGGGCGTCGCGCTACTGCTCGGCCAGACCGGCTTCGGCCTCGAATCGGTCGGCGAGGTCGGCGACGTCTCGCTCGTGGACGACCGAAGCGCTGCACTCGACCTGCTCCGCGTTGGCCTGGTGGTGCGCGACCTGACGCGGCCGAGCGCCGTCGGCGACGCGATCGCCGCCGCCGCGGGGCGCGGCGACCCGCGCTGGCAGGTCGCACCCTGCGCCGCCCCGCCGGGAGCAGCACTCTTCCTGAACCGCCGCGTGCGCCCGCTGGCCTGGCTGGTCGGCGACGTCGTCGCGACCGGACGCGGCGCCGCCATCACGCGCATGCGCGACGGCGGGCTCGACCCTGCGCGCGTGGTGCTGCTCGAGAATGCCGCGCTGCCGGGCGAGGACGAGGATGGCGCGGCGCCTTTCGAAGGCGGGGTGCGGGTCGCGGCCAGTGGCGACGACGAGTTGACGCTGCACGTCGAGGCTGGGCACGACGCCTGGGTGGTGACCAGCGAGCTTGCCGCACCTGGCTGGCGCGCGCAGGTCGACGGCGTCGAGGTCGCGATCCGCGTCGCAAACGGAGGCTTTCGTGCGGTCCGGGTGGCCGCCGGCAGCCACGAGGTGCGCTTCTCGTACGAGCCCTGGGTGCCCCGGATCGGTCTCCTGCTCGGTGTCGCGGGAATCCTGGGGGCGCTGCTGCTGTGGCGCGGGTCGCGCCGAGGCGTGCCGTGATCGCTCGTGCGTGCGGCGCGCAGCGCGTCAGTGGATGTAGCCGAGCGCGCGCAGCCGCTCGATCGCGCCGCCCGCTTGCTCAGCGCTCCGAGAGGCGCCGTCCGGCCCCTCGTTGCGCTCGATCCAGCGCCGGAGATCGGCCGCGAGATCCGGCGCCACGTCTTGCCCGCTGCCGTCTCGAACCGCCAGGTCGACCGTCTCGCCAGGGTCCGCCTCGAGGTCGAACACCTTTTCGTCACCCGTGACGACGTCGAGGACGCGCTTGTGGCGGTGGTCGTTCACGCTGCGCAGGTTGACGTGGAAGCTGTGCGCGAGTCTGCGTGCAGGCGCGCTGCGGCTCTCGATCAAGGGTCGCAGGCTCACTCCCTCGAGGCCATTCGCGGGGATCCCGAGGTAGTCGAGAACCGTGGGGACGATGTCCAGGTTCTCGACCGGCGGCGCGATTCGTCGCCCCCGCACCCCGGGAATCCACATCACGAGGGGCGTCCGGATCTCGTTGTCGTAGAGACTTCGGCAGTGGACCATGGTGCCGTGCTCCAGGAACCCCTCGCCGTGATCGGCTGCCAGTACGACGATCGTGTCGGCGAGCGCGCCGCTGGCCTCCAGCCGCCTGAACAGCCGTGAGAGCTGGAGGTCCCAGAAGCCGATCTCGTCGTCGTAGAGATCGATCAGGTGCTGCACGGCGCCGGGCGGCAGAGCCTTTGCGCCGGTACCCTGCGGGAGGACGAGCAGGGGCTCGATCTCCACGGGATCCGCGCGCGTGATCAGCGCATCCGGATGGCCACGCTTCGCGAAGCGGCGCCGGTACTTGACCGGGGGCCGATACGGGCCATGGGGGTCGATGTAGTGGAGGTAGAGGAACGACGGTGCGCTCTCGCTCGTCGGGAGACGAGGAAACGCGCGTCCGTTCACGCAGTCGGCGGCCTGGTCGAGGCAGCGCTCGTCGAACGTCGCGAATCCTCTGCCGAATCCCGCGTCGGGGTTGAAGCGTGACGGTGTGGCCCGAACGATCGCGCTTGCCGACACCGCATGCGACGTGACGCCGTGCGCCCCGAGAATCTCGGCGATCGACGGCACCTGCTCCGGAATGCCCATCCGGTTCGCCTCTTGCCCGGTGAACCAGACCGGGTGACGCGACGTCAGGAGGGAATCGACGGATGGGAACGTGCAGGGCGCCTGGTTGCGGGCGCGCTCGAAGACCACCGCCGATCTCGACACGGCGGTGAGGTTCGGGCTCGTGTGTCGTTCGTAGCCGTAGAGCTCCAGGTGATCCGCGCGCAGCGTGTCGACCAGGATCAGGATCGCGTTCCGGATCCGGGGCGCGATGTGCTCGGACGCGCTCAAGCAAACGGTGGCCACGGCGACGACGCCGAGGAGCAGCACCAGACGAGCGGCGCGGACCAGTGGGCTGGAGGAAGGGAGTTGGATTACGGATCTTGGGGCGCGCTCGGTCGAGCGTACCCGCAGTGTCGCGCAGCCGGCAACCAGGAAACGCCCGGCACCTGGTCGGAAGCCTGGTTGGTCACGGTCCTATCGTGCGCCCGACAGGGGGGCGTGAATCGGCGGCATGGCCGAAGGTTGGGGTGGACCGGCTGGCGCGCGCTCAGAGCCACGGTCCGAGGTTGCGCTCGAACGCGTCCACCGGCGACTCGCCCGGCGCGCTCTCGACGCCGAACGCGAACGGTCCCGCGGGCTGCGCGGGCGCGATGCCGATCGCGAGGAACGGGATCGTGACCAGCAGCAGCGTGCCGCACACCAGCAGCACGCCGAGCTCGGTGAGCGGCGGGTCGGGCATGGCGCGCACCAGCAGCGTCGCGGCGAGCGTCACGAGCGCCAGCGCGGTGAGGCTGAACAGGTCCCAGTCGTACGGTCCCCAGACCGGTCGCACGATCAGCGCGTAGAGCACCATGAACAGCGCCGCGACGCCGAGGAAGACGACGTCGCGCGACGCGGCGAAGCGGCGCGGCGCCAGCACGAGAAAGCCCGCGAGCACCGGCAGCGCCGGCGGCGCCAGCAGGAAGAAGGCGTTCGCGAGATACTTGGCGTGGCCCGCGGACAGGATCGCGTAGCGCGTCCCGGCGCCCGACGCGGCGAACGGGCTGCGCAGGAAGGCCTCGTGCCCGACCGGGCTGGGCTCGATGCCGCTCCAGCGGCGCAGTGTCTCGAGCGCCTGCGCGAGCTCGGTGGTGTGGCCGAGGACAGCCATCGCGGCGAGGATTACGACGATCGGCAGCGCGGCGACGCCGGCGGCACGCAGCACGGCAGCCGGCATCGCCTTGCGGTCCGCGCCGGTCGAGAGCAGCGCCACCAGCAGCAGGCTCGGCGCGAGGAAGCTGAACGAGAGGTGCATCCACAGCCCGACGCCGAACGCGAGCGCCGGGTGCGTCACCGGACGGCGTCCGGCGAGGCAGTCGAGCGCGGTCCGGAAGTAGGCCACCGCGCACAGCAGGACGAACGCGTACACCTCGACGTGCCCGGCGAGCACGCGCAGCAGCCCGCCGCCGAGCACGAGCAGCAGGAGCAGCAGCGCTCGCCCCGCGTCCGGGGCGAGCAGACGCGCCACCTGCGCGAAGCCCGCGACGGTGCAGCCGCCGGCGAGCGCGACCATGACCTGCACGACGGACTGCCCCGACACTCCGACGGCGGTCCCGAGGCGCTGGCAGAGCTGGAACAGGAACGTCGCGCCGATGTCGGGGAAGAGGAACGCCGAGCCGGCGGCCGCGTTGTAGAGCAGGATGTTCGAGTCGCCGTACATGTGGCGCTCGCGCAGCAGCCACAGCACGAGGGCCGCCGCCGCCGCGAACAGCGCCGTCGCGGTGGGCGTCGCGGGCAGGATGCGCTCGGCCACCCCGTGCGGCAGGCGGCGCACCAGCGCAATGCGCGGCGGTGGCCAGCACAGCGTGAGGCTCAGTGCCGCGAGGCCGAACGCGAGCGGCATCGGCAGGTACTGCCAGAGGTTCGTCGCCCACGCGAAGCGCAGTGGCGGCAGCGCGCCCATCTGGGCGGCGGTGAGCAGCAGGAGTGCCGCGGCCGCGGTCGGGACGGCGAATCGTGTGGCGTCGCGGCTCACCGGAAGAGCGTCACGTGACCGTAGAAGATCAGCACGAAGCACACGAGCCAGAGCACGATGCTCACCTGGATCGTACGGTCGCGGAGCAGGATCTGGTCCGGCTCCTCGCCGCGGTCCTCGTGCATGACGAGCCGCAGGTAGTGCATGATCGCGTAGTAGACGATCGGCACGGTGACGATGAGCGTCGGGCTCTTGCCCGAGGTCGCGGTGAACATCGCGTACGACATCACCGCCATGATCGCGCTGTTGTTCAGCAGCTGGTCGAGCATCTCGCGCCCGTAGCCGAGCAGGACGGGCCGGCTGTCCTCGTGTGCGACGGTCGCGGTCACGAGCTCGCCGCGGCGCTTCGAGAAGCCGAGGAAGAGGGCGAGGAAGAACGTGCACAGCGTGATCCACGCGGTCGGCATGTCGCCCAGCACGTAGATGCCGGCGAGGACGCGCAGCACGTAGCCCGTCGCGATGCAGCACACGTCGAGCAGCGCCACGTGCTTGAGGCCCGACGAGTACGCGGCGTTGATGCCGAGGTAGAGGACGAGGCAGAGAAACGTCGCCTTGCCGAGCAGCAGCGCGGCGACCAGGGCGCCGGCGCCGAGGACGAGCGCGAGCCGGCGCGCCGACGCCGGGTCGACCTCGCCCGAGGCGAGCGGACGGAGCCGGCGCACCGGGTGCTGCCGGTCGTACTCGACGTCGCGCAGGTCGTTGAACACGTAGGTCGCGGAGCTCGCCGCGGTGAACACCAGCGCGACTGCGAGGTCGAGCAGGATCGAGCCCGGCTCGGTGATGCGGCCGCCGAAGATCACGCCGGCGAAGGCGGCGAGGTTCTTCGTCCACTGCTGCGGGCGCAGCAGGCGCAGGAGCGGCGGCAGCCCGTTCACGCGGCGCTCACGACAGCTTCTTGACCAGCCAAAGGAGGCCTTCGCGGACCGGCTTGCGGTGCGCGGACGCGTCGTCGCGCACCTCGTCGTCGCGGTGCGCGAGGAACCAGTCGTAGCTCTCGCGCATCATCTCGTCGTTCGAGTAGCGCGGCTGCCAGCCCATCGCGAGCAGAGGTTCGACGTCGAACGCGAACGGCTTGTGGTACGTCAGGTAGTGCCACGGCGCGAGCGGGGAGAGTCCGAGCTTGTCGAGCGTCTGCAGGGTCGCGATCGTCAATCCCACGGGCAGGCTGCGCACCTTCGACGTCGTGCCCGCGTAGCGGATCAGGTTCTCGAGCGCCGCGCGCAGCGTGCCGTAGCGGTCGGCGCCGACGTTGTAGACGCCGGGCCGCCCCGCATCGAGCGCGAGCATGTAGAAGTCCATCATGTCGAGCGCGTGCAGGAACTGGAAGCCGCCCTCGCCGCCGCCGATCACGTAGACGTTCCGTCCGGCGGAGATCCAGTCGAAGAGGATCTGGAAGATACCGAGGCGGCCCTCGCCGAGCAGCGTGCGCGGGCGGATCACGATCAGCGGCATGCCGGTGCGCGCGCACACCTCCTGCACCGCCTGCTCGCCGGCGAGCTTCGCGCGGCCGTAGATCTCGACCGGGGCGAGCGGCGTCGAGGCGTCGATCGGGATCTTCCTCGGCACGCCGTAGAGCGCGCTCGAGCTCATGTGGATGAACGCCTTCGCCCCCGCCTTCGCCGCCTCCTCCGCGGCGATGCGGCTGCCGTCGACGTTGACCTCCCAGAACTTCCCGCCCGACTTGGTGAGCGGCACCAGTGCGACGTTGTGGTGCACGACGTCGACGCCCTGCATCGCGCGCGCGACGCCGTCGCGGTCGCGGATGTCGCACTCGACGTACTCGATGTCGGCGGGCGCCTTCGGGTCGCGCCAGACGTCGAGGTTCCGCACCTGCTCGCCGCGCGCCAGCAGGCGCTGCGCGATCAGGTTGCCGAGGAAGCCGGAGCCCCCGGTGACGAGGTGTCTCATGCCGGCAGCATCCCGCGCTCGTCCATCCAGCGCAGGCTGCGCCGCATGCCTTCCTCGAGCGCGATCGCGGGCGCGTAGCCGAGCTCGCGCTCGGCGCGCGCGACCGTGCACGCGATCGTCTTGTTCATCTCCGACAGCACGTGGATCTTCTGCTGGTACAGGCCGACCGCCTGCAGCGCCTTGTCCGCGAGCAGCGCGACCTCGCTCGCGATCCCCGGCAGCCGCAGCCGCCGGTGCGCGCAGGGACGCCCGAACTCGGTCTCGAGCAACCGCTCGACGGTGTCGACGATCTCGTTCATCGAGTACGGACGGCGGTCGGCGATCCAGTACGTGCGTCCTTTCGCATGCGGCGTTGCGGCTGCGAGCAGGATGCCCTGCGCCAGGTTGTCGGTGTAGGCCATCGAGCGCAGGTTGTCGCCGCCGCCGACGATCGGCGCCTTGCCGTCGCGGATCATGGTGAAGAACAGCGTCTGCCGTGGCGGCTGGAACGGCCCGTAGAACCACGGCGCCCGAACCACGACGGTCTCGATGCGTCCGCCCGCCTGGAACTCGGCGACCCGGCGCTCCATCTCCATCTTCGAGCGCCCGTAGCCCATGTACGGGTGGTACGGCGAGTCCTCGTCGAAGACGTGGTCGGGGTGCGGGTTGCAGCCGAGCGGCGAGTTCGAGGACATCACCACCGCGCGCCGGACGCCGCACTCGACCGCCGCGGACAGGGCGTTCACGGTGCCGCGCACGTTGACGTCGTGGAACTCGCGCACGCGCTGCGGGTGGATGATCCCGGCGAGGTGCAGCAGCGTCGCGCCGCGTCCGCCCGAGCACAGGCGGATGCCGTCGAGCGGGCTCCGCAGGTCGCCGGTGACGACGTCGATGTCGCGCGAGATCCCGGCGAGCGACCGCTCCTCGCCCGGCAGCACGAGGGCGCGGATGCGCAGCCCCGGAATCGGCAGCCCGAGCTGCGGGCTGTCGGGCAGGCCGTTCACGAGGGCGTTCAGCACCGCGCGGCCGAGCCAGCCGCTCGCGCCGGTGACGAGGAGGAGATCGCTGCCGAGATCCATGCGTTGGCGGGGAGGGGCCCGCGCCCGAAGCGCGCGCCCAGACGAAGTCCGTATCAGGTCACGCGCGATCGAGAAAAGCGAGCGCGTTGCGGCGCGCGAACGCCATGATCGATCCCTGGGGGTTCACGCCGGGCGGGCCGCACAGCAGCGACGCGTCCGCGATGTGCAGCCCGCTGGCCTCGTGCACGCGGCCGAAGGAGTCGGCGACCGTCCGGCCCCGGTCCTGGCCCATGGGGCACGTCGAGAACGCGTGGATCGTCATCAGGCTGGTCCGGTCGCGCGGCAGGATCGCGGGCAGGAGGGCCAGGTCCGCCTCGGAGCGGATCGGCGGGCAGCCGCGCACGCTCGGCCAGAGCACCGTCGCGCCGGCCGCGAGCAGGCAGCGGCACAGCTTGGCGAGTCCGTCGGCGAGCAGCGTCAGGTCGGAGTCGTCGAGCGCGAACGACACCAGCGGGTCGCGGAAGCCGGGCACGGTGCGGACGCGTCCGACGCCACCGTCGGACATCGCGTAGTAGACCGCCAGGTGCGGCCAGTCCTCGTGCACGTCGGAGATGCGCTCGGGATGGTCGGTCATGGCGAGCGCGAGATGCGGTGGCTGGCTGATCGAGCAGCCGAAGCTCAGGTGCGGCGCGAACTCCTTCACCTGGTGCACCGGGACGCCCATGCCGGGGGCGTTCACGACGTCGTCGAAGCGCGCCACGACCTTGACGGTCGGGTGCAGGTGCAGCGAGCGTCCGACGTTGTGTTTGATGCCGCTGCGCAGCAGCAGGGCGGGCGTCTGGAACGCACCCGCCGCGACGAACACGGTGCGCGCCCGCACCGTGAACGAGCTGGCGCGTGCCCCCGGCCGCGCCGGCTCGCAGCGCAGCGTCCAGCGCCCGGCGTCGTGGCCGAGGCGCGCGACGCGCGTGTCCGGCAGCAGACGGCAGCCCGCGCCGGTCGCGCGCGGCACGTAGGTCCGCGTCATCGACTGCTTGACGCCGTCACTGCTGCCGTCCGGCGCGTAGCGGTACCAGCGCGGCACCTCGATCGAGCTCCAGCCGAGCCGCCCGGCGCCCTCGTGCAGCCGGAGCGACGCGGCCGGCGCGGGCCCCGGCAGCTTCGACACCGAAACGTCCTCCTCGCAGGCGGCGAAGTGCGGCGCCATCTCGTCGGGGCTCGCGTGCTCGAGCCCGAACCGGAGCCGCCAGCGGTCGAGGACGTCGTGCGGCGTGCGGTGGTAGAGGCCGCTGTTCACCTCGCTGCCGCCGCCGACGCAGCGCCCCTCCGCGTAGTTGACGCCGGGCGAGCCGAGCGCGACGGTGATGCCGCCGTTGCGGTACTTCGCGCGCATCTCCTGCGCCGAGAACGCGGGCGTCGCCTCGAGCGCGAGCAGCGGGCCCTCCTCGAGCAGCACCACGTCGCGTCCCGCCTCGGCGAGCGTGCACGCGGTGACCGCACCGCCGGGCCCCGAGCCGATCACCGCGACGTCGCAGCGCACGTCGCCGGGCGGCTCGACGACGACGTCAGTCGAGGTCGCCGCCATGCTCGACCGTGAACCAGGCGAAGACCACCACGCCTTCGTAGAAGCGTAGCAGGTCGCGTGCGAACGAAACCGGCAGCCGGCGCCACGTCTCGACGACACGCCAGCGGCGCTCGTGCGGCAAGGCGCGGAACGTCCGCCCTGTGAGCGCCAGCGCGCTCAGCCCGAACACGACGGTCAGCGCCGCGAACGGCAGGCGGAGGTAGTCCGGCATGCCGGCGTGCTGCGCGAGGACGTAGCGGGTGACGCGGTTGTGGCGGTCGTCCGCGAGCGGCGACGCGTCGCCGCAGCGCGTACGGACGATCGAGTACGCGAGCGCGGACACCGTCGGCGTGAAGGTCGGCAGCACCGCGGCGACCTTAGCGAACGGGGTTCGACCGGGACAACGCGTGGCTCGTGGAGCCCATCCCGGCACGTGTCGCTCGCCGGTCGCGCGTGCGACCGATCTCGTGCACACTGGCGAGCCATGCTCCCGGCGGACGACCTTGGCGGTGCGACCGATCGTGCGGTCCTGCGTCCGCCTCGCTCCGCTCCACACCGCATGGGCGACAGGACCGGCCCGCGATCCGCCTGGGTGCTTGCGTGGTTTCTGTCTGCGATCTCGTCCCTCGTCGTTCTCCATCTGGTGGAGCCGGAGCTCACGCTGTCCTGGAGCTTCGCTGGGCTCCGCGCCGCATGGGGCACGGTCCTGCCCGCACTCGTCGCCGGTGCGCTCGTGTTCGCCGTCGTTCTCCTCTGCTGGCGCGCAGAGATTGGCGACCGGGTGCCGCGCCGACCGTCCGTGTCTGCGATCATGATCTGGGGTCTGCTGCTCTGGCTGATTCTGCTCCTGGTCGGATTTCGGTGGCCCGCGCCCGACGTCTGTCCCGACGCCGCCTACCTTCCGTTCCAGCTTCAGGTGCATGGCCGGGGAAACCCGCGCTGGCTTCTGGCGGTCCCTCTCCTGCAAGTTCTGTTTGCGCCCTTCGACGGGCGCTTGGATCCCGATCTCTTTCTTCGCGCCGTGAACGCTCTCTTCTCGACGATGTCCGTCCTTCTGACCGCGGGAATCGCCCTCCGTCTCGGTCGATCGCTCCGCGAAGTGGTGGCGATCGTCGTCCTGGTGTGGACCGGTCTCGGTACGCTGCAGCTGGCCTTCGGGTACGTCGACATCTACCCGCTCGTGCAACTGCTGGTCGCGCTCTATCTGTGGACCGCAATCCGGTATCTCGATGGCGATGGGTCGGTCTTCTGGCCGCTGGTCGTGGCGGTGGCCCGGCCCTGCTTCTACATCGGCCTGATCCTGCTCGGTCCGTCGGTTCTCGTCCTGCTATTCTCGACTTGGCAGCGACGGGATCTCAATGCGGTGAGCCTCGCGCTGTGCGTCGCGCTGACGCTGGCAGGGCTCGCGACCATGCCGATGTTCGGGACGGTGTTTGCGGTTCCCGCCTGGCTCCACCGTCTTTCGAACGTCGGTGTCTACGGGTTGAACCCCGGGCGACAGACGCTTCCTGTCTCGTACATGTTCAGCATGCGGCACGCCGGGGAGGTGATCAGCTCGCTGGTTCTCCTGGACGGAGTGGCGCTGGTTCTCGTTGCAGCGCTGCCCATCCGGGACCGGGTCGGCATGCTGCTACTGTTGATCCTGCTCGCGCGGCTCGCGTTCGTGATCGCGATGGACCCAGTCTGGGGACCATACTCGGATTGGGACCTGTTCAGCTACCCGACGTTTCCGCTCGGGGTCGGAGCGGGTCTGGCCTTCGCGACCTGGAGCCGCGGACGGTCGCGGATGGCGGGCGTCGTGCTCGGCCCTGCGCTCGCGGCGTCGACTGTCCACCTCTTCGCGCGACTGAACACGCTCCACCTGGACTTCGAGCGGCACAACACCGCGTCGCCTTTCCACATCCCGAACCTTGCGCCGTCCGTGTTCAAGCCGTCGGTCCGCCGGAGCGTGCCCTGACCACGTCGCCAGGCAGGCTCCTACGTCCCCTGTCCATCGCGATCGCGGCCGCAGCGACGGTGGCCGTGATCGAGATCCTCCTCCGCCTTCTCGAACCGTCTTCGCCCTCGCAGACGCTGCGCGGGCTGCATCGCATGAATGCCCGGGCGCCGTGGATCTACGAGATGGTTCCCGGTGAACGCCGCACGGATCCGACGAGCGGTGTCGTCTACGAGGTCAATCGCTCCGGCTTTCGCGATCGCGATCGCGCGCTCGCCAGGCCGGACGGCACGTTTCGCATCGCCGTGATCGGCGACTCGCTGACCTTCGGCTACGGTGTGGCCCTCGAAGCGACCTTCGCGGCACGGCTCGGTCAGCGCCTCGTGCGGCTCGATGAGCCAACCTTCGAGGTGTTGAACCTCGGAGTGAGTGGCTACAACCCGTACACCGAAGCCGAACTGCTGCGCGGCGTCGGCCTCGGTTACACGCCGGACCTCGTGCTGGTCCAGTTTTGCATCAACGACCTGAACGACCCGACGCTGCACTTCGATACGTCCACGATGCTAACGCTGGGCGCGATCCCCGACGCGGCACTTCCCGACCCGGCTGCGCGCGCGCGGCGACCGGCGGTCGCGTCCGACGGGCTCGCACGGCGGGTCTGCAGCGCGTCGCGCGTGTGCTCGCGGATCGCCGACGCGATCGCAGCGCACGCGGCGCACGACGAACTGGTGGCTGCGCTCGCACCGCACGAAACGCCGTCGGACGCGGAGATCGCCTGGCTCGCGCACCTCTACCGGCGCATGGCCCGCGACACGCGGGAGCGGCACGGCCAGCTCGCAGTGGTCGTCTTTCCGTGGTCGACGCAGGTCGCGCGGGACGCTCCCGCGCCGCTGCAGGACGCGCTCGCGGCTCTCGGCGTGCGCGAAGACATCCTCGTGATCGACCTGCTGCCCGCGTTTCGCCGCGCGGCTGCCGAGTCGGCTGCGCCGCTCTTTCTGGATCTTTGGCACCCGACCGCGCGTGGGCACGCCATCGCGGCGGACGCGATCTTCACGGCGCTCGCGTG
This sequence comes from Deltaproteobacteria bacterium, assembly GCA_016874715.1. GTDB lineage: Bacteria > Desulfobacterota > Binatia > UBA12015 > UBA12015 > VGTK01. The sequence continues at coordinate 4,189 of VGTK01000122.1, read as the reverse complement.
CGCGGACGTGCTGCCGGGCGTCGTCACCGACTGCGCCCGCTGATCGGCTGTCGGCGGAGCGTCCCGCCCGTCAGCCCATCTGGCTCGTGAACTGCTGCATGTCGAAGTAGTCGCGCCACGCCTTGATCTTCCCGTCGGGCGCGACCTCGAAGGTGCCCATCACCGGCAGCGCGATCGACTTGCCGCCGATGGTGAAGCGGTCGATGCGCTCGGTCAGCACGACGTTGCCCGCGGCCGCGACCGCCAGCATCTCGAACTCGCAGCTCGTCGCCGGGGTGAGGAACTGCGCGAGCGTCGCCTCGATCGCCTCGCGGCCGATCACCGGTGCCACGGGAATATTGTGATATACGGCGTCGTCGGTGAAGTAGGCGCCGAGCTCCTTCACGTCGCGTCGCGCCGCCGCCTCGCAGAACCTGCGCACGATCTGTTCGGGATTCATGCGCCGCTTCTACGACGGCCTCGCGCGCCGCGCCAGACGCGACGTTCGTCGGCACGGCGCCGCTCAGCGGCGCCGGAGCAGGAGCGCCGCCGCGAGCAGCCCGAGCAGCGAGGCGACCGCGCCGGCGCGCAGCCCCGGGGCCGCGTACCGGAACGCCACCTCGTGCTCGCCGGGCGGCAGCCGGACCGCGCGCAACGCGAAATCGGCTGCGAGGATCGGCGCCGCCTCGCCGTCCACGGTCGCGGTCCAGCCGGGAACGAGGGTGTCGGCGAGTGCGAGGTACGACGCGCAGGCGCTGTGCGCGCGCAGCACGACGTTTTCGGGGTCGTCGCGGACGATCGTGACGCGGTCGTCCGTCGCCGCCGCGCAGGGTGCCGCGGCCGCGTCGTCGGCGGGCGGCGCCTGCTCGAGAATGACGCCGTCGAGCGGGGCCGCGTTCAGCGCCGCGAGCGCCTCGTCCGGCGACGCAGCGAAGCGCACCGCGTGCTCGAGGCGAGCGCGCGGGCGCGCGTGCTCGTTCACGTAAACGCGCGCGCGCCGCGGGTCGCCCTCGGGCTTCGCCAAGAAGCCGGCCGTCTCTAGGATGGGCGCCCAGGGCGTGAGCAGGCAGCGCACCGAGAGGCGCGACAGCGCGCCGACGTTCTCGGCCGACGACTTCGCCCACAGCGGCAGCGTGACGCCGTTGCCGATGCCGAGCCGACGGACGAGATCGGCGCTGCGCGCCGGCAGCAGCGATTGCTCGTAGCCGGTGGGCGAGCGCACGCGGTCGTTCATCAGGCTGCCGCGCAGCTGGCCGTGCGACCAGAAGGAGCGGAAGCGGGCGTCGTGCACGTCGCACAGCTCCTGCTCCGCGGGGACGGGCGGCGGCGTTCCGAGGTCGAGCCGCAGCCATCGCGGGTCGAGGAGCCGCCAGTTGCTCCACGTCGCGAGTGCCAGCACGAGAAGCGCCGCCGGCGTGGCGAGCGCCGCACGGCCGCGCGGCAGCCGGGAAAGGAGCGCGTCGAGGCCCAGGGCTGCCAGCAGGTGGATCACGAACGGTGCGACGAACGCCCACTCGAGCGCGAAGCGGACGAACGAGTAGAGCGGCAGGCGCCCGTACGCCGCGAACGGCAGACCCGCGGCGAGCACGGTCGCCAGGAGCGCGAACCAGACCGCCGGACGCCGCGGCTCGAGCAGCGGCGCGAGCAGTCCCGCGACCAGCAGGAACGGGCCGAACAGGCGCCACAGCTCGACGAGTGCTGCGCCCCACGTCATCTGCGGCACGCCGATCCGGAAAAGCATGTCCGACGGCATCTGCGCGATCGCGGCGAGGCGCTGGTGCGCCTCGACCGCCTCCGCGGCGCGGTTGGTGAGCTGCGCGAGCTCGAGCATCGGCAGCAGCTGCACCGCGGCGATCAGCGGCGCGATCGCGCCGGCGACGGCAAGCGCCGTCGCGATCCGTCCGAAGCGCTTGGCGTCGACCCGCGCGCGCTCCTCGAGGAGCCAGAACGGCAGCCCGAGCGCCATCAGGTACGCGATCGCGAGCACGAGCGGTGGATAGCCGCTGACGGCGACCAGCGCGGCCAGCAGCCCGACGGTCGCCGCGGCGCGCGCGCTCGGCTCCCGCACGAGCCAGCGGCTCGCGAGCAGCAGCCACGGGATCCACGTCGTCGCCGTGAGATAGACCGGATGGTCGTAGAGGCGGACCAGCCACGTCGGCTGCGTGACCCACGCGGCCGCGACCAGCGCCGGTCCGAGCGCGAGACGCAGGTCGCGCGCCAGCAGCAGCGCACCGAGTGCTGCGACCAGCAGGTGCGCGACGAACAGCGCGCGGTACGCGGCCTCGCCCGACAGCAACGCGTACGCGACGCGCAGCGGCGGGTAGAACACGCCCGGCTGGATCGTCGCGAGGAACGGGATGCCGCCGAACTCGTACGGGTTCCACTGCGGCAGCTCGCCGGCGGCGATGCGGTCGGCCGCGTACTGGTACTTCGGCACGAAGTACGACGAAAGGTCGCTCGTCCCCGAGACGAACGCGCGCACGCGCCAGCCGCCGGCCCAGAACGCGAGGCCGGCCGCCAGCAGCACGGCGGCGAGCAGCAGCGCCCCGCGGACGCGCGAGAACGAGGGCGCCACGTCGCTCAAGGATGCCAGGGGCTCGACAGGAACCAGCGCGGCTTCATGAGCAGCGTGTCCTTGCCACGCACCCACGCGTCCTCGCGCGTCCGCCAGCGGCGCAGCGCGCTGCCGGCGCTGCCGCCGTGCCACGCGCCCGAGAAGCGCGCGAAGTCGCGCGGCGTGCGGAAGGCGAGGATCACGATCGCCTCGTGGTCGTGGTTGCAGACGCGGTACGCGCCGACGAGCTGCGCGCCCTCGCCCTCGACCGCCGCGACGCCGTCGGCGCCGAAGGCGTCGAGGAAGTCGCCGACGTCGCCCGCTCGTGTGCGCACGATCTGGTGCAGGAAGAGCTCGCCGCCCACGCCGCTGGCGCGGAGCCCCGCGACGTCGAGGCTGTACGGCGTCGACTCGAGGATGCGGTCGAAGCCTCCGCTGCGCAGGCCGAGGTTCGCGAGCCACCACTTCTTCAGCTCGGGGTTCTGCGCGCGCGGCTCGAACTGGCTCTGCAGGGCCTGCGCCTGGCGCTGCCAGGTTCCGTTCTGCCAGAGGTTGACCCCGAGCGGCCACGTTCCGCTCGCCTCCAGCACCGTCCACAAGCCGAGCATCGAGTTGGCGGCCTCGGAGCGCTGCTGGCGCTGCGTCCCGTGGTGCTCGCCGATTCCATCGAGGTAGTCGTCGGCGCGCGTCGGGACGACGTTCACCAGCTCGTGCAGGTAGATCGCCACGCGCGGCACCCCTACCAGATCTTCGCGTCGGTCCCGTAGCCCTTGGGCCACAGCGGGCAGTGCGGGGTGGCGAAGCCCCACCATTCGGTGCTGCGCTCGAGGAGGTCGCGCACCGAGCGCTGCCACGCGGCGATCTCCGCCTCGCCGGGCAGCAGTCGCTGGTACTCGCCCGCGGTGACCAGGTCGTCGTGCACCCAGATCGCGTACGCGGCGTCGTTGGTGAACGCGACCTCGTACGCACCGACGAGGCGGCGTCCGCGCGCGGCGTCGAGCTCCGCGCGGACGCGGAGCGCGTCGAGAAACGCGTCGACCTTGCCCGGCACGACGCGGTAGCGCGTGAAGCCGTACGACGTGCCCGACACGCCGCTCGCGAGCAGCGCATCCAGCGTCGGTGACCACGGCGCGCCGACCAGCACCTGGCTGCGCGCGCCCTTCCGGAAGCGGAACGACGCGCGCCACCACGCGGTCATCTCGGGCTCGTCGGCGTGATCGGTGTACATGCGGTCGCAGACGTCGGCGAAGTGGTCCCAGTCGCGCAGCTCCCACAGCGCCATGGTCTCGGGCCACGTCGCGGTGCTGCCGATGGTGCTGCCGACCCACACGAGCCGCATGCCGCGCGTGCGCTCGGCGTACGGCACCCAGCCCGTGCGCAGCGCCTCGAGGTAGCCCTCCTTGCCGCCGCCGTCGATCGCCGAGATCTCGTGCAGGTAGATCGCCATCGCGGTTCTGCGACTACCCCGCCGGCTTCGGGCCGCGCAACCGCCGCGCGCCCGCTCGCGACCGCGCCCCGTACTTCGATGGCGCTCCGGGCGCACGCGCGCTAGGCGAAACGGGAGAGGCGGCATGCGAGTCGAGCAGCGAGGGGGCGCGGGGCGCGCGCGACGGCGCGCGAGGAACGCCGCGCGCAAGCGCAGGCCGAGGACGGCGG
>VGTK01000121.1 GCA_016874715.1 Deltaproteobacteria bacterium | reverse complement strand
GGCGGCGGCGGCGGCGGCGGATTCGGCGGCGGTGGCCGCGGCCGCTACTGATCCACGCCCGGCCCGAGAAACCGGGGTGGCCGCGTCGTGACGCGGCCACCCCTTCTTCACCCTCGCTCACGAGGAAGCCCCCCGATGACCCGCGCCGAGCACGATGAGCTCGGAGGACTCGCCGCCCTGCTGACCCGCAAGCTCGCGATCGTGCTGGCTGGCGAGAACGGCTTTCGGGAGATCGATTGCCCGGACTGCCGCGCGTCGGCGCGCGGCGGGCGGGTGTCGCGCGACACCGTCCCGCCAGCCGAGTGCCCGACCTGCGCCGGAGCGCGACGGCTGTGGTCAAAAAAGGGCGTGGGCGACGGCATCCGGCGCAGCGATCGCGAGCTGATCACCCTGCTGGGCAAGCCGCGCGCCTGAGCGCGCGCGAGCGGCGGCGTCCGGCACCGCTCGATCCTGCCGCCGTCACGCGCCGCCGCGCGGCGTGTCACGGCGCTCGAAGTCCTCGCGCTCGACGGTCGCAGCCGCCGTCACGCCCCCTCGCGTGCCCCCTGCCCCGCGCGTCCCTGGTCCACCACCTCGAAGCTCCACGCCTTGCGGACCTCCGAGCGCGGCGCGAGGTACTCGTCGACGAATCGCCGATGGTCCGGGTGCGCACGATAGAGCCCGAAGTCGTCGAGGCTCCGGAACCGGATCGTGATGCTCACGTCCCACGACGCCTCGGCCGCGGCGTCGGCGGGCCGCCCCGCGACGACGGACACCACGCCCGGCAGCGGCCGCAGCACGCGCAGCGCCTCGCGCGCGACCTCGGCCCGCCCGTCGGGGGTTGCGTGTTCCTTCTTCAGCTTGACGAGCACGACGCGGTCGATCACGTCCCCCCCTCAGCGTGCAACGCTACTTGCTGACCTTCGTCACCGGAATCCACCGGTCGATGACCGCTTGCAGCTCGCCGTTCTTCGTCCACTCGTCGATCTTCGCGTCGAGCAGCACACCCAGCGTCATCGCCTCGTCCTTGCGCACCGCCCACGCCAGGTACTCGTCGGTGAGCGGCTTGTAGATGCCGATCAGCTCCGGGTCCTCCTTCGGCGGACGCCCGACCACGCGCCACACCGTCGGCGCATCGTGGAGGAACGCGTCCACCGCGCCCGAGCGCACCGCCGCGACACCTGCGTCCACCGAATCGAACGAGACGATCGTCGCCGTGTCGAGGTGGCGGCGCGCGTAGGCCTCGCCGGTGGTGTTCTTCTCGACGCCGATCTTGCGCTTCGCGCTGTTCATCGCGGCCGGGTCGTTCAGCTCCGACATGTCCTTCTTGCGGACCAGCACCATCTGCCCGACGCGCAGGTACGGGTCGGTGAAGCGCACCTTCTCGCCGCGACGCTCGGTGATCGACACGCCCGACATCACGACGTCGATCTTGCCCTCGCGCAGCGACGGCCAGAGCTCGTCCCAGTCGGTCTTCACGAGCGTGACCTTCGTCGGCAGCTCCTTGCCCAGCTTCTCGGCGAGGTCCGCCTCGACACCGACGATCCGGCCGTCCTCCTCGAACGCGATCGGCGGATAGTTGGGCGAGATGCCGACGCGCAGTTCCGCGGGCGGCTTGATCGCGGTCGTCGTCGCGGGTTGCTCCTCCGCCGCGGCTACGCCGCCGGCCGACCCGACCGCACAAACCGCGACCATCGCGACCGTCGCGACCATCGCGAGCGACCGCCGGCCACCCCGCAGCGGGGCCAGCCCAGCGCGCACGAACCGATTGCTCATCCTCGACGCTCCTTCTCGTGGTGCCGGCGCCACGCCGCCCCGCGTGCTTTCCGGCACGCCGCCCACGGCCCGTCCGCGGTCTTCTCCCCGCTCGTAAGCATGGAACCGCCACCCTCGTCCACGGGTGACATCGCGGCACTTCCCGGGCAGACTGGCGGCATGCTCCCGAACGAGGCCCCGAAGTCCCCGCGCGCTCGCCACGTGGCGAGGATCTGAGCCGCCATGCCGGTCGCGCACAACGTGTCCGCCGACGCGGTCGGGCTCGAGAATCTCTCCATCTGCCTCGCCTTGCGACGTGCGGTCTTCGTGGACGAGCAGGGCGTCGACCCGGCCCTCGACGCCGACGGACTCGATGACGGCGCAACCCAGTTCCTCGCCTGGGCCAACGGCGTCCCGATCGGCACCGCTCGGCTCCGCATCGCCGACGGCACCGCGAAGGCCGAGCGGGTCGCCGTGCTCGACGACTTCCGCGGCCGCGGCGTCGGACTCGCACTGATGAACGCCGTCGAGGCCAGCGCGCGTGCACAGGGGCACCGGTCGGTGCTCGTGCACGCCCAGCAGGCCGTGGTGCCGTTCTACGAGCGGCTCGGCTACACGGCGACGGAGGACGCCTTCGACGAGGCAGGGATCCCGCACCGCCGCATGCGCAAGTGCCTCTGAGCCGCGACGCGGCACCCCGTCCGGCGAATGCAGCGCCGCGCGCCGGGCCGGCCCCGCAACCGGAGCGGGTGCCGATGCCCGACGAACACTCCGCGCGCACCGCGCGGGACCGCATCGCAACCCCGCACGACCGCTCCGGCCTCGTCGACTGCGCCGCGATCGTCGCGTGCGGCGCGGTCGTCGCGCTCGCGCTGCGCCCCTTCCAGGATACCCCGTTCGTCGACGACTGGGTCTACGCCTGGTCCGTTCGGCGCCTCCTCGAGGGACACGGCCTCGCGACGCTCGAGTGGTCGTCGCACCCGAACGTCGCTCACGTCCTGTGGGGCGCGCTCTTCTGCGTACCGGCAGGCTTCTCGTTCACGGCGCTGCGCATGTCGACCTGGGTGGCAGCGCTGCTCGGGCTGTGCGGCTTCCATCTGCTGCTGCGCGCGCTCGGGATCGAGCGACGGGGCGCCGCGCTCGGTACCGCACTGCTCGGCCTCAACCCGGTGTTCTTCGTCCTCTCGGCGACGTTCATGACCGACGTGCCGTTCGTGACGCTCGCGATCTGGGCGACGCTCGCGCTCGTCAGCGCCATCTCCCGGCGCGACGAGCGGCGCCTTGCGGCCTTCGCGCTGTTCTGTGCCGCGGCCACGGCGGTGCGCGTCGTCGGCATCGTACTGCCGGTCGCGGCGGTGCTGGCGCTCGCGACGCACGGCGGAGCCTGGGGGCGCCGGCCGCGACGCCTCACTCTTGCCGCGGCACCGCTCGCGTTCGCAGCCCTGCTCCTGTGGTGGAACGAAGGGCGCGCCGTGCACGTTGCGGACCTCACCTGGGTCACCGCTTCGCCGGTGTTCCGGCGGCGCTTTCTCGTCGAGTCGTTGCCGCGCCTGCCGGAGTTCGGGACGCAGACCCTTCTCTGCGCGGCGGGGACGCTCGGTGTGGCGCTCCTGCCGCTCGTCGCCGCGGCGACCGAGCGTCGGCACGTCCGCTGCGCGTCAGCCGCGCTGGCGGGCCTGGTCGTGCTCGCAGCCGGGGCGCAGGCGGCCGGGGTGGCGTGGCCCCCGGCGCTCGCGCCGGGCTTCGTGTGGACATGGGGAGAGCTCGGCGCGAGCGAGAGCCTCGTCGCCGGCGCACCCGCACCGCTCGCCCCTCCGGCGCTCGCGTCTCTCGCGACGCTCGTCGCCTTCGCCTCGAGCGCCCTCGCCCTCGCCATCGCGTGGCGGCGGCCGCGCGCGAGCGAGGCGTTCCTCCTCTGGTCGCTCGTCGGGCATCTCGGCCTGGCAGCAGTCCTGTGGCTCTTCTACGACCGCTACCTGCTGGCCGTCCTGCCACTCGTCATCCCGCTGGTGCTCCTTGGCGCGCAGTCGCTGCGCACGGGCACGATGGCCGCAGGGCTCGGCGCGCTGGCACTGGTGAGCGTCGTCGGAACCCGCGACCACCTCGCCTACGACGCCGCGCTCTGGCGGGCGGTCGACCTGGTGCGCGCGCGCGGCGTGCCCGACACGGAGATCGACGCCGGGTACGTCGTCGATGGCTGGCTGCACTTCGCACGCCCCGACCAGGCGCCGCGCGATGCGAGCGGCGGCCGCATCTTCTCCTGGATCACGTCACCGGGCGGACTCCTGCCGTGGCAGATCGCGAACCGCCCGCTACCCGGCTGGGACGTCGCCGAAGCGGTGCCCTACGAACGCTGGCTCGGACGCTCGGGCGCCCTGTACGCCCTGCGGCGCGCCCCCGGCGACTGACGTCGGTGCCGGCTTCGCCGGCCGCGACGGATGGCACCGGCACGGCGTTTCATCTGACGTCCGCGCCGGCTCCGTCGGCCACGAGAGACGGAACCGGCACCGTTCTCCGCGCGACGCGCGCCAGGCGCATCACTCGCGCGGCCGGGGCGCCACCTGCGTCCGCATGACCCGGTACCAGACGAAGTCGGGCAGGCTCCGCATCAGCACGCCGATCGCGTTCCACGGGAACACGGGCACGGTCGCCGTGCGGACGCCGCGCTCGATCAGATCCGCGGCGCGCGCCGCTCCCTGCTCGGCCGAGACGAGGAATGGCCGCGACTTCATGTGGTTGTTGATCGGCGTGTCGATGTAGCCCGGGGCGAGCGTGGTCACCGTGATGCCCCCGGGCTCGACCTCGGCCCGCACCGCCTCGAGGTAGACGGCGAGCGCCGCCTTGGACGCGCTGTAGGCGCCGTGTCCGGGCAGCCCGCGGAACCCGGCCACCGACGTGACGCCGACGATCTGCCCGCCGCCCGACGCGCGGAACAGGCGAACGCCCGCGTCCACGGTCGCCATCGCGCCGAGCAGGTTGGTGCGGATGATCCCTTCGTCCACGGCGAAGCGGTCGTCGCCGGCGAAGCGTTCGCCGCCGACGCCGGCGTTCGCGACCAGCAGGTCCACCTTGCCGAGGCGCGACGCGAGCTCGGGGATCGCCTCGCGCACGCGGGCGGTGTCGGTCACGTCGAGCGCGCTCGTCTCGACGCGCGCGCCGGCCGTGGCGGACTCGATCTCGCGGCGGATGCGCTCGAGCTCGTCGCCCCGCCGCGCGCAGAGGCCGAGCCACCAGCCGCGCCGGGCGAGCTCGAAGGCGAGCGCGCGTCCGATGCCCGACGACGCGCCGGTGACGATCGCGACGCGACTCACGACAGGCGCTCGATCAACGTGGCGTTCGCGAGACCGCCGCCTTCGCACATGGTCTGCAGACCGTAGCGACCGCCGCGACGCTCGAGCTCGTGCAGCAGGGTGGTCATGAGCTTGGCTCCCGTGCAGCCGAGCGGATGGCCGAGCGCGATCGCGCCACCGTTCACGTTGAGCCTGGCAGGATCGGCGTCGCGGAACTCGTCGAGCCACGCGAGCGGTACCGACGCGAACGCCTCGTTGACCTCGTAGAGATCGACGTCGGAAACCCGCACGCCGGATCTCGTGAGCAGCTTGTGCGTCGCCGGAATCGGTGCCGCGAGCATGACGATCGGATCGCTCGCGGCGAGCGTCATGGCGTGGATGCGCGCACGCGGCGTCGCGCCCAGCGCCTTGAGACCGCGCTCGTTGGCGATCAGGACCGCCGCGGCGCCGTCGGAGATCTGGCTCGACGTGCCGGCGGTCAGAAGCCCGATCTCGCTCAGCGGCTTCAGCGTGCGCATCGCGTCCATGCTCGCGTCGCGGCGGATGCCCTCGTCGGCGGTGACCTGCTCGACGGTGCCATCCTCGCGCGTGCTCTCGATCGGCACGATCTCGCGCGCGAAGCGGCCCTCGCGCGTCGCCGCCGCGGCCTTCTGGTGGCTCGACAGGCCGAACGCGTCGAGCTGCTCGCGGTCGAGGTTGCGCTGCTGCGCGAGCATCTCGGCGCCCTGGAACTGGCTGAACTTCGCGCCGGGATAGCGCTTCTTCATGCCCTTCCCGTAGGGCGCGCCGTAGCCCTGCTTGTGCCCGGCGATCGCGTTGGCCCCGATCGGCACGAGGCTCATGACCTCGACGCCGCCCGCGATCACCACGTCGTGCACGCCCGCCATCACCGCCTGCGCGGCAAAGTGCACCGCCTGCTGCGACGAGCCGCACTGCCGGTCGACCGTGGTCGCCGGCACCGTCTCGGGCAGCGTCGACGCCAGCACCGCGTTGCGCGCGATGTTGGTGCCCTGCGAGCCCACCTGGTTGACGCAACCGAAGATCACGTCCTCGACCAGGGCGGGGTCGATCTTCGTGCGCGCGACGATCTCGTCGAGCACGGCCGCGCCGAGGTCGATCGGGTGCCACCCCGAGAGCTTGCCGCCGCGGCGTCCCGCGGCCGTGCGCACTGCGCCGACGATGTAGGCCTGTTCCATGCTGCGTCCTCCGCTGGTTGGTAGCGGAGTTCTAGCGATGCGCGCAGCGGGTGGCGAGGCCCGCGACGGCGCGCGTCACCGCAGGTCCAGGGTCGGGTACTTCTCCTTGTAGAACTCGGGAATCGGCTCCGTGTTCTTCTCCTCGATCGGTCGGCGCGAATCGACGTAGGTACCGCTCGGGGTGTTGCAGCGCGCGCCATCGCTGCTCTGCCAGGTGCCGTTGCCGCAGAACAGCGCGAGACCGTTCGAGCACACCGTCGCGTTCTCGGGGTACTGCCGGCCGTCGAGGGAGCAATCCTGCGCCGCCGCGCCGCCTGGCAGGGCCACCAGACACAGCACGGCGAGGCGGATCGAATTCGTGGCGAAGCGGGTCATGCACGTCCCTCCTGCTCCGGACGATACCAACTTCGCGCCGGTGAGCCGAGCCCGTGCCGGCTTGCGCGCTGGCCCCACGAGAGGTCGATCGCGTCCCTGGACACGGGGGCCGCGACGTGCGCGAGCAGGCGGGGCCGGGCAGATCGTCCACCGCGACCGGGTGCACGCGGCACCGGGAGCGGATAGGACAACTGCATGAGCACCGGGATCCCGGGGCGCATGCGAAGCCCGCGGCGTACCCACCGACCCGTCCTCGCGGCCGCGCTCGCCGGCACCCTGTCGCTCGGCGGCTGCGTCGCCTACCAGGACATCGGCGACGAGCAGATGGCGAAGCTGCCGCCCATCGACCTGCAGCCGACGCCGGCCCCGACCCCGCCACCGGTGGGGATTGCGGGCCTGGTCATCACCAACCTGCGGGAGGAGCCGGCTGCGGACCCGTCGCTGGTCCGTCTCACCGGGATCATCGTCAATCAAAGCAAGCAGGACGCCGTGCGCCTGCAGGTCCGGGTCGAGGCGCGCGACGGACTCGGCCGCGTGCTGAGCCGCGTCGTCGTGCCTGCGCTCAACGACGTGATCCCGCCGAACACTTCGTCGAGCTTCGAGGCCTCGCTGCCGCGCAGCCCGTCGATCCACGACTACCACGCCGAGATCGTCGCGCGCTGAGCGGGCCCGCCCGGCGACGGTACCGTCCGCACGACGCCCGCCCGGCGACGGTACCGTCCGCACGACGCCCGCCCGGCGACGGTACCGTCCGCACGACGCCCGCCCGGCGACGGTACCGTCCGCACGACGCCCGCCCGGCGACGGTACCGTCCGCACGACGCCCGCCCGGCAACTCTTGCGCCGCACCACCCGTTGCCCTTATCGTCGCTCTCGGGGGGGTGGGGAATGGAGGAAGCGACACGGCACGACAAGGTGATCATCGGAGTCGACGGCATGCGCGTGACGTCCGACGACGGCAGCGCTCGCAGCCTCGCGCTGCTCGTACTGGCAGTGACTCTCCTGGCGCTGGCGGCGGGCCTGATCCTGGAAGGCGGCCCCGCGCCGGCGGCCGATCCACTCGAGCGGGTGTCGCGAGCCGCGGCGGGCACGCCGGCACGTACCGTTGCGAACGACGAGCGCGGCCTGCCGCAGGGAGGCGCGACCGTCGTCACCACCAGGCCCCGCCTCGAGCCACGGCGCATGTCCGAGGAGGCCCTGCTGCGCGCGCTGCAGCGCGCCGAGGCGCGCGGCACCATCGACGTCGGCCAGCCCGGTGACCGGGCCGGCATCTCCGCCTTCCCACCGCCGGGGACGAAGCCTCTCAAGCGCGGCGTCGTCGTTCCCGACGACTTCGAGCTGCCCCCCGGCTACGTCCGCCACTACCAGACCACCGACGACGGCCGGCAGGTTCCCGCCGTGCTGATGTTCCACCCGGACTTCGAGCTGGTGGACGCGAGCGGCAACGTCGTACCGCTGCCGGCGGACCGACTGGTAGCGCCGGATCTCGCCCCGGCGGGTCTCGCGATCCAGCTGCTCGATGCGCCGGAGCCGGAGATCGATCTGCTCGAGCCGCCCGGCGGCCGGCGCGAAGCGCCCGCGCCGCGGTGACGCCCGCCGCCGGGCCGACGCCGGGCATCGGCCCGCGCGCGCTCGGAGCAGGCGCCGTCGCGATCATCGTCGCGGCGCTGGCGATCGCACGCTGGTCGCACGTCGACGCCACGGGGTTCGCCCTCGGCTGGGTCGCGCTCGTCCCCTGGCTTGCGGTTCTCGACCGCGCCCCGTCGTGGCGCGCCACGGTGCTCGGCGGCTGGGCGATGAGCGTCGCGTTCGTGCTGGCGGTGTTCGGGTGGTTCGCGGTCGCGATCGCGGGCTACACCGGTGCGCCGCTCTGGCTGTCCTGCGCGATCACGGCACTCGCAGCGCCGCTCGTGCAGCCGCAGTTCCTCGCCTGCGCGCTCGCCCGCCGCTTCGCCGGCGAGCGGGCGTCCGCCGGCCGCGCGCTCGCCGCGCTGTGCGGCGCGAGTGCCTACGTTGCCGCAGAGTGGGCGTACCCGAAGCTCCTCGGCGACACGATCGGCTTCGGCTTCTGGGCTTCGCCGCTGCTCCGCCAGGCGGCCGACGCGATCGGGCCGCTCGGGCTCACCCTCGTTCTCGTGCTCGCCAACGAGTGTGCGCTCGCTTCCCTCGTCGCGCTGCGACGCTCGCCACGCTCGTGGTCACGCATCGCGGCCCCGCTCGCGGTCGCCGCGTGTCTCGTCGGAGTGCTCGCGCTCTACGGTGCCGTCCGCATCGCCCAGCTGGCACCCGAGGACGGCGCCCGGCCGATCTCCGTGGCGGCGATCCAGGCGAACCTCGGCGACTACCGCTCGCTCGCCGCCAAGCGTGGTACGTACGGCGCCGTGCGTGAAGTGCTCGACGCGCACTTCGCTCTCAGCGACGAGGCGCTGCGAGCCGGCGCGGAGCTCGTCGTGTGGCCGGAGACCGTCTATCCGACGACGTTCGGGGCGCCCAAGACCGCCGACGGCGCGGAGCTCGACCGAGAGATCGCCGGCTTCGTCGCCGAGCGTGGCTTTCCGCTCGTGTTCGGCGCCTACGACGTCGACGACGAGCGCGAGTACAACGCGGCGATCCTGCTCGAGCGCGACGGCGCGGGACGCACCGGCTTCGACGCCCACCGGAAGGCGCGCCTCTTCCCGTTCACCGAGCAGGTTCCGGCGCTGCTCGACGACGACGCCGTGCGGGCATGGCTGCCGTGGCTCGGCTCCTGGCGTCCGGGGAGCGGCGCGAGCGTGCTCGTCGTCGACGGGCTCGGCGGCGTCCGCGTCGCACCGCTCGTCTGCTACGACGCCGTCGACCCCGCGCTGGCGCGGCGCGCCGTCCGGGGCGGGGCACAGATCCTCGTCACGCTGTCGAACGATGCCTGGTTCGCGACCGGCGACGGGCCGATGCAGCACTTCGTCGTGGCCGCCTTCCGCAGCATCGAGACGCGCACGCCGCAGGTGCGGGCGACGACCACCGGCGTCTCGGCGATCGTCACCGCAACCGGCGAGACGCTGGCGTTCGCCGGCGTGGGCGAGCGCGCGGCGCTGGTCGCGCGCGTCGTCCCGTCGCAGAGCCCGGTCACCCTGCAGCTGCTGTGGGGCGACTGGTTCCCGCCCGCGATTCTCGCCGCGTCGGCGCTCGCGCTGCTCGTGATGCGTCGCGCGAAGAGCACGTCCTCGACGGCAGCGCTCACGAGGTGATCCGGAGGGGCCGGCGAAGCGTCGGCAGCGGCAGGCGAAGTTGCCGGGCCCGGGCGAAAGGTGATAGTCGCGCCGCCAACTCGCACAATGCGCCGCCCGGCGGGGCGGTCGCGACAGGAGGGGCAACATGAAGTGGACTCGGTTCCGGCGTTCCCGTCTTCCCGCATCCATCGCCCTCGCCACCGCAGTGCTCGCCACAGGCAGCGCCGCGAGCGCCAACACGGTCACGCAGAACACCTCGTGGACCATCGATCGCGCCGGAACCACCGCGAAGTATCGCGTCGTCGCGTACGGTGACTCCATCTACGCCGGCTACTACGGCTCGATCTCGCGCGTCGCGAAGCGCGCGGCGCCCTGGGTCGACGGCGAGTACCTGTCGCAGGCGTGGAACTCCGACATCGAGGTGATCCGCCGCACCAAGTCGGGCGCCGTCGCGTCGGACATCTACAACAACAAGATCGTCGCCGAGCGGTCGCACATGCAGACGGCGAACACGCGCATCGTGACCTTCGAGATGTGCGGCAACGACGCGCTGCAGGCGCGCTCGAGCTTCGCCGGGCAGTCCGGCACCTGCAACTACGGGCCGCTCAACACGGCGCTGTCGAACTGCACGACGTACACGCAGCTCGCGATGCAGGCGATCAACCAGTACGCGACGACCGCGACGCGGAAGGTCGTGTCGAACCTCTACTACCCGGGCTACGCCGCGGACAACGCGCTCGCGAGCTGCACCGACTCGACCACCGGGCAGCGCCCGAACAAGCAGCAGGTCATGCTGCCGTACCTCGCACGCATGAACTGGCGCGCGTGCAACTTCGCGAACACCTACGGCTTCGCCTGCGCCGACAGCTTCGCGCAGTACATGGGCGCGGACTACGACTCGAACGGCGACACCCAGATCGACTCGGAGGCGCTGCGCTACGTGCAAGGCGAGTCGGAGAACGACTACGTGACGCGCATCACCACCACGCTGCGCAGCACGATCCGCGACTCGAACACGCACTTCGTGAACGCGAGCACGAGCTACGACTACATTCAGTCGGACGACACGCACCCGACCTACACCGGCTCGACGGTGTACGTCGGCCTGTTCGGCGGTACGGGGTCCGGCTCGGGCGCGCCCGACTACAGCGGCGCGCAGATCACCGGGGGCAAGAACCCGATCTGGAACCAGCTCGGCCACGAGCGCATGGGCTGGGCACTGTCGGTGTTCAACCCGGCCGCTCCCTGAGCCGACCGGCAACGCCGCCGCCACGAGCGGCAGCTCGCGCGAAGGGGTCGGTGCCGGTGCGCCGGCCCCTTCGTTTCTTCCGGCGTGCGCGCTCAGTCGGCGAAGCGCAGAGCGAGCACCAGCCCGACGCCGGCGTAGTACGCGATCCGGCACACCCACTCGACGACGCGGCGCACCCGCGTCGCGAACGCCTCGCCCCGGTGCGAGGCGAGCCACGCGACGATCTCGGCCGGCCAGCGCCACGCGCTCGCGTACAGCACCATGTAGATCGTCGCCGTGGACCAGTACACGAGGAACGTCCGCGCCCACGGCCACGCCCCCTCGAGGTAGTACTGCCCGAGGAGACCTCCGTACGCGATGTGCTGGTGCGCGTTGAACAGCACGCCCGCGACCATCGCGCCGAACAGCGGGTACTTGAGCAGCGTACGCCGCCACCCGAGACGCCCGAGGCGCTGCCGGGTGCGCGCGTAGACCAGTACGGGGTGCCGGCGGGCAGCTTCGACCGTCGGCACCCCGCGCGCCTCGAGCGCTGCGAGCAGCGGCATGGGGTCGTCCGCGCCGAGACCGAGCGCGAAGCGCTTCCCCGATGCGAGCCGGAGCCCGAAGCCCGCCTGCGGCAGCGGCAGACGCCACGGCTCGATCGCCGCGATCGACGCGATCGGCACGTCGACGTGGTAGCCGCCGACCCGCACCGCGACGTTCTCGCGGTCGAGCGCGACCTCGCCGCGCAGCGCGCGCTGCAGGACGAGCGACGCGAGGGCCGGCAGGACGGACAGCGCGAGAAACGCGCGCAGCACCACGGGCGGCGTCATCGGCGGGTCGTTCGCGAGCAGGACGCGCGCCAGCAGAACGGGAAGGCTGAGCGCGCTCGCCGCGAGCAGCAGCCCCGTGCCGAGGCGGATCGCGAGCGGATAGCCGCTCGCCGCGAAGGTCGCGTCGTCGTGGTCGGTCGTTCGCGGGGACATCCTGGTCGGACTTCGCGTAGAGCAGCCGGCGGCGGGACTCAACCGCACGCCGCGCGAGCACGCCCGGCGTCGAGCGCGCGCGCACCCGCGGCGGGCGGATGGATGGCGGCTCCCGTGGCTCGACACGGGCCGTCCGTAGCGCCATACCGGGTGGCCGTGACCCGCCGCACCGTCACGCCGCCGACCGCCCCCGGGGATGAGCTGCGCGCGGCGATCCGTGCGGTCGTGCGGCGCGTCCCGCGCGGCCGCGTGGCGACCTACGGCCAGATCGCTGTGCTGGCCGGCTTCCCGCGCCACGCCCGCCAGGTCGGCCACGCGATGCGCGACCTGCCGCAGGGCAGCGACCTGCCGTGGCACCGCGTGCTGAACGCCCGGGGCGAGGTGAGCCCGCGCGCCGCGGTCGGCTGGGAGGACGTGCAGCGTGACCTGCTGGAGCAGGAGGGCGTCGAGCTCGCACGCGAGCGCGTGGACCTCGCGCGCTACGGCTGGAAGCCGCGCACGCCGCACCCGCGTCCGGGTGAAGCGGCCAGCGCACGGGCCAGACGCCGCACGACCTCGCACGCCGCGGCGCTCCGCACGCGCGGTTGACTGCGCCGCTCCGTCCACGCAAGGGTCGGGTCGCCATGTACATCGCATACACTCCAGAGGAAGAGGCGCTGCGCGACGAGCTTCGCGTCTACTTCGCGACGCTCATGACGCCCGAGGTCGAGGCCGAGGTCGCGAACGGCGACACCGGCGGCCCGCATTGCCTCGCGGCCGTGAAGAAGATGGGCCGCGACGGCTGGCTCGGCATCGGCTGGCCGAAGGAGTACGGCGGACAGGGCCGCGGGCTCGTCGACCAGTTCATCTTCTACGACGAGGCGTGGCGCGCGCTCGCCCCGATCCCGGCACTGACGATCAACGCGATCGCGCAGACGATCATGGCGAACGGCTCCGAGGAGCAGAAGCAGTTCTTCCTGCCGCGCATTCTCCGGGGCGAACTGCACTTCTCGGTCGGCTACACCGAGCCGCAGTCGGGCACGGACCTCGCGTCGCTCAGGACACGCGCCGTGCGCGACGGCGACGACTGGGTGATCACCGGCCAGAAGATCTACACCAGCCTCGCCGCTTACGCGGACTTCGTCTGGCTCGCCGCGCGCACCGATCCCGACGCGCCGAAGCACAAGGGCATCTCGATCTTCGCGGTGCCGACGACGACGCCGGGCTTCTCGTACTCGACGATCCACACGCTGGTGTCGTCGGGCACGACCAACACGTTCTACGACAACGTGCGCGTGCCCGCGTCGGCGCTGATCGGCAAGGTCAACCAGGGCTGGAGCCTGATCACCAACCAGCTGAACTACGAGCGCGTCGCGATCGCGCCGCCGGGCATGGTCGGCAAGGTCTACGAGGACACCGTCGCCTGGGCACGCGAGACGAAGCTGCCCGACGGGCGCCGCGTCATCGACCAGGACTGGGTGCGGATGAGCCTCGCGCGCGTGCACGCGCGCCTCGAGTATCTGAAGCTCGCGAACTGGAAGGCGGTCACCTGCGGCGACCCGAACCCCGCGCTGTCGAGTGCCACCAAGGTCTTCGGCACCGAGTTCTTCTGCGAGGCGTACCGCCTGCTGCAGGAGGTGTACGGTCAGGCCGGGATGCTGACGAACCTCGCGCCGGAGGCACCGCTCATGGGCCGGCTCGAGCGTGCCTATCAGGGCACGCTCTTCCTGACCTTCGGCGGCGGCGTCAACGAGGTGCAGCGCGATCTCATCGCGCTGTTCGGACTCGGCATGCCGCGCGTTCCTCGACACTGATTGCAACGAGGAGGTACGCGCCCCCTCGCCCCGCGCGGCGAAGCCGCGCGGGGGCCAACTCCCCGCGCTCGCTGGCGCTCGGCCGCGCTTCGCGCGGGTAGCTGAGAAAGGCTTTCTGGATGGACCTCGAGCTCGATGAGAACCAACGCTCCATTGCGGATCTGGGGCTGCAGATCCTGCGCGGATCGCTGAGCCGGGAGCGGCTGCGCGCGATCGAGGCGTCGGACGACCACTTCGCACGCGACGAGTGGCAGCAGCTCGCAACGGCGGGCCTGCTCGGGGTGCCGCTGCCCGAGGACGTGGGCGGCGGCGGGTTCGGCCTGGTCGAGGCGTGCCTCGTGCTGGAGCAGGTCGGCCGCACCGTCGCGCCGCTGCCCTACCTGCAGACGGTGGTCGGCAGCGCGATGACGATCGACGCGTTCGGCACGCCCGAGCAGCGGCAGCGGCTGCTGCCGCGGATCGCCAGCGGCGAGTGGATCGTCGTGCCCGCGCTCGCCGAGCACCTCGACGAGCTCGCGACGTCGCTCCCCGCGACCACCGCGTCGCGCGACGGTGCGGGGTGGAAGCTCGACGGCGAGAAGCTCCTGGTGTCGATGGCGCACGTGGCCGATCGCCTGCTCGTACCGGCGCGCACCGGGCCTGATTCCTGCGGCGTGTTCCTCGTCGACGCGCGTGCGGCGGGCGTCACGCTCGCGCTCACCGAGACCACGGCGCGCGAGATCCGTGCGAACGTCCGCCTCGCGGGTGTACGCGTCGCGGCGGACGACGTGATCGGCGACCCGCATGGCGGGACGGACGTGGTCGCGGCGACCGTGCGCCGCCTGACCGCCGGGCTCTGCGCGACGCAGGTCGGCATCTGCGCCGAGGCGCTGCGCATGACCGCAGCGTACGTGTCCGAGCGCGAGCAGTTCGGGCAGAAGATCGCGACGTTCCAGGCCGTCGCACAGCGCGCGGCCGATGCCTTCATCGACACCGAGGCGGTCACGCTGACCGCACGCCAGGCCGCGTGGCTGCTCGCCAGCGGACGCGACGGTGCGGACGAGGCGCTCGACACCGCCAAGTTCTGGGCGGCCGAGGGCGGCTTCCGCGTCGCGCACGCAGCACAGCACCTGCACGGCGGCATCGGCGTCGACCAGGAGTACCCGCTGTTTCGCTACTTCCGCCTGACGCGGCAGACCGAGCTCACGCTCGGCGGCGCCGCGCTGCACCTGAAGCAGCTCGGCGACCGGATCGCGGACGGGCCGGAAGCCCGGTAGGGTCGGGCCGTGCCGGACGACGCGATCGACCTCCTCGACCTGAAGCACTACGCGGCGGGCGGGCCGCCGTACGAGCTGTTCGCGCGGCTGCGCCGCGAGTCGCCGGTGCATCGCCACGCCGAGCAGGGCGGCCCCGGCTTCTGGGCCGTGACGCGCTACGACGACGTGGTGGAGGCCTCGCGCGACAGCGCGACGTACTCGTCGTTCGCGGGCGGCACGATGATCGCCGATGCGACGCCCGAGCAGCTCTTCGTCGTCCGGCAGATGATGCTCAACATGGATCCGCCGCAGCACACCAAGCTGCGCGCGCTGATCAACAAGGGCTTCACGCCACGCATGGTCGCGCAGCTGTACGAGCGGATCGGCGAGCTCGCGCGCGCGATCGTCGACCGCGTCGCGCAGCGCGGCGAGTGCGACTTCGTGACCGACGTCGCGGGCGAGCTACCGTCGTACGTGATCGCCGAGCTGATGGGCATCCCGCTCGACGACGGGCGCGAGCTCTACCGCCTCACCGAGCGCATGCACACGGCGGATCGCTCGCCGGAGGGGCAGGCGGACGGCGCGCAGGCGATCTTCGAGATGCTGTCGTACGCGAGCGGCATCCGCACCGGGAAGCGCGCGCGCCCGGCGAGCGACATCGCGAGCACGCTGCTCGCGGCCGAGGTCGACGGCGAGAAGCTCACCGACCTCGAGTTCGACATGTTCTTCCTGCTGCTGATCAACGCGGGCGGCGACACCACGCGGAACCTGGTCGCGGGCGGCATGCTCGAGCTGCTGCGCCATCCGGACGCGCTCGCAGCCCTGCGCGCCGAGCCGCGGCTCCTGCCGGGCGCGATCGAGGAGATGCTGCGCTTCTGCTCGCCGGTCGTGCACTTCCGGCGCACCGCGACGCGCGACACCACGCTCGGCGGCCAGCCGATCGCGGCGGGCGACAAGGTGGCGATCTTCTACGCGTCGGCGAACCGCGACGAGGCCGTCTTTCCCGACCCCGACGCGCTCGACATCGCACGCAGCCCGAACGAGCACGTCGCCTTCGGCGGCGGCGGGGTGCACTTCTGCCTCGGTGCGAACCTCGCGCGCGTCGAGATCCGCGCGCTCTTCGCCGAGGTGCTCGCGCGCCTGCACGACATCGAGCTCGCCGGTCCGGTGGAACGCCTGCGCTCGAGCTTCATCAACGGCCCGCGGCACATGCCGGTGCGCTTCCGCGCGCGCTGACGGCGGCACGGGCTGCGCCGGGCAACGCAGGATGAAGGAGCAGGGCGGATCCTTCGACGCGCCGCGGGGCGCCGGGATGCCGGACGCGCGCGACGACGGCGCGGGGCTGCAGCTCGATCTCTTCGGCGGCGCCCCGCACCGCGTCGAATACGCCGTCAAGCAGCGCCCGGCGGGCCGCGCGGCGGCCGCGTCGCCGGTCGAGCCGGTGGCGCCGTCCGCGGAGCACCTGGCGCTCGCGGAGCGGCTGCCGGCCGGGCTCCGCCTCGGTACGTCGTCGTGGTCGTTCCCCGGCTGGAGGGACATCGTCTACGGCGCGGGTGCGACGCAGGCCCGGCTCGCGCGCTCGGGCCTCGCCGCCTACGCGCGCCACCCGCTGCTGCGCACCGTCGGCCTCGACCGCACGTACTACGCGGCCCTGCGCCCCGAAGACTATGCAGCCTACGCAGCCCAGGTGCCGCCCGGCTTCCGCTTCCTCGTCAAGGCCCCCGAGGCGCTGACGATCGCGCGCTACCCGACGCACGAGCGCTACGGTGCGCGGCAAGGGACGGACAACGCGACCTTCCTAGACGCATCGTGGGCCGAGGACACGCTCGTCGGCCCCGCGTGCGCGGGGCTCGGCGATGCGCTCGGCGTGATCCTCTTCCAGATGCCGCCGCAGCCCGCGTGGGCGCTCGGCGGGCGCAAGCGCTTCGCGGAACGCCTATCGCGCTTCCTCTGCGCACTGCCGGCGGGACCCGTGTACGCCGTCGAGCTGCGCACCGAGCAGCTCCTCGGTGAAGCCTACGCGCAGGCGCTCGCGAGCGCCGGCGCCGTCCACTGCTTCAACGTCCACCCGACGATGCCGGACGTGGCGCTGCAGGCCGCGACGATCGACCCGTCGCGCGCGCCGGCGCTGGTCGTTCGCTGGATGCTCGGCGGCGACCAGCGGTACGAGGCGGCGCGCGAGCGCTACCGCCCGTTCGACGCGCTGGTCGACGAGGACCCGGGCGCGCGCGTGGTGATCGCCGATCTCTGCGCGGATGCCGTGCGGCGCGGGCGCCCGGCCTACTGCGTGATCAACAACAAGGCCGAGGGCTCGGCACCGCTGTCGGCGTTCAAGCTCGCGGCGGCGATCGTCGAGCACCTGCTCTGACGCCCGACGGCAGCACGCCGTCGGGTGCGGTTGCGAGGATCGCGTCCTCGAAGGCGCGCTGCGCGTCCTCGCGCACCTCGTCGTGCGCCGGCGAGCGCAGGGCGGCGAGCCCGTTCGCGGCCACCCACGACGTGCCGTCGGGTGCGCGGAGCCAGCAGCCGCGATAGCCGACGCCGCCGCCAGCCGGGTGGACGCGCGCGCTCGGCGGCAGCGCGCGGAAGACCTCGATCACGACGCGCGCACGCGCCGCCGCGACGCTCCACGACGGGTCGACGCGGCCCGAGTACAGCCGCGCGCCTGCGGCCCACGACGCGTCGCCCTGCCCGCCCCCGACCGTCACCGGTTCACGCGATCTTCACGTGCCCGTGCTGCACGACGAAGAAGCCCACGAGCGTCGCGTAGTCCGCGCGGTCCGCGGTGCGCGGATCGACGATCGGCTGCCCCGCGTTGTCGACGTCGGTGATCGGATCGGGGCCGGGCTTGTGCGTCCACAGTCCGCTTCTCTGCTTGCGGTACCAGTGGAAGTCCCACTGGCTGACGAAGCAGGCGACCAGGTGTCCCTTCCCCGGGCAGCGGTTGCGCGCCGGAGCGTCTTCGAGCGCGTCCGCGAGCGCGGCGGCGCGCACGTCCGCCGGGGCCATCGATGCGAACATCGCGGCGGCGGCGCGCCCCGGCTGCGCGCAGGTGTCGGTGCGGATGTTGGCCGCGTAGTTGTAGCAGTTGTTGCCGAGCTGGATCGCGCCGCCGTCGTTCCACCACGCCGGCTCCCAGCGCGGCGCGCACCTGCACCGCTCGGGCAGCTCCGCGGCCGTGGCGGAGGTACGGGCGCGTGCGCGCGCGGGCGGAACGGGGGGCACGGCGCTCTGCACGGCGTCGGCCAGCTGCTCGAGGAGCCGCACGTCCGGC
>VGTK01000120.1 GCA_016874715.1 Deltaproteobacteria bacterium | reverse complement strand
CGCCCGTGCTGCCACCGCCCCCGCCGCCGCAGCCGATGGCCGCGACGAGCGCCGGCACGAGCAGCCATCGCACGCGCGCACGCCGGGGCGGCCGCACCATCTCTCCGCGGATGCGTCGCATGTGCGTCCCTCCCCTACTTGACGACGAACGCCGGCTGGGCGGTGAACTGGTAGATGGCCGACAGCGAGCCGCAGGTCCCGCTCGCGGGATCGTAGTCACCGTCGGCGTGGCTCTTGAGCGCCGCATAGAGACCGGTGCACGTGTAGGCGAGCGCGTCCGCGCCTGCGTAGCCCGCCTGGCGCCCGAACACCTCGTAGGCCGCCTCCACGGGCCAGTAGCCGTGGATCTGCCCGCTCGCGGCTCCGTCGGGCAGGAGGCGGACCTTGACCCACGCGTCGCGCAGCGGCAGCTCGGACTTGACGATCTGGATGTTGAGGCGCAGCAGGATGTCGATGGGGCCCGCGGTCAGGACGCCGTCGACCAGACGACCCGTGGCGACCTCGCTGTGGAAGCGGGCGTCCGGGTGCACGTTGAGCGTCCCGTACGGCAGCACCTGCTGGTCGGACCCGATCGGCGGCAGGTCCGCGCTGGCGAACACCTGCACCTCGACCTCGTCGTCGTTCACGCGATCGTCCACGCCGCGCAGCTCGACGAGGATCGTCATCGAGCCGTCGACCACGGCGTCGTCCTGCACGTTCTGCACGATGCCGCCTTCCTGGAAGCCGCGGATGCAGCCGATCGCGCGCCACAGCTGATAGTCGATGCCCGGCTCGCCGGACGGTCCGGTGAAGTCGTCGTGCGCGCACTCGCTGCCGACCGGTGCGTTGCGCGCGGAAGCGATGCCGTCGAGGTCGAAACCCTCGATCACGGCCGGTGTGCCGAGCGTGAGGAAGTCGGGGTCGACGTTCGCCTCCGGGTCCTGGCAGTCGTCGGGCGGCAGCACGCCGGTCTGCACCTGCTGCTCGCGCGGGCTCAGGTTCCAGCCCTGCGGGCACGCGTCGGGCGCGCTCGTCGGGTAGTCGAAGCCGAACGAGGTGAAGACGAAGCCGAGCGAGTCGGCGCGCGGCAGCTCGCCGCGCGGCGTCGGAGACGGCGCGACCACCGGCGTGGCGGTCGGGAGCGATTGCGGACTATCCGCGCTCCCGCTGCCACCGCCGCAGCCGGCGAGGACGACCATGAGAGGTGCGATCCACCTGCGCACGCTGGCGCCCTCCCTTCCGGAGCTCCGGCTCCGTTCCGGACCGATCGCCGGACGCATCCTGCTCTGCACGGCTGCACGGGCCGTTCGATCGGGCCGCCCCTGCTATCGTGGCTGACTCGGGGGGTCAATCCCATGCGCGGCGGATCGAGGGACATGACCGGCTGCGCCGGCGCATGCGCATGACGCAGCGCGCACGTCGCCGGCGGCTGCTCGACACGGAGGTGGGCGTGGTGCGGCAGAACGGCATGCCGGGCTTCACCGCGGCGGCTCTGGCCGAGCGCGCGGTCGTGTCGACGCCCCTGGTGCAGCGCTACTTCCCGAGCCGGACCGGCCTCCGGCGCGCGCTGCTCGCCGACCAGGGCGGCGCCTGCGGTGCGCGCGCCGGGACCTCGAGCAGGCGGCGACGCTCGAGGAGATGCTGCGCGTTCCCCGCCACGGTCCGAAGCGCAGGCTTCACGGGCGCATGATCTGGCCGCCGTCGACGTTGACGACCTGCCCGGTGATCCACGACGCCGCGTCCGAGAGCAGGAACAGGAGCGCCGGGACGTGGTCCGCCGTGGTGCCGATGCGGGCGAGCGCGAGCTGCGCGACCATCGGCTGGATGAAGGCGTCGGGCACCACCGAGTGCAGCGCACCCGTGTCCGTCGGTCCGGGTGCGATGGCATTGACGCGGATGTTGAACCGTCCCAGCTCCTTCGCGAGACAGCCGGTGAGGCCGTTCACCGCGAGCTTCGCGAGGCCGTAGAAGCCGGCCGACATCCAGGCCGCGGTCGACGACTGGTTGACGATCGCCCCACCGCCGCGCGCCTTCATGTGCGGCACGCAGGCGCGCGCGCAGAGCAGCGCGCCGTTCGCGTTCACGCTCATGAAGCGCGTGTAGTAGTCCCAGTCCACGTCGACGAGCGCCGCGGGCTTCATGCCGCCGAAGATCGCCGCGTTGTTGACCAGGAAGTCGATGCCGCCGAAGCGCTGCACCGTGGCGGCGGCCATCGCCTGCGTGCTCTCCGGCGATGCGACGTCGACCGCGAGCGCGATCGCCTCGCCGCCCGACCGCACGATGTCCGCCGCGGCACGCTCGCCGCGCTCGCGCTCGATCTCCGCGACGACGACCTTCGCCCCCTGGGCAGCGAGCCCCTTGGCGTAGGCTTCGCCGATGCCGCCACCGGCTCCGGTGACGATCGCGACCTTGCCCCGGATTCCGGGCAGCTCCATCTCTCGCGACTCCTCTCTGGCGTCTCGGGTCGTCGGCTCGTCAGGGCAGACGGTGCGCCGGCAGGGGGTGCCGGTACAGCGCGGCCGCGTTCTCGTGCATGATCTTGCGGATCCACTCGACGGGCAGCCCGGACAGCATCCTCTCCATCACGCGCTGCGTGTCGGGCCACGTGCCGTCGCCGTGCGGGTAGTCGGACTCCGCGACCACGTGGTCGATGCCGACCTTGTCGAGCGTCGAGATGGTCGACGGGTCGTCGATCATGCAGAACCAGAAGTTGCGTCTGAGCACGTCCGAAGGTGAGTTCTGCTTGTCGGGCCAGCCCGAGCCATAGCCCGAGCGCGCCATGATGTTGTCGAGCCGGTCGCACAGCATCGCGACCCAGCCGATGCCGCTCTCGGCGATCGCGATCTTCAGGTCCGGGTACTTCGCGGGCCAGTAGCTCCACAGCCAGTCGATGCAGGTCTCGATCGCCATCGGGCCGAACTTGCTGGCGCCCACCTCCATCATCGGCGAGCCCGGCAGGAACGTGCCGAAGCCCGACGAGCCGACGTGCAGCGAGAGCACCGTTCCGGTCTCGGCACAGGCGCGCACGATCGGCTCCCAGTAGGGCTGGAAGACGTTCGGCAGGTTCTGCTTGTGCGGCTGCTCGGGGATCGTCACGGCCTTGAAGCCGCGCGCCGCGTTGCGCCGGATCTCCTCCGCCCCCTTCTCGGGGTCGGACAGCAGCGTGATGCCGAGCGGGATGATGCGCTCGGGGTACGCGAGGTGCCACTCCTCGAAGACCCAGTCGTTCCAGGCGCGCACGCAGGCGAGGCCGAGCTCCTGGTCCTTCGCTTCGGAGAACAGCGTGCCGCCGAAGCCGGTGACGCCCGACGGGTAGTTGAGCGACGCCCACACGCCGTTGATGTCCATGTCCTTGATGCGCGCGTGCGGGTCCCAGCAGCCCTTCCGCATCTCCTCGAAGCGGGCGGGCTCGACGCGCTGGTCCTCGCGGGCGCGTCCGGCGACGCACATGAAGCCCACCTGGAAGTACGGCGTGTCCTCGAACACCCAGACCTGGTGGCCCTCCTCGGTCTCCTCGACGCGCGGTGCGACGCCCTCGAACTTCTTCGGCAGGCGGCCCTCGAAGACGTGCGGCGGCTCCATCAGGTGGTCGTCCACCGAGATCATCGTGTACTTGACCGCGCGCGGCTCCGGGTCGGGCAGGAGCGGGTGCGTGGCGGGACGGCTGATACCGAGCTTGATGACGCGTGCCATGGACGGGTTCTCCCTTTCGGGAAGGTTCTAGCCTGCGACGCGAGCGTCGATCCAGCGCCGTTACGCCCCGTCAAGCTCCGCCCCGCGACGCGCTGCGCCAGCCGGAGCGGATCGAGTCTCAGGGCCCGCGCACCGCGCGGACGTGGCCGGGGGCGGTCTTGCGGCTGCTCGCCTGCACCGCCCCGCTCGATGGCAGCATGGCCCACGCGAAGTCCGTCGGCGCCGCCGCGACGCTGGTGGACGTCCAGTAGTGCAGCAGCGAGCCCGTGCAGCTGCAGGTCAGCGAGGTACAGCCTGGAGCGCACGCGGTGGCGAACACGGCGGGCAGCGCCGGGTTGAACCTGCTCGCGTCGACGATCGACTCGAGCTCCTTGCGGTTCGGCACGCGCCAGTCGGCCTTTCCCGCGAAGCCCGCCCCGCCCTCGGCGTTCACCGCCGCGAGCCACTCCCAGATCGATCCGGCCCCGGGCGTCCAGACGAACCCGCGGTCCTTGTCGTGCAGGCTACCGTCGTCGGTCTTCTTCTCCCAGACGAGCCCGGTGCTCTCGTCGGTGACCGTGCCGTCGCCGTTGTCGCGCAGGCGCAGCGGTGCTCCGGTCTGGAGCGCACCGTCGTCGCCGGGCGCGTACGAGACGGTCTGGCCGGTCGCCGGGAGCGCCGGCGGCGCGCCCTTCCCGGCCGCCTCGATCTCGGCCGCGAGAACGTCGAGCACGGCGACCGCGTTCGACGCATCGGCCCGGCCGAGCATCGCCGGGCGCAGCTCGGCGAGCCACGCGGCCGCGCGCGGCACCTCGGTCGCGATCGCGATCGCCGCCGCCGACCAGTGCGCCGCGACGACGCAATCGAGCCACTCCTGCACGGAATCGATCGCGCCGTCGCCGCCGAAGCCGGCGCACAGCGGTCCGACGCGCCGCGCGTCGATCGGCTGCGCGACCGTCGGGCTCGTGCCGAGGACGTCCGCGGCCGAGTGCCCGACGTCGGGCTGACCGGGCTGACACCATCGGGCGAGGCGCGATGCGAAGCGTGGCTCCACGCCGAGCTCGCCGCCGCTGCTGCGGATCTCGGCGAGCGCGTTCACGCACGTGCGCGCGGCAGCGTCGACCGCGGGACGCTCTCTGCGCAGCGACTCCTCCGTCGCCGCGTCGAGGCAGCGTCCGACGAGCTGCTGCACGCGGGTGAGGAACTGCTGCCCCTCCTCGGCCACCGTGCGCTGACAGCGCGCCAGGCTCTGCCCTGCCGGCAGCGCCGACGCCGACCCCACCAACAGCAGCGAGAGCGCCACCACCGCCCCGACGACCTGCGCAACCCTGACCATGGGCGCCTCCCCTCCGCGCGCGATGCCAACGGCAACGCGCCCCACCTCCGTCGCCTTGTGCCACCGGCCCGCGCCGGCCGCAAACGCAGCCGGTGGCACAGACAGCCTACGAGGCCCGGAGGCGACCCGGTCCGCGGCCGCGGCCGCGCGCTCACCGCCGCTCGTAGTCCTCGAGCCGCGGGGTGCCCATCTCCGTGCGGAAGCGGTCGAAGGTGAACGGCCACGCGGTCGGCAAGCCGGTCTCGTCGAGGTACCAGCTCCGGCAGCCGGTGCTCCAGATGGTCTTCTTCGCCGCCGCGCGGCGCTCGGCGTCGAAGCGCGCCATCGCGTCGCCCGACGGCGCGAGCGCGCGGCACGTGCCGCGCCGCAGCTCGTCGACCAGCTTCAGCACGTAGTCGACCTGCAGCTCCGCGACCTCGATCAGCGAGAAGTTGCCCACCGGCCCGTTCGGGCCGTTGAGCATGAAGAAGTTCGGGAAGCCGGGCGCCGTCAGCGACATGTAGGCGGTCGCGCCGTGCGCCCAGGCGTCGTCGAGGCGCACACCGTCCCATCCGGTCACCTGCATCGGCCGCACGAACCAGTCGACGTGGAACCCGGTCGCGAGAACCAGCACGTCGAGCGCGTGCAGGACGCCGTCGGTCGTGCGCACGCCCGCGGGCTCGACGCGCGCGATGCGCTCGGTCACGAGGCGTGCGTTCGGACGCTGGATCGCCTCGTAGAAGCCGTCGGCGATCACCAGACGCTTGCACGCCGCGCGATACGACGGCCGCAGCCTCTCGCGCAGAGCCGGGTCCTGCACCTTCGACTCGAGGTGCGCCACGCACATGTCGTGCATCGCCTGCAGGATCGGCGACTCGGTGTCGCCGATGATGTTCGCGAAGCCGTCGCAGAACTGCTGCGACGTCGCGCGGCGGATCTCCTCCATCGCCTCGGGGTGCGCACGGAAGCCCGCCTTCTCCTCCTCGCTGTACGCGGGGTTGTGCGTCGGCATGATCCACTGCGGCGTGCGCTGGAACAGCACCAGCTCGCCGACCCGCGCGGCGATCGCCGTGACGATCTGCACCGCCGACGAGCCCGTGCCGACGACGCCGACGCGGCGCCCGTCGATCGGCACCGCGTGGTCCCAGCGCGCGCTGTGGAAGGCCGCGCCGGCGAACGTGTCGAGACCCTCGATGTCGGGCATCTTCGGGTGGTGCAGCACGCCGGTCGCGGCGATCACGACGTCGGCGACGTCCTTCGTGCCGTCCTTCGTCTCGAGGTGCCAGCGACCGTCCGCGAAGGCGCAGCGCACGATCTCCTGCCCGAAGCGCGTGCGCTCGGTCACGCCGAAACGCTGCGCGACGTCGGTGAAGTACGCCTGGATCTCGGCGCCGGGCGAGTAGCGCCGGCTCCAGTCGGGATTGAGCGCGAACGAGTAGCTGTAGAAGTGCGAGGGCACGTCGCACGAGAGGCCCGGGTACGTGTTCTCGCGCCACGTCCCGCCTGGCCGAGCTGCCTTCTCGTAGACGACGACGTCGTCGAAGCCGGCCTCGCGGAGCCGGATCGCGGCGAGGATGCCGGCCATGCCGGCGCCGATCACGACGAAGCGCATCTCTCCCCCTTTTCGCTCAGGCCATCCGCACCTGGATCTCGCTGGGGATCACGAGGATGGGATTGAGGATCCCCAGCGCGCTGTACTTGGGCGGCTCGACGATCTCGATCTCCCTCGTGCGTGCGAGCAACTCCTCGAACAGGATGGCGATCTCCCGCCGGGCGAGGTTCGCACCGAGACAGAAGTGTGCTCCGCCGCCACCGAACGCCACGTGGTGGTTGGGCGTGCGGCCGATGTCGAAGCGGAACGGCTCATCGAAGACGTCCTCGTCGCGGTTGGCGGACGGGTACCACACGGTCACACGGTCGCCCTTGGCGATCTTGACGCCGCGGATCTCCGTGTCCCGGGTCGCACGCCGGGCGAAGTACGCCACCGGCGAGGACCAGCGGACGATCTCCTCGACCGCGGGGCGCATCGCTTCGGGATCGCGACGCAGCGTCTCGAGCTGGTCGGGATGATCGAGCAGTGCCATCAGTCCGTGCGAGATGGCGTTCCGGGTCGTCTCGCTGCCCGCCAGCGTGAGCAGGAAGAAGAAGAAGTTGAGCTCGGTCTCGCTCAGCTTCCCGGTCCGCCCGTCCCCGGCGTCGACCTCGGCGTTCGAGATGATGGTCCAGACGTCGTCCTGCGGGTTCTCGCGCTTCTTCTGCACGAGCTTCTGGGCGTACTCGAACATCTCGGCCTGCGAGACGAGGTGCCTGGTCGCCGTGTCGGGATCGTCGGGGTCGCCCGGATTCAGGACCTTGGTCGCGAGGTCGAACAGGGACTTCCGGTCCTCGAACGGGATGCCAACGATGTCGGCGATCATGTGCATCGGCAGCTGGTAGGCGACCTCCTGCACGAACTCGACGCGACCGCGCGCGAGGGCGTCGTCGACGATCTTGCCGGCCCATGCACGCGCCTGGTCCTCGAGCCGCGCCACCATCCGCGGCGTGAATCCCGCGCTGATGATCTTGCGCTGCCGGGCGTGCTGCTCGCCGTCCATCGTGACGAGCATCGTGCCCTCCATGCCGGGGGTGTAGGCGATCGTCGGGCCATCGATGGAGCAGAAGAGCTCGGCGTCCCGGCTCACCGCCTGGACGTCGTCGTACTTCGAGAGGACCCAGAAGCCGGGGTCGATGACCCGCGGCGGGTCGGTCGCCCGAACCGGCTGCCACCAGACGGGGGCCTCCTTGCGAAGCCGCGTGAAGACCGTGTGCGGGAAGCCGTCGCGAGCGAGCCGGCTGTCCGTCAGGTCGAGTCGGGCGAGATCGACGTCGGCTGCTTCGGGGGTGGTCACACTCATGTCGGGGTTCCTTTCTTCCGGGCCGGGGACGGCGCGGGCGCGAGAGCGGCGCCCGCGCGGGGCCGGTCTCGCAGTAGCCGGATGGGGTCGCGTCCATCGACGAAGCCGATGAACGGGAAGAGCATGCTGTAGCCGAGGAGCGCCTGGATCTTCTCGCTGCACTGGCGCGCCCGCTCCCGCGAGATCGCCAGACTGTAGTTCTCCTGCTGGCGCGCCCACGGCTCGCAGTACTGCGTGGTCGCGGCCAGCCGCGGGCGGTCGGTACGATTGGCGCCGGCGCCGTGCCAGACCGTGCCGAGGAAGAACACCGCAGAGCCGGCCGGCATCACCGCCGGGACCATCTTCGCGACGTCGATCCCGGCCGCGGGCACGTCTCCCCACCGGTGGCTCCCGGGGTAGACCAGCGTCGCGCCGTTGTCGGCAGTGAAGTCGTCGAGCGCCCAGATCAGCGCCGCGCCGATCGGCTTCCGCGGCCGCGGGAACGGGTAGAAACCGTCGTCGTGGTGCAGCGGCTGGCGGATCTCGCCGGGCATCACCTCGATCACCTGGAGCTGCGAGAGGAGATAGTTCGGCTGGAGGATCCGGTCGAGCAGCGCCATCACCAGCGGGTGGTCGACGATCGGATTGCACGCGAAGGTCTTCTCGATGACGGAGTAGATGCGCCGCGTCTTGTACCCTTCGAACTCCGTCCGACCGTCGTGCTGCAGGAAGGGCCCCGCCTCGCGCCGGATCGCGTCGATGGTCTCCGGCGGGATGAGGTGCGGGAGGATGACGTAGCCGTCCTCGTTCACGCGCTCGAGGAGCGACTCGACGTAGCCCACGTCGATGCCGCGAGCGCGTACCTCCGCGTCCCGGGCCGCCGCTCGTTGCGCCGCGACCTCGGCACGGATCGTTCCGTCCTCGTTCGTGTAGGCGCGCCTCGCCCTCGATTCCCGGTTCGGCTCGTCGATGTCCGCCATGCCCTGCTCGTTCGCCCCGTTTCAGAGCCCACGCGGCCTGGTTCCGACCACGCCGTCCGCCTCGAGCGCGCGCTGCTCGTCCGCGTCGAGCCCGAGCAGTCCGCCGAGCACGCGCGCGTTGTGCTCACCGATCCGCGGCGCCGGCGTGCGCGCCCACTGCCGCACGTGCTCGCTGCGGAACGGCAGCCCCGGCACCGGCATCGCGCCGACCACCGCGTGCTCGGGCGTCTCGAAGTAGCCGCGCGACGCGAGCTGCGGGTTCGACTGCGCGAGACGGCACGGGTTCGCGACCTCGGACGCCGGGATGCCGTGCGCGCGCAGCTCCGCGACCAGCGCCGCGCGCTCGCGCGACGCGGTCCACTCGCGCAGGCGCGCGTCGATCGCGTCGTGCGCCGCGTGCCGCCCGGCGAGCGTGTCGAGCGCGGGATCGCGCGCCCACTCTGGATCGCCGAGCACCGTGCGCAGCGCGTGCCACTGCGCGTCGCTCGCGACCGACAGCGCGAGCCAGCCGGCGATGCCCGACTCGCCCGTCTGACCTTCGGCGCAGAGATAGAGCCCTTGCGGCGCGGCCAGCGGCGAGCGGTTGCCGTCGCGCTCGAGCAGCACGCCGCGCGCGGTCCACTCGACCACCTGCTCCGCCGCGACGTTGAGCGCGCTCTCGACCATCGTGCTCTCGACGTGGTGGCCGCGCCCACTCGCCACACTCGCACGCCAGGCGACCAGAAACGCGAGCGCCCCGTGCATTCCGGCGATCGGATCGCATGGCCCACGGGGGATGCGCGGCTGGTCGTCGCGGTGCCCGGTCACCCACGCGAGCCCCGACATCTGCTCCATGGTCTGGGCGAAGCCCGTGTTGTCCCGCCACGGCCCCGTGAGGCCGAAGGCCGGCATGCGCACCATCACCGCACGCGGGTTCAGCTCGCGGACGCGCTCCCACGTCAGCCCGAAGCCGTCGAGCACGCGCGGCGTGAAGTTCTCGAACACGGCGTCGCTCTTGCGGATCAGATCCTCGACGATCGCGCGACCGCGCGGCGCGGCGAAATCGACGGTGACGCCGAGCTTGTTCGCGTTGGTCTGCAGGAAGTGCGGCGCCGCCTCCCACCAGTCGGCGTAATGCCCGGCCATCATGCCGCCGATCATGCGCACGCCGTCGGGGTGTCCGGTCGACTCGACGTGGATCACCTCGGCGCCGAAGCAGCCGAGCACGTGCGCCGCGGACGGTCCCGCCCACCACGCGGTGAGGTCGAGGACGCGCAGCCCCGCGAGCGGCAGTGCGTTGCCGGCGACGTGCAGCTCCGGACCGGCGGCACGCGGCGCGAACGAGGCCGCCCCGTCGTGCTCGCCGAGCCGCGGCGCGCGCGCAGGCGCCGGCGGATCCTCGTCGTCGATGCGGTACGGACGCCGCGGCTGCCGGAAGCGCCCGCTCGCGTCGGGCACGAACACGCCGCGCGCCACGAGCTGCTCGTGCGCCAGCAGGTTCTCGCCGTTGCCCACCGGCGCCACCGGGATGCGCAGCGCCGAGGCCAGCTCGATCGCCTCGGCGACCGTCTTGCCTGCGAGCCACGGACGCATGATCGCGTTCCACTCGTCGAAGCGCAGCACGCGCCCCGCGAACTGGCAGAGCAGCTCGTCCTCCTGCAGCTCGGGCCGCTCGATCAGCACCAGGAAGTCGAGAAACTGCTGCTTCGCGTTGGTGCAGAAGCCGACGTAGCCGTCGGCGACCGGCTCGATCGACGGCGACTCGACCGTCGGCGCGAGGAACGCGTGCTGCGGCTCGCCCGCGCTGCCGTTCATCAGCCGGTTCATGGTCTCGGAGAAGTTCGTGTAGACGAAGTTCGCGACCTCGAGGATCGACAGGTCGAGGTGCTCGCCGCCGCCGCCGGCCCGAGCCCGCAGCACCGCCGCCAGCGAGCCGACCGCGGCGTACGTGCCCGCTCCCCACTCGGAGACCCGCCCTCCCGCCTGGAACGGCTCGCGCCCCATGACGCCGCGCATGCCGAGCGAGCCCGACTCCGCCTGCAGCGTGAACTCGGTCGCGAGCCGGTCGTGCCACGGCCCCGCCGTGCCGTACGGCGTGATCGACGTGACGACCAGCGAAGGGTGGCGCGCGCGCAGCGTCGCGAGGTCGAGCCGCGGCGGAGCGTCGGTGGCGAGCCCGTGCGCGGTGACGACGAGGTCGGCCGCGGCGACGAGCGCATCGACGTGCGCGTCGCCGATCTCGCCGACCACCGAGCGCTTGCCCGCGTTCAGGTACGCGAACAGCGCGTCCGACGCGCCGCGCAGCGAATCGCCGGAGCGCTGCTCGACCTTGACGACGTCGGCGCCGCCGTCGACCAGCAGCTTGCCGCAGTACGGCCCGGCGATCTGGTCCGCGAGCTCGAGCACGCGGATCCCGGCGAGGCCCTGCGTCATCCCGCGTTGGCCTCGAAATCGGCGACCAGCTCCGCGATCGTGACGCTACCCACGAGGTTCAGCTCCTGGTCGAAGAACTCGTAGAGCACGCCGTCGGTCGAGTGGTTGCCGAAGAACACCAGGCCGCCGGTCGCACCGCCGTTCTCGAGGTGCGGCTCGGCCTCCGCGCGTGTGAGTCCGTAGTCGCCCGCGCGGCGCACGCGGTGACGGACCCGCGTCCCGCCCGGACCGAGGTCCCACAGGTGCTGCTCGCCGTCGAGCACGAGGATCGTCGTCGTGCCGACGTGGCGGTGGATCGGGCAGTGGCCGCCGTCGCTCGACCAGCGCACGAGCATGTCGAGCGTACCGGCCGCGACGTCGTGACCGAGGATCGTGTAGTCGTGCCGGATCAGGTACGGCGACGACGGATCGGTCACCTCGCGCCACCGGTAGCGGGCGGGATCGAACGGGTGCTGCGTCATCGTCCCCTCCATTTCAGCTCGCTGCGGGCGCGTCGAGCGCGAGGCCCGCCATGCGGCCGTCGCTGCGCCAGCGGACGAGCAGCTCGACGAACTCGAGCGGCCCCCCCATGAAGAACATGTTCTGCCGCGCCTGCGGCGAGAGCCGACCCTCGTTGTTGTAGTAGCCCGGCGTGCACTGCTCGGCGAAGGACGTGTGGTCCTGCGCGCGCGCGAGGATCGTCCCGACCCACTCCGCCTCCGCGGCCGCCGTGACCTCGAAGCTCCGCAGCCCCCGCCGCAGCACCTCGGCGACGCAGTACGCGAGGTGCTTCGCCTGCTCGTTGATCATGTACGGGAAGTTCACCGTGAGCCCGGACTGCGCGATGCTCATCATGAACAGGTTCGGGAAGCCGTGGATGTGGATGCCGTGCAGCGTGCGCACGCCGTCCTGCCACTTCTTCGTGAGCGTGAGGCCGTCGCGGCCGCGCACCTCGTAGCCGGAGCGGCGCGCGTAGTCGGTGCCGACCTCGAAGCCGGTCGCGAAGATCAGGCAGTCGAGCTCGTACTCCCTGCCGTCGACGACGACGCCGCGCTCGGTGATGCGCTCGACGCCCTTCCCCTGCGTGTCCACCAGGTGCACGTTCGGTCGGTTGAACGTCTGCAGGTACTCGTCGTGGAAGCAGGGGCGCTTGCAGAACTGCCGGTACCACGGCTTCAGCGCCTCCGCCGTCGCAGGATCGTTCACGATGGACGCCACGCGCGCGCGGATGTCCTCCATGTTGAGGAAGTCCGCCATCTCGACCTTGCGCGCGAGCCCTTCGGGCGAGAGGTCGGCGTCCTCCGCGGACTGCATCACGAACAGAACCTTGCGGATGATGTCGGTCCAGCCGTCGGCGACCAGGTCTTCCTCGGCGAAGCCGCCCGCGGTCAGCATCTGGAAGTTGTCCATCCGCTTCTGGTGCCAGCCGGGCTCCAGCGACGCGGCCCACTGCGGATCCGTCGGACGGTTCGCGCGTACGCCGATCGACGACGGCGTGCGCTGGAAGACGAACAGCTCCTTCGCACCCGCGCCGAGGTGCGGCACGCACTGCACGGCGGTGGCACCGGTGCCGATGATGCCGACGCGCTTGTCGGCGAGCTTTTCGAGCCCGCCGTCGGCGTTGCCGCCGGTGTACGCGTAGTCCCAGCGGCTGGTGTGGAACGTGTGGCCGCGGAACGTCTCGATGCCCGGCACACCCGGCAGCTTCGGACGTTGAAGAAACCCGTTCGAGAGCGCCACGAAGCGCGCGGCGAACGCGTCGTTCCGGTCGGTGCGCACGATCCAGCGCGCACGCGACGCGTCCCAGTCGAGGCTCGTGACCTCCGTCTGCAGGCAGGCGTCGCGGTAGAGGTCGAACTTCTCGGCGATCATCCGGCAATACGCGAAGATCTCGGGCGCGCGGCTGTACTTCTCCTTCGGCACGTAGCCGAGCTCCTCGAGCATCGGCAGGTAGACGTACGACTCGATGTCGCACGCGGCCCCCGGGTAGCGGTTCCAGTACCAGGTGCCGCCGAAGTCGCCGCCCTTCTCGACGATGCGCACGCTCTGCACGCCCGCCTGCTTGAGCCGCGCACCTGCGAGCAGACCGCCGAAGCCGCCGCCGATCAGCGCGACGTCGACCTCGTCGGTGAGCGGCGCGCGCGTGAAGCCGGGCGCGACGTAGGGGTCGTCCACGAAGTGCGCGAAGCGTCCCGCTACCTCGACGTACTGCCTGACGCCGTCCGAGCGCAGCCGCTTCTCGCGCTCTTCGCGGTAGCGCGCACGCAGGGCGTCCGGGTCGACGCGCACGGCGCGATCGCTCACTCGAACACCACCACCTGGCGCGCCGCCTCGCCCTTGCGCATGCGGTCGAAGGCTCCGTTCAGCTCGCCGAGCGAGATCCGCGACGAGATCATCTCGTCGAGCTTCAGCCGTCCGTCGAGGTAGAAGTCGACGTAGCGCGGCATGTCGAAGCGGAACCGGTTCGAGCCCATGTACGAGCCGGTGATCTTCTTCTCCTGCAGCGTGATGTCGGCGGCCGACAGCGAGACCATCTGGTGCACCGGCACGACACCGACCAGCACCGTCGTGCCGCCGCGGCCGGTCATCATCACCGACTGCTGCACCGTCGGTACCAGGCCGATGCACTCGAAGACGAAGTCGGCACCGCCGCCGGTCGCCTCCTGCACCCCGCGCACGGGATCGCCCGACGAAGCGTCAACCACGTGCGTCGCACCGAGCTTGCTCGCGAGCTCGAGCTTCCACGGCTGCGCGTCCACCGCGACGATCCTGCCGGCCCCGACGATGCGCGCCCCCTGCAAAGCGGCGAGCCCGACCCCGCCGCAGCCGACGATCGCGACGCTGGCCCCGGCGGGAATCCGCACGGTGTTGAGCGCGGCGCCGAGGCCCGTGGTGATGCCGCAGCCGATGAGACACGCGCGGTCGAGCGGCATGTCGTCGCGGATCTTCACCAGCGAGCGCTCGGGGACCAGCATGTGCTCCGCGAACGACGACAGGTTCGCGAACTGGTGGATCTCGTGATCCTGCGCGTCGCACAGCCGCGGCTTCATGCCGCCGGGGCGGCCGAAGTACTGCGTCAGGCAGAGGTAGGGGCGTCCTTCGGTGCAGTAGCGGCAAACGCCGCACCAGTTCGTGATGCAGCCGATCACGTGGTCGCCGGGATGGAAGTCGGTGACGCCCGCACCCACCGCCTCGACGATGCCCGCGGGCTCGTGGCCGAGGATCGTCGGCGGCGGCACGGGCAGCCCGCCCTCGATCACCGTCAGATCACTGTGGCAGATGCCCGACGCGACCGTCTTCACCAGGACCTCGCCGGGCCCCGGCTCGTCGTGCCGCACGTCCTCGAACGACAGCGCCTCGTTGTTGGCGCGCATCACCGCTGCCTTCATACTGCCTCCTTCGTTCAGGCGACCGCGCCCGCCGCACGCAGCGCAGCGACGTCGTTCGGTGCGATTCCCCAGTCGGCGAACGCCGCGTCGGTGTCGGCACCGGCGGCGTGCGCGGCGTGCGCGATCGCCCCCGGCGTGCGCGAGAAGCGCGGTGCGGGTGCGTTCTGCTCGACGCCGTCGACCGTCGTGAAGGTGCCGCGCGCGACGTTGTGCGGATGCCGCCGCGCCTCTTCCATCGTCAGCACCGGCGCGAAGCAGATCTCGTGACCCGCGAAGAACGCGAGCCACTCGTCGCGCGTGCGGGTGCGAAACATCGCCGCGAGACGCTCGCGCAAGAGCGGCCACTGCGTGCGATCGTGCTGCGCCTCGAGCTTCAGGTCGTCGGCGCCGAGGCCCGCGATGCGAAGGCCCGTCACGAGCCGGACGAACGCGGCGTAGAACTGCGGCTCGAACGCGGCGACGCTCACGTACGTGCCGTCGCGACACTCGTAGACGCCGTAGAAGTGCGCGCCGCCGTCGAGCAGGTTCGTGCCGCGCGGCCCCCACATACCCGGGGCGATCTGGTCGAAGACGTGGAAGATCGACATCAGCATCGACGAGCCGTCGACCATCGCCGCGTCGACGACCTGTCCCTTGCCGCTCGTGCCGCGCTCGACCAGGGCGGCGAGCACGCCCAGCACGAGCAGCATCGAGCCGCCGCCGAAGTCGCCGACCAGGTTCAGCGGCGGCACCGGCGCGCCGCCGGCGGGACCGACGTACGCCAGCACGCCGGCGAGCGCGATGTAGTTGATGTCGTGACCGACCTCGTTCGCGAGCGGACCGGTCTGCCCCCAGCCCGTCATGCGCCCGTAGACGAGGCGAGGGTTGCGCGCGCACAGCACGTCCGGCCCGACGCCGAGCCGCTCCGCGACGCCGGGGCGGAACCCCTCGACGACGACGTCGGCGCGCTCGGCGAGCCGCACCACCAGCGCCGCCGCCAGCGGGTGCTTGAGGTCGATCCCCGCGCTGCGCCGCCCGCGATCGAGGATCGAGTACGGCGTGTAGGGCCCCTGCAGCCCGCTGCCCGCCTCGACGTGCGCCTTGCGGTCGAGGCGCAGCACCTCCGCGCCCAGGTCCGCGAGCATCATGCCCGCGTGCTGCAGCGGCCCGATGTTCGGCAGCTCCAGCACCTTGACTCCCGCGAGGGGCCCCTTCCGCTCGCTCATCTCGCGCGCGCTCCCGTCGCCGCCTCGATCACGCAGCGGGCAGCCCGTGCGCCGCGATGTCCCGACCGAGGCGCTCGAGGTGGTGCTTCGCCGAGCCCAGCTCGTGCTCGATCTGGATCGCCCAGCGGAAGTGGCGGTGCAGCGGGTAGTCCACGTCGATGCCGATGCCGCCGTGCAGGTGCTGGCAGGCGTAGGACGCCGACTGCCCCCCTTCGGCCGCCCAGAACTTCGCCACCGCGACGTGGTGCGACGCGGGCAGCTCGCTCGCGAGGTGCCACGCGGCCTCCCACGCCGTCAGGCGGATCGCCGCGGCGTCGATGTACGCGTCGGCCGCGCGCTGGTGCACCGCCTGGAAGCTGCCGATCGGACGGTCGAACTGGACGCGGTCGCGCCCGTACTGCGCGGTCATCTCGAGCGCGCGCTCGATCACGCCGAGCTGCATCATGCAGCGTGCGACGATCGCGCGCTCGACGATCCAGCGCAGCGCGTCGCCGCCCGCGGTCGCCCCTCGCCCTGGCGCGAGTCGGGACGCGTCGTCGACGCGCACGCCGTCGAGCGTCATCTCCGCGTGCGGCTGCCCGTCGGAGGTCTCCTGCGCGGCGAGCGTCACCCCGCTCGCCCCGGGCTCGACCAGGAAGAGTGCTATCGAGCCGTCGTCGCAGCGCGCCGGCACGATCACGTGCGACGCGAGCTGTGCCGCCGGCACCATGCTCTTGACGCCGTGCAGCCGGTGACGTCCGTCCAGCTCGCGGACCGCGCGCGCCGCCGGCGCCAGCGGGTCGCTCGACTCGTACTCGCCGAGCGCCGCCGTCACGATGCGTTCGCCGCGCGCGAGTCCGGGCAGCAGCGACTTCTTCTGCGCGTCGCTGCCGAAGCGGGCCAGTGGAAGAGCACCGAGCGCCAGCGCCGGGTACGCCGGCACCTTCGCGACCGCGCGCCC
Source organism: Deltaproteobacteria bacterium (assembly GCA_016874715.1). Taxonomy (GTDB): domain Bacteria; phylum Desulfobacterota; class Binatia; order UBA12015; family UBA12015; genus VGTK01. The sequence continues at coordinate 1,588 of VGTK01000120.1, read as the reverse complement.
GACCTCCTGCAGCAGCAGACCGAGTGCGACGAAGCCGAGCCCCGCGCCGCCGTGTTCCTCAGGAATCGCGACACCGAGCACGCTCGCATCGGCGAGCGCGCGCCACAGCGTCTCGTCGTGCGTCGCGCCGGACGTCTCGAGCTGCTTCTGCCGCTCGTTGGTCGCGTGATCGTTCAGGATACCGCGCGCGAGCTGGGCCGCGGCGACGTCGTCGTCCTGGAACTGGAAGTCCACCGCGTCAGACCAGGACGCCCGTGGCGTCTTCGTTTCCGGGTGGTCGGCGAAGCCGAAGCATAGGTCACTCCTTGTAGTGCGGCAGGCCGAGACCGGCCATGGCGATGATGTCGCGCTGTACCTCGTTGGTGCCCGCGCCGAAGGTGAGGATGAGGGCGTTGCGGTACGACGACTCGGCCTGTCCGCGCAGGACGGCGCCGGGCGTTCCCCTGGCGAGGATGCCGCGCACGCCGAGCACCTCCATCAGGAGCCGGCTGCACTCGATGGTCGCCTCGCTGCCGAAGACCTTGACCGCCGACGACTCGGCCATGTCCGGCTGCGCCTTCTGCATGGCCCACGCCTGCTGCCAGTTCATGAGGCGCAGCACCGCGACCTTCGCGTACACGCGTGCGAGGCTCTGCTGCACCCAGCCGAGGTCGGCGACGCGCCCTCCGTCGACGTCGGTCGTGCGTGCCCACGCGGTCACGTCCTCGAGCAACCGCTGCAGGCGTCCGACCGTGAGCAACGAGATGCGCTCGTGGTTCAGCTGGCCGGTGATGATCTTCCAGCCGCCGTTCTCCGCGCCGACGAGGTTGGCCGCGGGCACACGCACGTCGTCGTAGAACGTCGCGTTGGTGTGCACGCCGCCGACGGTGCGGATCTCCTGGCGCTCGAAGCCCTTCGCACTCGTCGGCACGAGGAACATCGACAGGCCCTTGTGCTTCTTCACCCCGGCATCGGTCCGCGCGGCGAGCCAGATGTAGTCCGCGTACTGCGCGAGGCTGGTCCACATCTTCTGGCCGTTGATCACCCACTCGTCTCCGTCGCGCCGCGCGGTGGTCTTCAGTGCCGCGAGGTCCGTGCCGGCACCGGGCTCCGAGTAGCCGATCGAGATGAACAGCTCCCCGGCGAGGATCTTCGAGCAGATCTCGCGGCGCTGGTCTTCGGAGCCGTGCTGGAGAAGCACCGGCCCGACGGTATTGAGCGTGAGGAACGGCAGCGGGAAGCCCGTCGCCTGGATCTCGTCCGCGAAGATGTACTGCTCGACCGGCGTCCGCTCCTGCCCGCCGTACTCCTTCGGCCAGCTCAGGCCGAGGAGCCCGTCGCGACCCATCTGCCGCATCGCCTTGCGGAACTCCGGTCCGCCGCCCTCCTGCCACTCGGGCTGCGCGAGCTCGCGGCGGAGATCGTCTGTCATCATCTTCGCGAAGTAGTCGCGCAGGTGGTCGCGAAACGCGCGCTGCTCGTCGGTGAGGCGGATCTCCATGCCGTGTGCTCCTCCAGATTCTGCCGGTGGCGCCGCGTCAGCCAGCCGCGGCGTTGCGCCGCCTTCGTGCGGTCTTCGTCGTCGCAGGCCGCCGCACGCGCTGCGGCC
>VGTK01000119.1 GCA_016874715.1 Deltaproteobacteria bacterium | reverse complement strand
CAGCGGACGCGCGCTCGACGAGATCTCGCCCGACCAATGACGCGTCGCTCGCGACGCGCTCGCACCGCACCGCCGTCGCTCGCGACGCGCTCGCACCGCACGGCCGTCGCTCGCGACGCGCTCGCACCGCACGGCCGTCGCTCGCGACGCGCTCGCACCGCACGGCCCGCGCGTGCAATCCTCTGCCATGCGTCGCGTCGTGGTGGCCGGGTCGAGCGGGTACGTGGGCAGGTACGTGGTTCGCGAGCTGAAGCAGCGCGGGTACTTCGTGCGCGCGCTGACCCGCGACGCGCAGCGGCTCGCGGAGCCGGGACCGTTCGCGGCGCCGGCGGTTCGCGAGCACTGCGACGAGGTGTTCGTCGGCGAGGCGACGCGTCCGGAGACGCTGCGCGGCCTGTTCGACGGCATCGACGTCGCGTTCTCGTCGCTCGGCATCTCGCGCCAGCGCGACGGGCTCTCGTTCGCGCAGGTCGACTTCGCCGCCAACCGCAACGTGTTCGAGGCCGCCAGCGCGGCGGGGGCCCGGAAGCTCGTCTACGTGTCGCTGTGGGATCCCGACGCGCTCGCGCACCTGGCGATCGTGCGCGCGCACGAGCAGGTCGTCGGGCTGCTGCGCGCGTCGGGGGTTGCGCACTGCGTCGTGCGCCCGTCGGGGTACTTCTCGGACATGGGCGTGCTCGTCGACATGGCGAAGCGCGGCCGCGCGTTCATCGTCGGCAGCGGCAGCAACCGGATGAATCCGATCCACGGTGCCGACGTGGCGCGGGTCTGCGCCGATGCCATCGAGTCGCCGGTCGAGGAGCTCGGCGCCGGCGGTCCCGACGTCCTGACGCAGCAGCAGGCGGCCGAGCTCGCCTTCGAGGTGCTCGGCAAGCAGCCGAAGCTGCTGCACCTGCCGGTTCCGCTGCTGCGCGGCGTCGCCCGCGTGATCGGCCTGCTGAACCGCCAGTTCGGCGACCTCGCAGAGTTCCTGGTCACCGCGGGCGAGGTGGATGGCGTCGCGCCACGAGCGGGCACGATGACGCTGCGCGACTACTTCACCGAGCTGGCGCGGCAAGGTTGAGGACCAATGCCGATCGACCCGCCCCGGTCGCGCCCGGGCCGCTGCGCGGCCTCGTGCCGGCGCGGCCCGCGCGCGGCGCACGGCCTCGCGCTCACGCTCGCGCTCTGTGCGCGTGGCGCGACCGACCGCCAGCCCCGTTCCGCACAGCCGGCGCCCGCCGAGGTTGCGCTGCCTGCGGCCCGTCCGTGCGTGTCGATCGCCCGCATCGAGCGCAGCGAGGTGGTCGACAACCAGACCATCCGCTTGCACCTGACCGACGGCACCATCATCCGGAGCCGCCTGCCGTCCCCCTGCCACGGCCTGAAGATACAGGGCGGCTTTGCCTTCCAGACGTCGACCGATCAGCTCTGCGCGCTCGACGTGATTCACCTCCTGCCACCGTCCGGCGGCGCCTGCGCGCTCGGGCCCTTCGAGCTCGAGCATCTCGCGCCGGGTGCCGAGGCACCACCGTGATGCGCGAGTCGCTGCCCGATGCAGCCACGCATCGGGGCCGATGTCCCACCGCATCACGAGGACGCGGATACGACCGCCGTGGCTGCAGCGACGTTGGTACAGCGCGTGGCAGCCAGCTTGCTTTCCGGCAGACGATTCGCTCGATGGAGGTTCGGATCAGGAAATGAGCTCGCGCGTCAACACGCAGATCGTACTCCGGGCGCATCCCCAGGGGCCCCCGCGGGAGGGGGACTTCGGCTGCGTGCAGACGGCCGTTCCGCGCCCCGCGGACGGTCAGTTCCTGATCCGCAACCTCTATCTCTCGCTCGACGCGGGCTTCCGGCAGTGGATGAACGAGGGCGCGGGCGACGGCTACCTGCCCGCCATGGAGCTGAACCAGCCGGTGATGGGCCTCGTTCTCGGCGAGGTCGTCGAGTCGCGGCAACCCGATTACGCGGCCGGAGACCTCGTCATGGGGCGCACCCGCTGGGAGAGCTACTCGCTGGCGGACGGCACCGACTACATGACCAAGCTCGCGGCCGACCCCGACGTTCCGATCTCCCACTACCTCGGCGCGCTCGGACCGACGGGGCTCACGGCCTACTTCGGGATGCGCGACATCGGCCGGCCGAAGCCGGGCGAGACCGTCCTCGTCAGCACCGCCGCCGGTGCCGTCGGCTCGGTCGCAGCACAGATCGCGCGCATCCGCGGCAGCCGGGTGATCGGGCTGACCAGCAGCGACGACAAGTGCCGCTGGCTCGTCGAGGAGCTCGGTCTCGACGGCGCGATCAACTACCGCGCGGGCGAAGGCCTCGAGACGGGCCTGTCCCGTCTGTGCCCCGATGGCATCGACGTCTACTTCGACAGCGTCGGCGGTGCGACGCTCGACACGGCGCTGGCGCACCTGCGCATCGGGGCGCGTGTGGTCATGTGCGGCGCCCTGGCCGGCTACAACGACACGAAGCCGCTACCCGGCCCGTTCAACATGTTCAAGGTCATCACCCAGCGCGCCCTCCTGCAGGGCTTCATGGTGACCGACTACGTCGCCGAGTACCCGGCCGCGATCGACGAGCTGGCGGGCTGGCTCAAGGAGGGGCGTCTGCGCGGCGCCGAGGAAGTCGTCGAGGGCATCGAGCAGACCGGGCCGGCGTTCTGCCGCATGTTCGCCGGGGGCAACCGCGGCAAGCTCGTCGTCCACGTCGGCGAGCGGTCTCGAGGCTGACGCGTGGCGCGCACGCTGGAGTCACTCCTCGATCGCATGGAGATCATCGAGCTCCTGCATCGCTATGCGACCGCCATCGACGACCACGACTGGGCGCGACTCGCGACCTGCTTCACCCCCGACGCCGTCGCCCTCTACGGCCCGGTGCTCGGCCGCCGGGAGGGCATCGCCGCGATCGAGCAGACCTGCCGGACCTCCCTCGAGCCGCTCGACGCGAGCCAGCACATCATCGGCACGCACGAGATCGAGCTCGACGGCGACCGCGCACGCGCGCGCTGCTACGTGCACGCGCAGCACACCAAGGCGGGCACCCCGGGCGGCGACAACTTCGTCATCGGCGCGACGTATCTCGACCAGCTGGTGCGGACACCCGACGGCTGGCGGATCCGCGAGCGCGAGCTGCGCATGCTGTGGCAGGAAGGAAACCCGAAGGTTCTCGGAGGCTGAGCTGCCAGTCACCCACTACGAGAAGGTCGACGTCTACCCGATCGACCCGCCCGAGCTCGAGAGGATCCTGCGGGAGCAGAACGAGTGCGTGTTCTGCTGGGCGACGCGCGACCACTGGCCGATCGGCATGATCATGAGCTACATCTGGCGCGATGGCCGCTTCTGGCTCACCGCCGCACGCCAGCGCAAGCGCATCCAGGCGCTCGAGCGCGACGACCGCGTCGCCCTCTCGGTGTCGAGCGTCGGCACGAGCCTCGGCCCGGCGCGCGGCATCACCGTCAAGGGCCGCTGCGTCATTCGCGACGACCGGCCGACGAAGGACTGGTTCTATCCCGCGCTGTCGGCCGCGGTCGTGCCCGGCGACGCGCGCGGCCAGGAGGCCTTCGGCGCGATGCTCGATTCCCCCAATCGTGTCATCTTCGAGGTCGAGCCGCTCAAGTGGTTCACCTTCGACGCGATCAAGATGATGCAGGATTCCCTGTTTCCGAAAGCCTGAGGAGAGAAGACATGACCGCAGCCGCGAAGCCCATCGAGAGCCCGTTCCTGCAAGGAATCATGGCCCCGGTGCACGACGAGCGCGACGACCGCGACCTCAAGGTCACCGGCGAGCTGCCACGTGCGCTGCGCGGCATGTTCCTGCGCAACGGTCCGAACCCGCAGTTCGCGCCGCGCGGCGCGTACCACCCGTTCGACGGCGACGGCATGCTGCACGCGGTCTACTTCGAGGACGGGCGCGCCCGTTACCGGAACCGCTGGATCGAGTCGCGCGGGCTGCTCGCCGAGCGCAAGCGTGGCCACGCCTGCTTCGGCAGCGTGGCCGAGTTCGGTCTGCCGGACCAGGACGTGATGGCCGAGGTCGGCGTGCTGAAGAACAGCGGCAACACGCACACGGTGCACCACGCCGGGCGCTACCTCGCGCTGATGGAGGCGGCACCGCCGACCGCGTTCTCGCGCGAGCTCGCGACGCTCGGCGAGTACGACTTCGGCGGCCAGCTCCACGGGCCGATGACCGCCCACCCCAAGCTCGATCCGGACACCGGCGAGCTGCTCTTCTTCGGCTACTCGCCGTTCCCGCCGTTCCTGCGCTACCACGTCGCCGACGCGTCGGGGGCGCTGGTGCACAGCACGACGATCGACCTCCCCGTCTCGGTGATGATCCACGACTTCGCGATCACCGAGAACTACGCGATCTTCATGGACGCCCCGGCGGTGTTCGACATCGAGGCGATGATGCGCAACGAGCCGGGGGTGCGCTGGGAGCCCGAGCGCGGCACGCGCATCGGCGTGCTGCCGCGCCGCGGCAGCGGCGACCAGATCCGCTGGTTCGAGATCCCGAACTGCTACGTCGTGCACTACTTCAACGCCTGGGAGGACGGCCGCACCCTCGAGATCTTCGCGCCCGCCTTCGACACCATGCCCGGCGGGCTGTCGATGAACCGCATGGAGCAGACCGAGGAGCCCAAGCCGCGACGCTGGAAGCTCGACCTCGACAGCGGACGCGTGACCGGAGAGCAGTTCGACGATCGCTCGGGCGAGTTTCCCCGCATCGACGACCGGCGCGCCGGCCGGCGGCAGCGCTACCTGTACAACTCGATCGCCCGCGGCTGGGACTTCAACTTCGACTTCCACGGCGTCGTCAAGTACGACCTCGAGAGCGGCCGTGCGGAGCAGTTCGTCCACGGCGCCACCGCGGTCAGCGGCGAGCACGCGTTCGTCCCGAACCCCGAGGGCAAGAACGAGGACGACGGCTGGCTGCTCACCATGGTGACCGACCGCGCCACGGAGAAGTCGACGCTCGCGATCCTCGACGCGCGCGAGCCCAGCGCCGGGCCGGTCGCGCGGGTGGAGATCCCGCGCCGCGTGCCGCTCGGCTTCCACGCCAACTGGTTCCCCGCGGAGTGACGCCGCGACCTCGAGGCGCCGCGCCAGGGCCTTGACGCGGTGGTCGTGTTCCTGCGCCAGTGACGGCGCGGGTCCGGACGCCCGCGCGATGGAGGCGAGGATGCTCGAGACGAAGAAGTCCTTCTGCCGTTTCTGCCACGTCTTCTGCGGGGTGGAAGTCGACGTCGCCGACGGCCGCGTGATCGCGGTCCGCGGCGACCGCGACAACCCGGTCTCGCAGGGCTACACGTGCCTGAAGGGGCGCGCCGAAGCCGAGCGACTCTACCACCCCGAGCGCCTCCTCTGCTCGCTGAAGCGCGACGGCGAGCAGTGGAGCGACATTTCCTCGGGCGACGCCCTCAGCGAGGTCGCGACGCGCCTGCGCGACATCGTCGACCGGCACGGGCCGCGCTCGGTCGCGGTCTACGTCGGCGACGGCGGCCACCGCACGTCGGCCGCCGATCCGAGCTTCGTGCGCAAGTGGCTCGACGCGCTGGGCTCGCCGGGCCTCTACACCTCGTTCACGGTCGACTCGCCGAGCCTGTCCGTCGCCATCAACCGGCTGTTCGGCGCGCCGCTGCCGCTGGCCGTCTTCGACATCGCCAACGCCGACGTCGCCATGTTCGTCGCGACCAACCCGGTCATCTCGCACCTGATGAGCATGCCGCAGTCGAACCCTTTCGCGCGGCTGCGCTCGGCGCAGCAGCGCGGCATGAAGCTCATCGTCGTCGACCCGCGCCGCTGCGACGTCGCACAGCGCGCGGACGTCCACCTGCAGGTCAAGCCCGGCGAGGACGCCTCGCTGCTCGCGGGGATGATCCGGGTCATCCTCGAGCACGAGCTGCACGATCGCGCCTACGCCGAGGCCTACCTGAGCGGCCTCGACGCGCTGCGCGAGGCGGTGCGGCCCTTCGACCTCGAATACGTGGCGGCGCGCACCGAGGTGCCCGCCGAGAAGATCCGCGAGGCAGCGGTCCTGTTCGCCACCGCGCAGAGCGGCGCTGCGCAGAGTGGCACCGGGCTGCACATGGCGCGCCACCAGAACCTCACCACGCAGCTCGTCATGACCCTCAACGCGCTCTGCGGTCGCTACGACCGGCGCGGCGGTATGACGCGCAACCCGGGCGTCCTGACCCGTCCCCTCCCCGCAGAGCCCGGACCGCTCCGCATGCCGCTCTTCTCCGGCGAGGAGACGCACGTCCGCGGCATCAAGGGCATCTTCAACTGGCAGGGGCTGCGCGAGATGCCGGCGAACACGCTCGCGGAGGCCATGCTGACCGAAGGACCGGGCCGGATCCGTGCGCTGATCGTGAACGGCGGCAACCCGGCGCTCGTGTTTCCCGACTCCGAGCGCGTGACGCGCGCGCTCTCGAACCTCGACCTGCTGGTCGTCAACGACCTGTTCCTGTCGGCGACGGCGCGCTTCGCGCACTACGTGCTCGCCGTCAAGCATCCGTTCGAGCGCGCCGACGTGCCGAAGCTCATGGACGTCACCTTCCCCTTCCCGTTCAGCCAGTACACCCCCGCGCTCGTCGAGGCGCCGGGCGACCTCCTCGAGGAGTGGGAGATCTTCTGGGATCTCGCGCGCCGGCTCGGCATCGAGCTCGACATCCCCGGCATCGCCATGGACCGCAAGCCCACCGCCGACCAGATGCTCGACGGGATGAACGCCGGCTCGCGCATCCCGCTCGACGAGGTACGCCGCTACCCGAGCGGGCACGTGTTCGGCGACGCGGAGACGCTCGTCGGCGGTGTCGTCCCCGACATGATCGGACACCCCGACCGCCGCATGGCGGTCGGCCATCCCGAGGTCGTGGCAGAGCTCGCCGACGTCCGTGCCGAACGCGTCGTCGCCGACGGCGGCTACGACGACCCGGGACGCTTCGCGTTCCGCATGATCACCTACCGCATGCCCGAGGTGTACTGCACCCAGGGCCAGAACATGCCCTCGCTGCGGCGCAAGCGCGGCTACAACCCCATTCTGATGAGCCCGGTCAGCATGCGTGCGATCGGCGTCCACGACGGCGACGACGTCATCGTCGAGAGCGGCCACGGACGCGTCGCAGGGATCGTCGAGAGCAGCAACGACCTGCGGCCCGGCGTCATCGGCCTCGCACACGGCTGGGGCGATCCGCTCGGTCCGGCCGACGTGCGCGAGCGCGGCACCAACGTGCAGCGCCTGATCCCGCAGGCCGAGGACTACGATCCGGTCACCGGGCTCGCGCAGCAGAGCGCCGTCGCGGTGAACGTCTACCCGAGCGGCACCGCCGAGGCGCCGCTGCGCGCGCCGGACCACCTGCCATGAACGAGCAGCGTGTCTTCGGCGACGTGCACGTCGCCACCGGCGACGCGCTGGTGGCCTGCGTCGAGATCCGTCGCCCGCCGCACAACTACTTCGACCTCGCCCTGATCGACGACCTCGCGGCCGCCTTCGAGGCCCTCGACGAGGACCCGCGCTGCCGCGCCATCGTGCTGTGCGCCGAGGGCAAGAGCTTCTGCGCGGGCGCGAGCCTCGGCGGCCCTGCGCCGTCGCTCGAAGCGACGGTCGGCGGCGGCGAGCGCCACCTCTACGATGCCGCGGTCCGTCTCTTTCGCACGCAGACCCCGGTCGTCGCCGCCGTGCAGGGACCGGCGATCGGCGGCGGCCTCGGCGTAGCGCTCATGCCCGACTTCCGTGTCGCGGCGCCCGAGGCGCGCTTCAGCGCCAACTTCGCCCGCCTCGGCTTCCACCAGGGCTTCGGCTTGACGGTGACCCTGCCGGCAGCCGTCGGCCAGCAGCGCGCGCTCGAGCTCCTGTACACCGGACGTCGCGTCAAGGCCGACGAGGCGCTCGCGATCGGCCTCTGCGACCGGCTCGTGCCGGCCGCGGAGCTGCGCCAGGCGGCGACCGCGCTTGCGCACGAGATCGCGCTTTCCGCCCCCCTCGCCGTGCGCTCGATCCGCGCCACCATGCGCGGCGACCTCGCCGAGCGCATCCGGGTTGCGACCGCGCGCGAGAAGGAAGAGCAGGACCGCCTGCAGAGCACGCACGACTTTCGCGAAGGCGTGCGCGCGATGGCCGAGCGCCGCACGCCGCGCTTCTCGGGCACCTGAGCGCCCACGGTGTTCGACTTCTCGCCGGGCGACGATCTCGAGCTGATCGTCGCGACGACGCGCGAGCTGGCGGCCCGCGAGCTCGCGCCGGCGCTGCGCCGGAACGAGAGCGCGCGCGGGGTCGCTGCGCAGGCACGCCAGGCCTACGCGGCCGTGGGGCTCGATCGCATCGAGCTGCCCGACGTGGTCGGCGGCGCGGGTCTCGGGGCCGTGGCGCGCGTCCTCGTGAACGAGGAGCTGGCCGCCGCCGACGCCGGTGCGGCGCTGGCGCTCGACCCGCTCGGACCGGCCCTGTACCCGCTGCTCGAGCTGCGGGACGTCGAGATGCTGCGCGCGTTCGCCGTGCCGCTGCTGGGGGACCGCGAAGCGCGTGCGCTGCTCGTCACGGACGGCGACGCGCGCCTCGAGATCGGCGACACGACGATCTCCGCGCTCGTGCCCTGGCTACCGGCCGACCGCGTCGATCTGCTCGTCGTGCTGCACGGCGACCAGCTGCTGCTGGTGCGCGAGGGCTTCGCGCTGGAACCGCTGCGCGGCGCCGGACTCCACGCCGCGGGCGCCTCGGAGCTGCGCCTCGACGGCGCACCGATCGCCGCTCGCCGGGCCGACGCGGCGGGCGCCGCGCGCGCACGCGCCCGGGCACGGCTCTACATGGCGTCGCTGCTGCTCGGCGTTCTCCGGCAGGCCGCGGACTTCTCGCGCGAGTACGCGCTCGGCCGTGAGGCCTTCGGCCGCCCGATCGCGCACCACCAGGCGCTCGCCTTCCTGATCGCCGACATGCGCACCGCGGTCGTCGGCGCGCGCGTGCTGCTGCACGAGGCCGCCTGGCGCCTCGATCAGGGCCTCGACGCGCGCGCCGCCGCGGCAGCCGCGTTCGTCGAGGCAATCGAGGCGTCGCGGCTCGTCGGGCCGAACGCCGTACAGATCCTCGGCGGCCACGGCTTCATGCAGGACCACCCGGTCGAGAAGTACATGCGCGACGCGCGGCTCCTCGGGCTCACTCTCGGCGGCGTCGACGCCGCGCGCGACGACGCCGCCGGCGCGCTCGCAGGGAGCGGCGACGTGCAGCTGTCACACTTCGCGAGCCGGACGAAGGACGACGGTCTTCGCCGTCACGGACTCTAGCGTTCCGCGACGTTCGCATTCATGGACTTTTGCATAGATGACCGACTCGAGAGCCTGATCGAGCGGACGCGCGCCCTCGGGCTGGCCGAGGCGCGGCCCGCCGGTCTCGAGGCGGACCGGCTCGGGCGCCCGATCCCCGTCGACCACCCGTACTTCGCGCGCCTGGTGGCGCGTGGCGAGGGTCGCACGAGCTGGCGTGGGCGCAGCCCGGCGGCGCCAGCGCGTCCCGCCCGGAGCGGCTCCGGCGGGACCAGCCAGCGGACCATCGGCGCCCTCCTCTACGTCGAGGAGCTCGCGTACTGGGACCGCGGCGTGGTGGTCGCGACACCTGGCGTCGGCCTGCCCGAAGCGAGCGTCCTCTCCGCCGGCACCGAGGAGCAGAAGGAGCGCTTCCTCGGCCCGTTCCGCGAGCCGCAGCGCCCGATGTGGGCGTCGCTCGCCATGACCGAGCCCGGCGCCGGCTCCGACGCCGCCGCGATCCGCACCCACGCGCGACGCGACGGCAAGCACTGGATCCTGAACGGCGCCAAGTGCTTCATCGGCAACGCGAGCCGGGCGGAGTGGATCCTCGTCCAGGCGACGCTCGATCCGTCGCAGGGCCGCGCGGCGCAGCGCTCGTTCTTCGTCGAGCGCGACACGCCCGGCCTTGGCGGCTTTCGCATCGAGCAGAAGATGGGGCTGAAGGCCTACGAGTCGACGTCGTTCACCCTCGAGGACTGCCGCGTCCCGGCGGACAACCTGCTCGGCGGCGAGGAGCGCTACGAGCGGCGCGCCGGCTTCGAGACCGCCATGCAGACGTTCAACGCCGGGCGTCCGATCGTCGCGGCGAGCGCCGTCGGCATCGGCCGCGCAGCGCTCGACGAGGCCCTGGCGTTCGCGCGCGCACACGACCGGCTCGGCGACGTGCGTGTCCGCGATCGCCTCGAGCGCGCCGCGCGCCGGCTCCGGATGGCGCGCCTGCTCTGCCTGCGCGCGGGCTGGCTCGCCGACCGGAGGGCCGCGAACATCGTCGAGGCGTCGATGTGCAAGGCGGTCGCGGCCGAGGTCGCGCTCGACGCGACCAGCCTCGGCATGGAGCTGCTCGGCACGATCGGCTGCCGCGGCGATCAGCTCATCGAGAAGCTCTACCGCGACGTGAAGGCGATGGACATCGTCGAGGGCACGGGACAGATCCAGCGCGTCATCATGGCGCGCAAGCTCGTCGGCCTGCCCCACTGAGGAGACGCGAACGTGATGGCGCGCAAGCTCGTCGGCCTGCCCCACTGAGGAGACGCGAACGTGATGGCGCGCAAGCTCGTCGGCCTGCCCCACTGAGGAGACGCGAACGTGCAGTACGGCATCCACCTTCCACAGGGCGGCCGGGCCGCATCCGCGTCCGCGATCGCGGCGGTTGCGAAGCATGCCGAGGACCTTGGCTACGCCGACGTCTGGGTGAGCGACCACCTCGTCATCCCGCGCAACGCCGAGTACCCGCCCTCGCCATACATCCTGGAGCCGATCGTGGCACTCACCTGGGCGGCCGCCGCCACCGAGCGCATCCGGCTCGGCACGACGGTGCTGGTGCTGCCGCTCCGGCCGCCGGTCCTGCTCGCGAAGATGCTGGGCTCGCTCGACCTGATGAGCGGCGGGCGGCTCGTGGTCGGGGCCGGGAGCGGCTGGCTCGAGCGCGAGTTCGACGCGCTCGGCGCATTCTTTCGCCGGCGCGGTGCCTGCACCGACGAGACGATCGACATCCTGCGACGCTGCTGGCAGGACGACCCCATCGACTTCGCGGGAGCGGCGACCGGCGCGAAGATCGTCGACATGCGCGCCAAGCCGCAGCCCGGGCGGTCGATCCCGATCTGGGTCGGCGGGCGCAGCGAGCCCGCCTACCGGCGCGCCGTCGAGCGCGGCGACGGCTGGCACGGCGCGTTCACGCCGCCCGCAGAAGCCCGCGTGGTGGTCGAGCGGCTGCGCCGCGACCGCCCCGAGGAGTCCTTCACCCTCTCCATGCGCACCGGGCTCGACGTCCTGCGCGACGGGGAGGACACCGTTCTCCGGGCCCTCGACGGCTATCGGGCGGCGGGCTTCCAGCACGTCGTCATGGAGCCTGCACAGCGCGGTCGGGACGCCTGGCTCCGGTGCAGCGAAGTCTGCGCCGGGCTCTTCCCGCGCGTCGGCTGAGGAGAGTGTCGTGTCGATGACCGATCCCGCGGATCGCCTCGCTCCCGCCGGCCGCGCCGTTGCCGGCGTCAACGGCGTTCTCGCCTTCACCGACCACCTCGAGCGCGACGCGATCGTCGCCTACGCGCGCCGCCTCGAGGAGCTCGGCTACGAGATCATGCTCCTGCCCGACCTCTTCGGGCGCGACCTGTTCGTCCTCGCCGGCTACGTCCTCGGGCACACCACGCGTCTCCGGGTCGGCACGGGGATCGCGGGCATCTACGGTCGCGACCCGATGGCGATGCTGCACCACGCGCGCACGCTGTCCGAGCTCCACGACGGACGCTTCCTGCTCGGTCTCGGCGTCAGCAACCCGATGGGCGCAGCACTCCGCGGTCAGGCGTGGACGCCGCCGCTGGCGCGGATGCGCGCCTACCTCGAGACCATGCGCGAGCTCGAGGCGAAGGCGCCGCCGGCCCGGCACCGGGCGCCGGTACACCTCGCCGCGCACGGCCCGAAGATGCTCGCGCTCGCGGCGTCGCACGCCGACGGCGCCAACACGTACCTGATGCCGCCGGCGCGCACGACCGAAGCGCGGACGATCCTCGGCCCCGACCGGACGCTCAACGTCTTCCTCCCCTGCTGCCTGTGCGACGATCCCGAGCAGGCCCGCAAGACCGCGCGCAAGGCGCTCGCTCCGTACCTGACGATCGACGCCTACCCCGCACAGTGGCGGAAGCTCGGCTTCGCCGACACCGACTTCGTGGACGGCGGCAGCGACCGCCTGATCGACACCCTGGTGGCCCGGGGCGACGCCGGGGCGATCCGGGCACGGATCGCCGAGCACGTGGCGGCCGGCGCAGACCACGTCGTCGTCCTGCCCTACAATCCCGTTCCGCGCGACCCGACGATCTTCTGGCCGGTGCTCGAGGCCCTCGCCCCGGGCACGTGAGCGCGGGCCGTCGCTCCTCGCGGCGCGCACCCTGCGGGCAAGCGAAAGGACCACCCGATGTCGACCGACACGCAGCAGCAGGCGATCGCCGAGCACGAGACGGTGATCGACACCGGCGAAGGACGCATGCCGACCTTCGTCGCCCGCCCGGAGCCGCCCGGCCCGCACCCTCTCGTGCTCTTCCTGATGGACGCGCCCGGCAAGCGGCCGCTCCTGCACGCGATGGCGCGGCGGATCGCCGGGCACGGCTACCACGTGATGCTGCCGAACCTCTATTACCGGACCTGCGACGCCTTCGAGCTCGACTTCACGAGCAAGGCGTCCTTCCAGCGCATGCGCGAGCTGATGCTCGGCGTCGGCAACCGGATGGCGGCCCGCGACGCCGCGGCCCTCCTCGCGCACGCCGGGCGCGACGACGGCGCCGACACCCGCCGCGTCGGCGTCGTCGGCTACTGCATGAGCGGCCCGTTCGCGCTGTGGATCGCCGCCGAGCAGCGCGAGCGGGTGCGCGCCGCCGCGTCGTTCTACGGCGTGCGCCTCTACGTGGACGCCTCGGACTCGCCGCACCGCCGGCTCGGCGAGATCACCGGCGAGGTCTACGTCGCGTGTGCGGAGCGCGACGACTTCGTGCCGCTCGACATGGTCGACCGCTTCGAGGCGGAGCTGCAGGCTGCCGGCACGCGCGGTCGCGTCGAGCGCTACTGGGGAACGCAGCACGGCTTCGCGTTCGCCGACCGCCCGGCGTACGACGCCCGCGCCGACGCGCGCCACTGGGATGCGCTGCTCGATCTCTTCGCGCGGAACCTTCGCTCCGGCGACGGGACGCGCTGATCGGTCCACGGCGCACGGCCGCGGCACTGCGGGACACGACGCGTGTCGCTCCGGTGCCGCCGTCACCGTACGGCGTCGGCCCGCGCCGCGCCCGCGGATCGGCCCTCAGGCGATTCCGTCGGGAATGCGGAGGACGCGGTTGAAGAGCCGCACCATGAGCGGGTTGGTGAACCAGAAGCGCTGCTTCTAGAGCGGCGAGTGCCACTGCGACGGCGGCAGAACGCCGTCGAGGATCTCGGCGACGGCCTCGGCACCCTTCTCGCCGAGCGTATCGAGGATGCGCTCGCCCAGCTCGGGCGACGCCTTGCCCGGTGCGCCGGCGTAGGTCTCGGCGCGAAAGAAGCGCAGGCCGCCGCGAAAGGCGTTCACCATGGTCATGACGCCGGCTGGCTTGCCGCGCTCGTGCGTGGGCGGCGTCTCGCCCTGCTCGCGCAGCCAGCCGTCCACGGTACGGCGCGGCAGGGCTCCGTAGTCGCGCTCGACCCACTCCGGGTGAAGCGCCAGGAGCTGCGACGTCTCGACGACGCCACCGTGCGTATCGCCGACCAGGTCCTCGCGATCGACGCCCGGCAGCCGGCCGAGGACCTCGTAGAGCTCGGAGCTGCCGCCGGTCAGGCGGCTCAGCAGGACCGAGAAGATGCACACCATGCGCACGTTGCGCTCGCGGCTCACCCTGGCGCAGGCCTGCTCGATGGCGAGGAAGTGGCGCGGGCTGCCGTGGAAGTTCGACACCAGGATGTTCTGGAAACCCTGCGCGGCGAGCGAGCGGCCGAGGTCGCGCAGCACGGCCTGCGTGGTCGAGGGCTGGAAGAAGATCGAGCCCGGGTGCGGCAGCGTGTCGGTCGCGGCATAGATGAAGGGCAGCTGCAGGAACGTCCTGCTGCGGTGTCTCTCCGGCAGGAATCGCAGCATGCGCCGCACGAGGCCCTCGCCTTCGAGGGCATCGGCGCCAAAGGGGAGGTGCGGTCCGTGCACCTCGAGCGGCGAGCAGGTGACGAGCACGACGCACCGGCTGCGGTCGAGCTGGTCGAACTTGCGCTTGGTCAGGGTCTCCCAGCGGAGGAGCGTGGGCTCGGCATCGGCCGTTCGCGATTCGTCCATTCCGCCTACTACCCTGCCAGCATCGAGCTCCTCCTTTCAACGCCTGGTGCGGCGCTTCAGCCGCCACGCGCGCCGCCCCCGGCGCGTGCGCTCGGCGTGAGCCTCGAAGGCCGCGAGCTCGACCGATGCGGCACCGGGAGGCGCTGCTCGCGCGGCACGTCGTGGCGTGACCGTCGCTACGCGGGGTCGTGGCGCAGGTCGCGCGGTTCGGCGCGCGCATCGACGCTCTGCCCCGGCAGCAGCACGTCGCCACGCGGGATCGCGCTCCAGTCGATCGCGTAGAGCGGCCCCGGGGCGGCGAGCCGGGTCACTCCCGGACCGAGTGCTTCCAGGTAGCGCGTGAGCTGCGGGCGCTTCGGGTCGGTCACGACGTGCGTCACACCGTAGTAGTGGGCGATGCCGAGCACGAGGCGCACGTCCTCGCTCGACGGGATCGCGACGGTCTTCACGTTCGCGGGGGAATGGAAGCGGAGCTCCCAGGGTTGGCGCGCCATCACCACCCCGCCGCCGGGCAGGTTGCGCCCGATCCACGCACCGAGCGCCTCTGCGGGACTCGCGCGGAAGCCGCGCGCGATGGCGGCGTCTGCCTGCTGCCAGGCGACGAGCTGCGGAGCACGAGCGACGGCGAAGCCCACGAGCAGCACGCCGGTCATGCCGGCGGCGAATCCGGCAACGTGCCCGCTCAGCGCCGCCCAGCCTGGCCACGCACGCAGCAGTACGGTGTCCGTCCGCCGTCCGACGCGGCGCGCGACCGCGGCGACGCCGGTCGCGCCGAGCACCGCCATGACCGGCAACGCCGGGAACGTGAAGCGCGCACCGACCGCGAAGAAGCAGATCAGGAGGACACCGTGAACCGCACCGAGGAGCACGAGCGCCGCGACGATGCCCCACGAGCGGGGCCACTCCCGCAGCTCTGCCGCGAACCGGCCGCGCCAACACCCGCGCAGCGGCACGCCGATCAGCACCGCGATCGCGTAGAGTGCACCGAGCAGGTTGGGCACGAGGGTCGAGCGGTGCTCGGCGACCGAGAAGTCGAGCAGCGCGCGCCACCCTCCGCCGAGCGCCGTCCAGCCCTCGCGCAGCGTGCGCGACCAGAGCGCCGGCCAGGCTGCCGCGGCGCGCTGCGACGCCTCGGGATCACGGCTGCGGTCGATCGCCGGCTTCAGCAGCGGGGTATCGGGCTCGGTGCGCTCGAGCGCCGGCGCGATGTCGTCACCGCGCAGCAGCGCGAACGCGGTCACGCCGAGCGGTCCGAGGCGATACCAGTCGGCCTGCCCCGTGGCCGAGCCGAGCAGCACCAGGCGGGCGTACTCCTCGCGCTGCCGGCTCACGAGCTGCCAGTAGCGATCGGCGTATCTCGTCCAGCGGTCGCGCGTGGTCGGTAGATCCTTGCCCCAGTAGGGGTGGTAGTGGCGATTCTCCCAGACGTCGAGCCCGATGAAGCCACTCACATGGTTCTGGGCGGAGTGCAGCGGTGAGCCCCACTCGCGCAAGTTCGCGATCTGCCAGGGCAGCATGCCGGCGACCAGCAGCCCCCAGCCGACGTACATCCAGCGCTGCCGCAGCGCGCGTGGACCGGCGATCAGCAGCGCGAGGCAGGGGAACAGCCCGGCCAGCAGCACCTCGGACGACTTCGCGTAGTAGGCGAGCGCGCCCAGTGCGCCCGCAGCGAGGTAGGCACGCGGGCGCGCTCGCGCGGCGACCAGCGCGGCGCAGAATGCCGTGAGCAGGGCCGCCAGCGTCACGTCGGAGAGCGTCGTCAGCGACTCGCGAAGCAGCTGGCGATTCACGATCATCAGCAGCCCCGCAGCCGCCCCGACCCAGGCCCTGCGGCTCACCACCACGCCGAGCCACGTCGTCGCGAGCGGCAGACCGAGGGCACCCATCAGCACCGCCGGGATCTTCGCGTGCAGCGCCGATACGCCGAGCGTCGCGAAGAACGGGGCGATCAAGACGCCCATCAGCGGCGGCCAGTGATCGTCGCGCCGGTCGATCACCGGATCGTAGGCATAGTAGAACGAGCTGATGTAGCCGACGCGCAGCCCGCGGCCTTCGGCGAGGCTCCGGCCCATCTCGGCGTACGCAGCCGTGTCCGAGTGCCCGATCGTGCGGTCGAGCGCGAGCACGTCGAAGCGCGCCGCGGCCGACACGCAGCCGAGGGCGAGGACCACCGTGAACGCAGCGATCACGCCCAGGCGGCTCGAGCGGCCGTCGGGGCTCTCGGCCCAGCGCCGCAGGAGCCGCGCGGTCGAGGTCGGGCGAGTCACCACGCTCGGTACGATCGCCACTTCACGGCACCGATCGCCCCCGCCGAGCGCCGTAGGGGATCATGAACTCGTCCATCGGAAACAGGTCCCGGTTCGGCGCGCCGAGCCTCGACCGATCCGCTTCCGGACCGAACGCCTCGCGTGCCACGAGGTAGGGCTCCATCAGCCGGGCGATGTCGACTCCGCCGGCAGCGTAGTAGTCACGCGTGAAGGGATCGCGCAGGCGCTGGCGGATGACCTCGGCGTCGAACGTGATCGGTGAGGTGCTGCCGAGGAGGATTCCCGGCGCGTGGACGACGTGCGGGAACACCGCGACGAACGTGTCGCGGACGCGCGGGCTCGCCGCCCAGCTCACCGCGATGCCGCGCGGCTTCAGGCGCTCGCGCAGCAGGGTGAAGTACTCCGTCGAGTAGAGATTGCCGGCGTACGCGCTGTTGGGCCGCAGCGCGTCGGCCTCGATGATGTCGTAGCGCTCGCTCGAGCGGGCGAGGAACGCGCGCCCGTCGGTGAAGTGATGGCGCACGCGCGGCTCGCGCAGCAGCGCGCGGAGTCCGGCATCGCCGGCGCGGTCGTCGAGCTCGTGCAGCACGGAGAACGCCGGCGCCACGATCTCGATGCTGTCGATCGCGCGCGTCTCGGCGCGCCCGCCGGCGCCGAACAGCGTGTCGCCGGAGCCGAGACCGATCACCACCACCGACGCCGGTGCCGGATGGACCATCGCCGGCAGCGCGCCGAGGATGGTGTGGATGCCGTCGAAGCCACCGAACGGGAGACTGCTCTGCCCGATCCCGTTCGCGAAGACGATGACGTCCGGCCCCCGCCGCACGAGTGCGGCGAGGCCGGAGCGATCCTCGTGGACGATCGCCTCGGCAGCGCTCGCACCGTGCAGTCGAGCCCAGAGCTTGCCCGCGCGCGGCGTCGACACCAGCGCTGCGACCGCGAGCGCGAAGGTGGTCGCGGCGACGAGCCGCGCCCCGGTCCGAGGTGGCGCCGATCGCGCCAGCACGCTGCGCGCGTACAGCAGGGCGAACGGCAGCCCCAGCACGACCAGCGCGACGAGCGTGCCCGCGGTGCCGAGCGCGTGCAGCGCCAGCAAACCCGTGACGATCGCGCCGAGCATCGATCCGACGATGTTCGCCGCCTGAAGCCAGCCCACACGTCGCCCGAGACGCGCCAGGTCGGTCTGCACCTCGCACTGCAGGTACGCGAACGCGATGCCCATCATCACCGTCGGAACGCCGAGGACGCCGAGCGGGACGACGACGTAGAGCAGGAACCCGAGCCGCAGCGCTGCGCCGTCCGGCGGCGCCGGCGCGCCACCGGCGAGCCAGGCATCGATCGCTCGCGCAGCACCGCCGACGTCGACCGGCTCGTATCCGCCGACGTGCTCGCGCAGCACGCTCCAGCCGTCGGCCCCGACCAGGTGCAGGAGCACCACGACCGCGAAGACGGCCGCGACCGGAACCAGCGCCTGCAGCAGCAGGTAGCGCTCGCCCGGATGGCGAGACGTCGCGGCGAGGCGCCGCCCGAGGAGCGCACCGAGCCCCACGCCGCCGAGGTAGATCGCGAGCAGGTTGCCGAAGGTGAACGAGCTCGCCTTGATGAACACCCCGAGCATGCGAAACCAGAGCATCTCGAGCGACAGCGCGACGAACCCCGACAGGGCGAACAGCGCCAGCCAGACTCGCCAGGAGATCGCGCTGCCGACCGTCGAAGTGCGCGCGCCGGCGGGCGGCGCGGCGGCCGGTCCGCCAGTCACCGCCACCGCGCCGCGCCGAGGCGGATCGGCGTCGATCGCCGCT
>VGTK01000118.1 GCA_016874715.1 Deltaproteobacteria bacterium | reverse complement strand
TGCCGCGCGCCTCGCTGGTGCGGCTCGGGCAGCCGCTGGTCGACCGCGACCGCGTCGTCCTGCCGCCGTTCGACGGCGCGGAGATCGAGCTCGTGATCGAGGGCGAGGAGGGCTTCTTCCTCGAGCCGGTGCTGCGCTTCGCGAGCGAGCGCCGCCTCGGGCCCGACGCGAGCGCGGAGGTCCCGCTGCGCGTGCTCGCGCAGCGCTCGGGGCAGGGCCGCACGGTGATCGACGTCGCGCGGCCGCCCGCGCTGGTCTCGTCGCGGCTCCGCATCGGGACGGCCACGCCCACGTTCGACCGCCGCGTCACGGTGGAGGACGTGCGGCCCGACGGCACGGCGCGTCCGCTGGGCACCGGGCGGATCGCGCGCGCGGCGCTGCCGGCGGGCGCGGGGGCGGCGGCGCGCAGCGCGGTCGACGTGGCGCCGGCGCGCGGCGAGCACCTGCGGCTAGCGATCGACGACGGCGACAGCCCGCCGCTCGACGCGGTGACCGTCGCGCTCGCGTACGACGTGCCGGCCCTGCTGTTCGCGCTGCCGGCAGGCACGAGCGAGTCGCCATCGGGGGTGCTGCGCATCGGCGGCGGGCGCGCGTACGCGCTGCACTACGACGTCGCGGCGCTGCTGCGCGACGCGGCGACCGCGAGCGCCGGGGTCGCCGACGCGTCGCAGCTGCCGCAGGCGCGTCTCGGGCCGCTGCGGCGCAACCCGGCGTTCGACGCGGGGCCGGCGCTCGCCGCCGTTCTGCGGCCCGGCGGGAAGGTCGAGATCGACGCCTGGCAGTGGCAGCGGCCGGTCGCGATCCCCGACTCGCCCGAGGGTCTCGTCGAGCTCCACCTCGGTCCCGAGGATCTCGCACGCGCGCTCGCCAGTCGTGCCGAGCGGCGCATCGTCGACGGGTCGGGTCGCCAGTGGCCGTAGGTGGTCGCGCCCGCCGTGCGGCGCACGAGCGTGGATCTGAGCGCCACGGGCCCGAAGAGCGAAGATGGCACGTCGGTGTGGAAGATCGCCCCGCCGGCCGCGCCGCTGACGCTCGACCGCCTCGTGTTGCGCACCGCCCGCCTGGTCCTCGACCGGCGCTACCGCCTGCTCACGCGTGGCGACGACGGCAAGGAAGTCGTCCTCGCGACGGGAGCCCTCGCCCAGGATCTGCGCCGCCGATTTCCCACCGCGATCGACTTTCCCGCGACCCGGGTCGAGGCGCTCGAGCGCGAGGTCGCCGACGGCGACGATGCGCCGATCGCGATCGCGCGCATCGAGGCGCCGCTCGTGTTGCCGAGCCTGCTCGTCGTCGCACCCGCCGGGAGCTACACGCTGCTCGCGGGCAATCCCGACGCGGAGCTGCCGCGCTACGAGATCGAGGGCGCGCGCGAGCTGCTGCGCGACCTGGGCCGCGTCGTCGCGCAGGCCGACGCGGGGCGCGACAATCCGCAGTGGACCGGCACGCCCGGCGGCAGCGCGCGACGGCGCGCGTGGCTGCAGCAGCTCGCGGTCTGGGGTGCGATCGTGCTCGCGGTGGCGGTGCAGGGCTTCGTCACGCTGCGCCTCGTGCGGCAGGGCGACTGACGACCGTCGCGGCTTCGCCGACCACGAATGCTGGCACCGGCACGGCGTTCCATCCGACGTGGCGATCGGCTCCACCGAACGCCGAGGCCGGGCCGGGAGGAAGGTCTACCGGGACGCGATCGCCGCGTCAGCGCGGCAGGCCGAGCAGCTGGTGCGCGATCACGGTGCGCTGTACCTCCGACGTGCCGCCCATGATCGTGTCGGCGCGGGAGAACAGGTAGAAGCGCAGCCAGCGCCCCTCCCACGCGGCGCGCTCGTCGTCGAGGCCGACCAGCGCCTCGTTGCCGAGCACGTCCATCGCGAGCTCGCGCACGCGCTGCGAGAGCTCGCTGCCGAAGAGCTTCTCGAGCGAGGTCCTCGGCCCGAGGTGTTCGCCGCGCGACTCCGCCGTCAGGCTGCGGCAGCCGAGCAGGCGCATGATCTCGATGTCGCCGTGCGCGCGCGCGAGGCGCTGGCGGAACACCGGGTCGCGGTCGAGGCCGCGGCGCTTCGCGAGCGCCAGCAGCTGGCTCAGGTCCTCGGTCATGTAGCCGTGGAACATGAAGGCCCACATCGGGCCGCGCTCGTGGGCGAGGATGCCCATGGCGATCTTCCAGCCGTCGCCCGGACGGCCGACGACGTTCTCCTTCGGTACGCGGACGTTGTCGAAGAAGACCTCGTTGAACTCGGCCTCCCCGGTCAGCTGGCGGAGCGGCCGCACGTCGATGCCCGGCTGCTTCATGTCGACCAGCAGCGCGGAGATCCCGGCGTGCTTCTTCACGTCGGTGTTGGTCCGAGCGAGGAGAAAGCACCAGTCCGCGACCTCGGCGACGCTGGTCCATACTTTCTGCCCCGACACGACGTAGTGATCGCCCTCGAGCACCGCGCGGGTGCGCAGACCGCCCAGGTCGGAGCCGGCGTTGGGCTCGGAGAACCCCTGGCACCAGAGCTCCCGCGACGTTCGCATGTTCTCGAGAAAGCGCTTCTTCTGCGCGTCGGTGCCGTGCTCGATCAGGGCCGGCCCGACGAGGTCGAGGCCGACGTGGCCGATGATCCGCGGCGCGCGCGCGCGGATCAGCTCGGTCTGGACGATGATGCGCTCGGCGAGCGAGGCCTCGCGGCCGCCCCATTCCTTCGGCCAGTCGAGCGCCACGTAGCGGCCCTCGGCGAGCTTCGCCTGCCAGCGGCGCGCCAGGTCGCGGCGCTCGTCGGTCCACGGCTCCTTCGGGTGCCGGCTGCGCCACTCGAGCGGCAGGTTGCGGTCGAGGAAGTCGCGCAGGTCGTCGCGGAAGCGGCGTTCGCTCTCGGTCAGGTCGAAGTCCATGGCTCTGGTGGGAGTAGTCCGAAGGCTCCGGTCGGTGCAAGCGCACCGACCGGAGCCGCAGCGGTGCGCACGCTGGTCTCGTCAGCCGGGGGGGCGCGTCGGAAAGTGGCGGATCTCGGCCAGGTCGCGCGCGAGCTCGGCGCGGAAGTCCGGGTGCGCGATCGCGATCAGCGCCTCGCCGCGCTCGCGCAGCGTCTTGCCGTGCAGGTTGACGGCGCCGTACTCGGTCGCGACCCAGTGCACGTGGCCGCGCGTGGTGACCACGCCGGCGCCCGGCTCGAGCGACGCGACGATGCGTGACAGCTTGCCGCGCGCTGCCGTGGACGGAAACGCGAGGATCGGCTTGCCGCCGCGCGACAGGGCGGCGCCGCGCATGAAGTCCATCTGCCCGCCGATGCCCGAGAAGATGCGATGACCGATCGAGTCGGCGCACACCTGCCCGGTGAGATCGACCTGCAGGGCGGAGTTGATCGCGACCACGCGGTCGTTCTTGCGGATCAGCGCGGTATCGTTGGTGCGGTCGCAGGTGTGAAACTCGACCACGGCGTTGTCGTGCACGAAGTCGAAGAGCTTGCGCGTGCCGGAGACGAAGCTCGTGACGATGCGCTGCGGGTGCACCTCCTTCAGCCGGTTCGTGACGACGCCCTCTTCGACGAGAGGGATCAGGCCGTCGGAGAACATCTCGGTGTGGACCCCGAGGTCGCGCTTGCCGTGCAGGCGTGCGAGTACGGCATCGGGAATCGAGCCGATGCCCATCTGCAGTGTCGCGCCGTCCTCGACGAGCGCCGCCACCACCTCGCCGATGCGTGCTTCGGTCTCGCCCTCGGGCTCGACGGGATGCTCGATGAGCGGTCGGTCGGTGTGGATGAAGGCCGCCACGCGCTCGAACGGCACGACGGTGTTGCCGTGCGTGCGGGGCATCTGCTCGTTGATCTCCGCGATGACGATGCGCGCGTGATCGGCCGCCGTCTTCGCGGTGTCGACCGACGTGCCCAGCGAGCACATGCCGTGTGCGTCGGGGGGCGACAGCTGCACGACGGCCACGTCGAGCGGGATCTCCCTGGACTCGAAGAGCCCCGGGATGTCGGACAGGAACACGGGCATGAAGTCCGCGCGGCCCTCCGCCACCGCGCGCCGCAGCGGCGGCCCGGTGAAGAGCGAGACCGACAGCAGCCTGCCCGCGTGCTCGGGATCGGCGAACGGGGCGTCGCCTGCGGTGTGCAGGTGGTAGAGGCGGACGTCCTCGATGTCGGTGCGCGCCGCGAGGGCCTCGACGAGCGGCGTCGGTGTCGCGCATGCGCCGTGCAGGAAGACGCTGGTGCCGCTGCGCACGTGGCGGACGACGTCCCCGGCGGAGGTCGCGCGCTCGCGCCAGTCCGGTACGGCCTTCGTTCTCATGACGTTCCGGTTGGCAACCGGGGGTCGGCGACGCAAGTGCCGCGCGCGACGATCACCGACGGCGGGGTGCGGGCGCGTCGCTGCCGTCGGGCGCGCCGCGGTCGGCGTCGCCGGCGAACGCCGGTGCCAGCAGCGGGCGAGGGCTCGGCGGGCACGCAGCCGCCCACCGGCGCGCTCCGAGTCGGCGAATCCATCCCGTCCCGGCGCGGGGATCGATTCACGAGCTCTCAGCTCTGCCGCGCGGGTGGCGCGGGCTGCAGGGCGGCGGCGATGACCACCGGCGCCACGATCGCGGGCAGGTCGAGCCGCGGCGCGTAGACGCGCAGCAGTCCGCCGAGGGCCAGGAACACGCGCCCGAGCAGCGCGATGTCGGCCGGCGGGTGGATGCCCAGGTTGGCGACGAACTCCGCGAACGCGTCGTCCCCCGACCGGCCGCGATGCCGCTCGCCGCTCGCCGCCTCGCGCGCGGCACTCGACGCGATGCGCGCGAGCCGCTTCTCGGCGGCCGGGTTGGCGGCGGTGAAGCCGGCCTCGTGCAGCCAGTGCCGGATGCTCGGCTCGTGTCCGAGCATCACCGCGGAGCCGAGGTTGAGGAACGCGCTGCGCCGCTCCGCCGACAGCTCCTTGCAGCAGCCGAAGTCGATCAGCGTCAGGGTGCCGTCGGGCTCGACCAGGAAGTTGCCCGGGTGCGGGTCGGCCTGGAAGAACCCGCAGCGTACGATCTGGTGCGCGTAGGCCTGCACGAGGCGCGTCATCAGGTGCTCCAGCTGCGCGTCGTCGCCGCCGGCGCGGAGCCGATCGAGGACGTCGAGCAGGCGCGCGCCCGCCACGTGCTCCATGGTGAGCACGCGCTCGGTGGACAGCTCGGGCAGGATCTCGGGCACGCGCACGCCCGGCACCACGTCGTTCGCGAACGCGGCCCGCATGCGCTCGGCGGCGCGCGCCTCGGCGACGAAGTCGACCTCGCGCAGCACGTGCGTCGCGATCTCCTCGGCGAGCGGCACCTGGCGGCTCGGCGGGAAGGCCTGGTCCATGAGCCAGGCACCGCGCGTGAACGCGGCGAGGTCGGCGCGCAGCAGGCGTCCCGCGCGGCGGTACTGCACCTTGATCGCGACCTCGCGCCCGGACACGAGCCGCGCCCGGTGCACCTGGGCGATCGACGCGGCCGCGATCGGCGCCTCGTCGATGGTCTCGATCGCGCGCAGCCGGTCGCCCAGCTCGGTCGCCAGCGTCGCCGCGATCTCGGAGTACGGATGCGGCGGCACGCGATCCTGGAGCGGCGCGAGCGCGCGCGCGTACGACTCGGGCAGCAGGTCGGGCCGCGTCGACAGCAGCTGCGCGAGCTTCAGGAGACCGCCGCGCAGCGCGAGCACCGTGTCGCGCACGTCGTCGGCGCCGCGCTCGTTCAGGAAGCCGAGCAGCGCATCGCCGGCTGCGTCGGGCAGGTACTGCGCGACGAACGCCTCGGCCCGGTACGCCGCGACCAGACGCAGGACCAACGCGTGCACCCGCAGCGCACGGTCGGTCTCGGTGACGAAGCGACGCGCCTCGCGCGCGAGGTCCTGTGCGAGCGACAGCGGCGTTTCCGGGTCGATCCAGGCGAGCCACGAGAAGGGTGCGAAACCGCTGCTCATCGCCCTCGTTCCTACCAGCCCGGCACGCGGTCGGACAGACGAGGAGTGCCGGGGTGGCTCCGGGGCCCGGTGGCGGCACCGGACCCGAGACCGCTACATTCGCCGCGTGACGCCGCGGGTGATCCTGCACGCCGACATGGACGCGTTCTACGCGTCGGTCGAGCAGCGCGACCGGCCGGAGCTGCGCGGCCTGGCGCTCGTGGTCGGCGGCAAGCCGCCGCGCGGCGTGGTCGCGGCCGCCTCGTACGAGGCGCGGCGCTTCGGCATCCGCTCGGCGATGCCGTCGGTCGAGGCGCTGCGCCGCTGTCCCGAGCTGGTCTTCCTGCCCGGTGACATGGCGAAGTACTCGCGCGAGTCGAAGCGCATCTTCGCGATCTTCGCGCGCTACTCGCCCGACGTCGAGCCGCTGTCGCTCGACGAGGCCTTCATCGACGTCACGCACTGCCTGCGCGCGCTCGGCGACGCGCCGCCGCTCGAGATCGCGCGCCGACTGAAGGCCGACGTGCTGCGCGAGACCGGGCTCTGCGTGTCGGTGGGCATCGGCCCGGTCAAGATGATCGCCAAGATCGCGAGCGACGCGAGCAAGCCCGACGGGCTCCTCGAGGTTCAGCCCGGGGACGTCCGGAGCTTCCTCGCGCCGCTGCCGATCGGCCGCCTGTGGGGCGTCGGGCCGGTGACCGAGGCAGCGCTGCTGCGCGCCGGGCTCGCCACCGTCGGCGCGCTCGCGCAGCTCGACGTGTCGGACCTCGCGCGCCGCGCGGCACGGGTCGGCGGCGGCTGCACGCCGGTGGCGCTCGAGCGGCTGTGGCGCCTCGCGCGCGGCGAGGACGCGCGCGGGGTCGAGCCGGACCGCGAGGCGCGGTCCTACGGCGAGGAGAACACCTTCGCCGAGGACGTGCACGACCTGCGTACGCTCGGCGACGCGATCGGCCAGCACGCCGAGGCGGTCGCGCGGCGGCTGCGCAAGGACCAGGTCGCCGGTACCGTCGTCCGGCTCAAGGTGAAGTCCACCGAGCGTCTCGCGACACCCGGCAAGTACCGCCAGTACAGTCGCCAGGAGTCGCTGCCCGAGGCCACCGACGACGGCGCAACCATCGCGCGGACGGCGCGCGCACTGCTGGCGCGCGGCGACCTGCCCCTGCCGGTCCGCCTGATCGGCGTCGCCGTTGCAGGGATTCGCCCCCGCGCGGCGTCTATGGGCGAGCAGATGTCCATCTTCGCCCCGCCGCGCGCGCGCGAGCTGAACCGCGCGCTCGACACGATCACCGCCCGCTTCGGGACCGGCGCCGTGCGGCGCGGCACCGGCGGCGCCGACAAGGCCTCGCCGACCCTCGGCGTGAAGCGCGGCGAATGATGGCGGCGCTCTCGCTCGTGGTCCCGGCGTTCGACGAGTCGGGACGTCTGCCGCGGACGCTCGCGTCGATCGCGGCGGCGCTGCCGCGGCTCGCGGCTTCCAAGGTCGAGCTGATCGTCGTCGACGACGGCAGCGCCGACGCCACCGCGGAGCTCGCCGAGCGCTTCGCCGCGACGAGTCCGCTGCCGGTGCGCGTCGTGCGGCTCGGCCGCAACCGTGGCAAGGGCGCGGCGGTCGCGGCCGGCGTCGCGGTGGCGCGTCACCCGCTGGTCGCGTTCACCGACGCCGACTCGCCGTACGACCTCGGCTCGCTCGTGCCGATGCTCGCGGCCGTCGCGAGCGGGCGCTGTGACGTCGCGATCGGCGCGCGCGACCTGCCGGGGTCGCAGGTCAACCGCGGCTACGGGGCGCTGCGCTACCTGTCGGGGCAGACGTTCTCGCTGATGACCTGGCTCGCGCTCGGGTTGCCGTTCCGCGACTCGCAGTGCGGCCTCAAGGCCTTTCGCGCCGACGCCGCACGCCGGCTGTTCGCGATGCGTACGGTCGACGGATTCGGCTTCGACTTCGAGCTGCTCGCGACGGCGGTCGCGAACGGGCTCCGCGTCGAGCGCTTCCCGGTCCGCCTCACGCACGACGACGACTCGCGCGTCGCGCTGGTGCGCGACTCGCTGCGCATGACCCGCGATCTGCTGCAGGTGCGCCGCAACCTGAAGCGTGGCGCGTATGCCTTTCCGGCGCTGCCCGCCGACCCGACGCCGTGCCCGCTGTGCGGTGTGGCGGAGTTCGAGCCGCGCGTCGCGCACGACGGCTTCCGCATGGTCGAGTGCAGCTCGTGCGGCGTCTGGTACCTGAACCCGATGCCGACGCGGGCGGCGCTCGCAGGGCTCTACGGTGACGCCTACTACGCGAGCGACGACGCGATCGACGGCGGCTATGCCGACTACGCGGCGATGGCCGACGACCACCGCGACACGTTCCGCCGTCGCCTCGCGCTGGTCGCGCGACACGTCGGGGAGGGAAGGCTCCTCGACGTCGGCGCCGGGTACGGCTACCTCGCCGACGCCGCGGCGGCGACCTTCCGCGAACGCTGGGTGGTCGAGCTGAGCCCTGCGGCCGCGCGCCGCGTGTCGCCCGCGCACCGGGTCGTGGTCGGCGACATCGAGTCGGTCGAGCTGCCGCGGGGCTACTTCGACGTCGTGAGCCTGCAGGACTGCTTCGAGCACCTGCCCGATCCCGGCGCGGCGCTGGCCCGGATCCACGACGTGCTGCGTCCGGGTGGGGCGCTGCTCGCGGTGACGCCGAACGCACACAGCTGGCTCGCGCGCGTGCAGCGCGAGCGCTGGGTGTCGCTCAAGTTCCCGGAGCACGTGATCCTGTACTCCCGCGACACGCTGCGCCGGGTGCTCGAGAGCAACGGCTTCGCGGTCGAGAGCATGACGCCCGCCGGGCAGTACGCGCGGCTCGACTTCCTCGCCGAGCGCGTCGCGAAGGGCCACCCGCAGCTCGCGCAGGCTCTCACCCGCGCCGTGCGTCGCTGGGGCGGTGGCGAGCGCAGGATCTACGTGCCGTCGGGCTCGGTGGCCGTGGTCGCGACCGCGCGTGCCTGACGCTCACCGCCGCGTGCGGGAGACCCCGAGGGTGCAATGCCGCGGTGGCATGATATCCCGGTGGGCTGCATGTCCATCTCCGCCGTCAAGGGATTTCGCGATGCTCTGCCCGAGGCGGCGCGCCTGCTGAGCCGGGTGGAGGGGACCGCGCTCGCCGTTCTGGCGCGCTACGGCTTCGCGGAGGTCCGGCTGCCGATCGTCGAGAAGACCGAGCTCTTTGCGCGCGCGATCGGCGAGACCACCGACATCGTCGAGAAGGAGATGTACACCTTCCCCGACCGCGACGGCACGCTGCTGACGCTCCGCCCGGAGGGGACCGCGTCGCTGGTGCGCGCCTTCGTCGAGCACCACCTCGACCAGCGCGACCCGGTCGGGCGCTTTGCGTACGTCGGGCCCATGTTCCGGCACGAGCGGCCGCAGAAGGGACGCCACCGGCAGTTCTACCAGGTGGGCGCCGAGCTGATCGGCCGTGACGATCCGCTGTCGGACGCGGAGCTGCTGGTGGCCGTGTGGGACATCCTCGACGGCGTCGGCATCCGGGGGGCGACGCTGCTGCTGAACTCGCTCGGCGACGAGAGCTGTCGCCCGGCCTACCGTGACCGGCTGCGCGAGTTCGGCGAGCA
Organism: Deltaproteobacteria bacterium; assembly: GCA_016874715.1. Classification (GTDB taxonomy): domain Bacteria; phylum Desulfobacterota; class Binatia; order UBA12015; family UBA12015; genus VGTK01. The sequence continues at coordinate 8,887 of VGTK01000118.1, read as the reverse complement.
GCACCGCGCCGAGCTGTGCGAGAACTGCCGGCGGCGCCTCGAGAAGAACCCGCTGCGCATCCTCGACTGCAAGGAGGAGGGCTGTCGCGCCGCGACCGCCGGGGCACCCCACCTGGCCGATCACCTGTGCGCACCGTGCGGCGAGCACTTCGCGCGCGTACGCGCGTTGCTCGACGAGGCGGGCGTCGCCTACCGGCTCGACTGGCGTCTGGTGCGCGGGCTCGACTACTACGTGCGCACGACGTTCGAGGTGCTCGGGCCGGGCCTCGGCTCGCAGAGCGCGATCGGCGCGGGCGGGCGCTACGACGGGCTGGTCGCGCAGATCGGCGGGCCGCAGGCGTCGGGCATCGGCTTCGCGTTCGGCGTCGACCGTCTGGTGCTGGCGCTGCAGGCCTCGCGCCCCGAGGTCGAGGCCGAGGTCGCCGGCGAGCTCGCGCCGGAGATCTTCATCGCACCGCTCGGCGCCGCCGCGGAGGCGGCGGCGCTCGGCGTCGCGCGCCGGCTCCGGCAGGCGGGCGTGCGCGTCGAGCTCGACGGCGGCCGCAGCCTGAAGAGCCTGATGCGCCGCGCGGACAAGCTGAACGCTCGTCAAGTAATGATCCTGGGAGACGAGGAGCTCGCGCAGCGACGGGCGACGATGCGCGACATGGAGGCCAAGCAGGACCGCAAGCTGGCCGTGGACATCGACCTGACCGGCGCCGAGCTTCTCGCGGCCGTGGGGGCGAGGTGAACCGCAGCATGACGACGGCAGGAGAGCAGCAGGGACCCGTCCGGATCGACGCACTCGGCGACTGGCGCCGCAGCCATTACTGCGGCGACCTGCGCGCCAGCGACATCGGCAGCGAACTGCTGCTCGTGGGCTGGGTCGCCGGCCGTCGCGACCACGGCGGCATCGTGTTCATCGACCTGCGCGACCGCACCGGCATCGTGCAGATCGTGCTCGACCCGGACGACAGCCCGATCGCCCACGAGCGCGCGCACGCGCTGCGCAGCGAGTACGTGATCGCGGTTCGCGGCAAGCTCAGCGCGCGCCCCGAGGAGACGCGCAACCCCTCGCTGCCGACCGGCGAGGTCGAGCTGCGCGTCGCGGACATCCGCGTTCTGTCCGTCTCGCGCGTGCTGCCGTTCCCGCTCGACGACGCGAGCGAGGCCAACGAGGCGGTCCGCCTCAAGCACCGGTTTCTCGATCTCCGCCGGCCGCGCATGACCAGCAACCTGATCGCGCGCCACCGGGCGACCACGGCCATCCGCAACTACCTCGACGAGCGCGGCTTCATCGACGTCGAGACGCCGATCCTCACGCGCTCGACGCCCGAGGGAGCGCGCGACTACCTGGTGCCGAGCCGCGTCAGCCCGGGCCTGGTCTACGCGCTGCCGCAGTCGCCGCAGCTGTTCAAGCAGATCCTGATGGTTTCGGGCTTCGACCGCTACTATCAGATCGTCCGCTGCTTCCGGGACGAGGACCTGCGGGCGGACCGCCAGCCCGAGTTCACCCAGGTCGACATCGAGATGTCGTTCGTCGGCCAGGACGACGTGATGGCGCTCACCGAGGGCCTGCTGGTCGCCGGAGCGCGGGCGATCGGCGCGCCGGTTCCGGAGACGCCGTTTCCGCGCATGCACTACGAGGAGGCCATGCGCCGCTTCGGCACGGACCGGCCCGACACGCGCTTCGGGCTCGAGATCGTCGAGCTGTCGGACCTGATGCGCGAGAGCAAGGCGCGCATCCTCGCCTCGGCCGTCGAGCGTGGCGGCATCGTTGCCGGAATCCTGGCCGAGGAGGGCAAGCAGCTGTCGCGGCGCGAGCTCGACGAGCTGGTGGCCTGGGTCCAGACGCTCGGCGCCGGCGGCCTCGCCTGGATCCGCGCGGCGGAAGACGGCTGGCAGTCGCCGCTCGCGAAGTTCTTCGACGAGGGAGAGCGCGAGAAGATCTGCGAGCGTACGGGGCTCCGCACGGGCGGCGTGCTGTTCCTGGTCGCGGGTCCGCGCGGCCACGCCCTGCAGGTTCTTGGCCAGCTCCGCCTGCGCCTCGGGCAGATGCTCCGGCGCATCCCGGAGGGCCAGTGGAACTACCTCTGGGTGACGGACTTCCCGCTGCTCGAGTACAACCTCGAGGCGAAGCGTCTCTCGGCCGTGCACCATCCGTTCACCGCCCCCAAGGACGAGGACCTCGAGCTGCTCGCGACCGATCCGGAGCGCGTTCGTGCCCAGGCGTACGACGTCGTGCTCAACGGCACCGAGCTCGGCGGCGGCTCGATCCGCATCCATCGCCCCGACGTCCAGTCGCAGCTCTTCGAGGCGCTGGGCATCGACGAGACGCAGCAGCGCCAGCAGTTCGGCTTCCTGCTCGACGCGCTCTCGTTCGGCGCGCCGCCGCACGGCGGCCTCGCGCTCGGCCTCGACCGGCTCTGCATGCTGTGGCTCGGTGAGAGCTCGATCCGCGACGTGATCGCCTTCCCGAAGACGCAGAAGGCGTTCGATCCGATGAGCGAGGCGCCGTCCGCGCCGAACACGGCACAGCTCCGCGAGCTCGGATTGCGCTTCGTGGTGCGCGAGTGACCGTTGCTTCGCGATCGGCTTTACACGCGTCCGGACGGCTTCTATAGGACGCGCGGATGGCGGTGAACGAACGAGGCGTCACGCACGCGGCGGCGGACGAGCCGGGCGTCACGCACGCGGCGGCGGACGAGCCGGGCGTCACGCACGCGGCGGTGAACGAACGAGGCGTCACGCACGCGGCGGCGGACGAGCGCGGCGGGGCGCGCGTGATCGACGGCAAGGCGATCGCGCAGAAGGTTCGCGACGAGGTGAAGGCGCGCGTCGCCGAGCTGAAGGTGCGCGGCGTCGAGCCGGGTCTCGCGACGGTTCTCGTCGGTGACGACCCTGCGTCCGCGATCTACGTCCGGATGAAGAAGAAGGCCTGCCTCGAGGCGGGCATGAGCTCCTTCGGCATCGAGCTGCCCGCGTCGACCACCGAGGCGCAGCTGCTCGACGTCGTCGCCGGGCTGAACGCGCGCGCCGACGTGCACGGCATCCTCGTGCAGCTTCCCGTGCCGCTGCACATCGAGGCCGAGCACGTGATCGACCGCATCGCGCCGGCGAAGGACGTCGACGGGCTGCACGCGGTCAGCCGCGGCCTGCTCGTCGCCGGTGTTCCGGGGCTTCGCCCGGCGACGCCGCTCGGCTGCATCCGTCTGCTCGACGAGATCGGCTGCGACCTGCGCGGCAAGAACGCCGTCGTGATCGGGCGCAGCCTGCTGGTGGGCAAGCCTGTCGCGCTGCTGCTGCTCGAGCGCCACGCCACGGTGACCATCTGTCACTCGCGCACCCGCGACCTCGCGGCCGAGGTCGGTCGGGCGGACGTCGTGGTCGCCGCGATCGGGAAGGCCGGGGCGATCAAGGGCGACTGGATCAAGCCCGGCGCGGTGGTGATCGACGTCGGGACGAACCGCACGGCAGCGGGGCTCGTGGGCGACGTCGAGTACGTGGAGGCGGCCAGGCGCGCGAGCGCGATCACGCCCGTTCCCGGCGGCGTCGGACCGATGACCATCGCCATGCTGCTTGCCAACACCGCGCAGGCGGCCGCCGCGGCGGCCGGACTCTAGTGGCGCGCCGTACGCCGCTCTACGAGCTGCACCGCCAGGCCGGTGCGCGCTTCACGGAGTTCTCGGGCTGGGAGATGCCCGTCCAGTACACGGGCATCATCGCCGAGCACCACCAGGTGCGGAGCAGCGCGGGTCTCTTCGACGTCTCGCACATGGGCGAGCTCGAGATCCGCGGTGCGGGTGCACTTGCGCTCTGCCAGCGCGTCGCGACCAACGACGCGAGCCGGCTGGCGGTCGGGCAGGCGCAGTACACCGTGTGGTGCGCCGACGACGGCGGCACGATCGACGACACGATCCTCTACCGGCTGGGCGACCAGCGGTACATGTTCTGCGTCAACGCCGGCAACGCGGAGACGTGCCGCGACTGGATCCGCGAGCAGCAGAAGCACGTGCCGGGCGCGGACGTGGTCGACCGCTGCGACGAGCTCGGGCTGATCGCGCTCCAGGGGCCGCGCGCAGCGGACGTGGCCCGGCGCGCGCAGGGCGCGGCGCTGCCGGACCTGGCCCGCTTCGCCTGTGCCGAGACGACGGTCGCGGGCATTCCGGTGATCGCGGCGCGCACCGGCTACACCGGGGAGGACGGCTTCGAGCTCTTCGTCGCCGCTGGACAGGCCGCAAGTCTCTGGCAAGCTCTGAGCGAGGTGACCAGCGACGATCTCACGGTGGCGTCGATCGGACTCGGCGCGCGCGACACGCTCCGGCTCGAGGCGGCGCTGCCGCTCTACGGCCACGAGCTGTCGCGCGAGGTCTCGCCGCTCGAAGCCGGCCTCGGCTGGGCCGTCAAGCTCGAGAAGGGCGAGTTCGTCGGCTCGCGCGCGCTCACCGCGCAGAAGCAGCGTGGCCCCGCGCGCCGCCTCGTCGGCCTGGAGCTGAAGCAGGCCGGCATCGCGCGCGCGGATTATCCGGTCAAGAGCGGTGATCGAACGGTGGGCGTCGTGACCAGTGGAACGAAGTCGCCGACGCTGGGGACCGCCATCGCGCTTGCGTTGCTCGCGAGCGAATCGATAGACGCTCCGTTGTCCGTCGAGGTCCGCGGCCGCGCGATCGAGGCGGAGCGCGTGCGGACACCGTTCTACCGGCGGGAAGGCTCCCGGTAGCGAACCGAACAGGAACGACGTCATGGAGCTTCCCGAGGACCTGAAATACACGCGCGAGCACGAGTGGGTCGCGATCGCCGGCTCGGTCGCGACCGTCGGCATCACCGACCACGCGCAGGAGCAGCTCGGAGACGTCGTGTTCGTCGAGCTGCCGTCGGTCGGCGATCGGATCGAGAAGGCCGACGCCTTCGGCGTGGTGGAGTCCACGAAGGCCGTGTCCGACGTCTACGCCCCGCTCTCGGGCGAGGTCGCCGAGGTGAACGACGACCTGCCCGACAACCCCGAGCTCATCAACGAGGATCCCTACGGCGACGGCTGGATGGTCAAGATCACGCTCGGTGACAACGCGGACCTGACCGATCTCATGACCGCCGACGAGTACCGCAAGTTCATCGAGGACTCCGCGACCGAGTAGGCGCGGAGACCTCTTCCCCCGCACGCGCGCCGGCCGCGCGCGAACCAGAATGGATTACACTCCCCACACCGAGGACGACCTGCAGGCGATGCTCGCCGAGGTCGGCGTCGCGCGCGTCGCCGACCTGTTCGCCCACCTTCCCGAGGACGTCCGGCTCGGACGGGCGCTGGACATCCCGCCCGGCCTCTCGGAGCCCGACCTGCGCGCGCGTGTCGGTGCGCTGGCGAGCCGCAACCGTGCCGAGGTCCTGTCCTTCGTCGGTGCCGGCGCCTACGCGCACTACGTGCCGAGCGCGGTCGACGCGCTCGCGTCGCGATCCGAGTTCGCGACCGCGTACACGCCCTACCAGCCGGAGGTGAGCCAGGGCACGCTGCAGGCGATCTTCGAGTTCCAGACGATCACCTCGATCCTGCTCGGAACCGACGTGGCGAACGCGAGCATGTACGACGGCGCCTCGGCCGCCGCCGAGGCCGTGCTGATGGCGTTGCGCCTCAAGAGCGGACGCGGCCGCGACGCGCGACCATCACGGGTTCTGGTCGCGCGCTCGCTTCATCCCGGCGTGCGCGACACGATCGCGACCTACCTGCGCTCGATGGACGACGTGTCGCTCGCCGAGCTCGGCTTCGACGGCGCCGGCCGCGTGCGCCTGGACGACGTCGCGGACGATGCGGCGGGCGCGCAGTCCGACATCGCGTGCGTCGTCGTCGGCTACCCGAACTTCTTCGGCGTGGTCGAGCAGCTGCCCGAGATCGCGGCGTGGGCGCGAGCGCGCGGCGCGCTGCTGGTGACCGTCACCCTCGAGCCGCTGGCGCTCGGGCTCCTGACTCCTCCGGGGGCACTCGGTGCCGACATCGCGGTCGGCGAAGGGCAGGGGCTCGGCCTCGCCCCGGCCTTCGGCGGTCCCGGTGTCGGGCTCTTCGGAACGCGCGAGGGCTTCCTGCGCGCGATGCCGGGTCGCGTCGTCGGCGAGACCGTCGACGCGGACGGGAAGCGCGCCTTCTGTCTCACGCTGTCGACGCGCGAGCAGCACATCCGGCGCGACAAGGCGACCTCGAACATCTGCACCAACCACAGCCTGTGCGCTCTCGCGTTCACCGTGTGTGTCTCTCTGCTCGGTCCGGGGGGACTGCGCGACCTCGCGCGACTCAACGCGCGCAAGCTCCGCTACGCGGTGCAGCATCTCGCATCGTCGGGGCTCTCCGAGCGCTTCACGGGCCCGAGCTTCAACGAGTGTGTGCTGCGCGGCGCCGACGTCGGCGGACGCTGGGAGCGCCTCGTGCGCCGCGGCATCGTCGCCGGCATGCCGCTCGGGCGCTGGTATCCGGAGCTCGAGGATTCTCTGCTGCTGTGCGTGACCGACGTCCACCGCCGCGGTGACGTCGAGCGGCTCGCCAGCGAGTGGCGTACCGCGGGAGCTGCCTGATGCACGACGAGCCGTTGCTGTTCGAGATCGGGTCACCCGGGCGCCGCGCGGTGTCGCTGCCGAGCGACGACCTGCCGCCCGAGGTCGAGCTGCCGGCGCTCGAGGCCGAGCTTGCGCGTCCCGGCCTCGAGGGCTTGCCCGAGCTGAGCGAGCTCGAGGTGGTGCGGCACTTCACGCGCCTCTCGCATTGGAACTTCTCGATCGCGTCGAACTTCTACCCGCTCGGCTCGTGCACGATGAAGTACAACCCGATCGTCAACGAGTGGGCGGCGCGCCTCGCCGGCCACCAGACGATCCATCCGCTGTGGCCCGACGTCCTCGTCCAGGGCGCGCTCGCGCTGATGTTCGAGCTCGAGCAGATGCTGGCCGAGATCAGCGGGATGGACGCGGTCACGCTCACGCCCGCGGCCGGCGCGCAGGGGGAGTTCGTCGGCATCAAGATGGTGCGCGCGTACCACGAGCAGAACGGCAACCCGCGCAAGACCGTGCTCATTCCCGCGAGCGCGCACGGCACCAACCCGGCGAGCTCCGTCCTGTGCGGCTACCGCTGCGTCGAGGTGCCGGTCGGGCGCGACGGCTGCATGCACATCGCCGACGTCGCGGCGCGCCTCGACGAGGACGTCGCCGCGGTCATGGTCACCAACCCGAGCACGCTCGGGCTCTTCGAGCGCGACATCCGCGTCATCGCGGATGCGGTGCACGGGAAGGGCGGCCTGGTCTACATCGACGGCGCGAACATGAACGCGCTCTGCGGCGTGAGCCGCCCCGGCGACATCGGCGCCGACGTCCTGCACATCAACCTGCACAAGACGTTCTCGACGCCGCACGGCGGCGGTGGTCCCGGGGCGGGGCCGGTCTGTGTCAAGAAACACCTGGCGCCCTTCCTGCCCGTGCCGCGCGTGCTGCAGGCCGAGACCGGTTACCGTCTGTCGGAGGACGCGCCGCTGTCGATCGGCCGCGTGCGGACGTTCCACGGCAACTTCGGCATGCTGGTACGCGCCTACACCTACATGCTCGGCCTCGGCGGCGACGGCATCACGCGCATGACCGAGCGGGCCGTGCTGAACGCGAGCTACCTGCGCAAGAAGCTCGAGCCGCTTCTCACGCTCGCGCAGACCGCGCCGTGCATGCACGAGTGCGTGTTCACCGATCAGGGCCTCGCCGACACCGGCGTCAAGACCATGGACGTGGCGAAGCGGCTGCTCGACTTCGGCTTTCACGCGCCGACCATCTACTTCCCGCTCGTCGTGCAGGGCGCGATGATGATCGAGCCGACCGAAAGCGAGAGCCGCGAGACGCTCGACGCCTTTGCCGGCGCGATGGAGCGCATCGTTGCCGAGGCGCGGAAGGATCCCGAGCTGCTCAGGACCGCGCCGCACACGACGCGCGCACGTCGTCTCGACGAGACCCGCGCGGCGCGCAAGCCGGTGTTGCGCTGGCGGCCCGTCGCCGCCGGAGCAGAGGCGTCCACGGCGGAGGGCACCGCCCCGACCGCGGGGACCGGGAGCGCGGCAGACGCCGCCCCGGTGGCGGCGACGCCCCACTCGACCACCACGCCGGTCGAAGCATAGTCCCCGGCCGCCGTCGGGTGGCGTCAGAGCAGGCCGATCCGCCGTCGGGCGGCGTTACAGCAGGCCGATCCGCAGCCGGCTCTCGACCGTGCGCAGCTCCGGACCGCCCGGCCCCTGGCCCACGCCGGCGAGCAGCTGCGCCTGGAAGACGAACCGGTACTCGCCCCTGTCGTTCGCGGCGGCCTTCGGCGGGTTGTCGTCGAACGCGGCCTGACGGAGGGCGTCGATGAGCGTCTGGTCGACGGCCATGCTGCCGGAGTGCTCCTCGACCTCGAGGTTCTTCAGTCGGCCGCTGGGATCGAGGGTGACCTGCACGGTGACCAGGTCGCTCGCGGCGATGATGTCGGACGCTTCCAGGTTCTGGCGCTGGTAGATGAGCAGATTCTGGAACACCCGCGTGCCGACGCGCCGCACGAACGGTGCGAAGCGGTCGGCCTTGGTATTCAGCATCGTCAGGTTGCCCTGCGCGACGTCGGGCAGGTTGTCGAAGCTGCCCCGCAGGCCGCCGAAGATGCCCGGGGCGGGCGGGGGCGCGCTGACCAGGTCCTTGCGCGGGTCGTCGGCCGCACCGGGCCTGGCGGCGGCACCACCGGCTGCGCGCCGGTCGCGCTCGGCCTTCGCGAGCACCTCCTCGGGCGGTGCGAACAGCTGGCGCAGTCCCGGCAGGGGCTGAGGGGTCGTCTCGCCGGGCCGCGTGTCCCGCGGCGGTGGTGCCTGGCGGCCCGCGCGCTGCTCTGCCGGCTTCGCGTCGGGGCGCGGCGGCGCCTTCTGCACGGGGG
>VGTK01000117.1 GCA_016874715.1 Deltaproteobacteria bacterium | reverse complement strand
TAGCACCGCGTGGCCGGGTTGCCCCGGCGCGCTGGTAGACGCGGAGACCCGCGGCGGTGCCGGCGAGGGCGGGTGCGCGGGACGCGGCTCGAAGCGCAGATCGTCGATCCACACCGAGCCGCGCCCGCCGCTGCCGGAGGTGATCGCGAGCTCGAGGAAGCCGGCGCGCGCGAGCGGCTTTCCTCCCGACGCGCCCCACGCGAACGCGAAGCGCGACTTGCGCAGCACGATGCGCTGCCACTCGGAAGCGAACTCGAAGTCGCGCTCCTGCGCCCACCAGACGTCGTCGCTCTTCGGGTCGACGAGCTTCAGCTCGAGATTGTTCACCGGTGCGTTGCCGCGGATGCGAAACGAGAACGCGTAGTTTTCCGGTAGCGTGATCGAGACCGGCCGGCGCACGATCACGAAGCCTCCCATGCCGAGATCGAAGTCGACGCGCAGCGACGCGCGCCCGTCCGGTCCCGCTTCGCGAGCGATCTCGGCGGTCGCGCCCGGCGAGCTGCCCGCGGTCCACGCCGACGGATCGGCCAGGTCGCCCGCCGGCTCGCCCGCGGCCGGTGACGGTCCCGCCAGCGCCAGCAGGACGATCAGCGCCGTCGCGCTCCCGAGCCCCGTCGTCCACCTTGCGCGCCGCACGCCTATCCCTTCACGCCTCCGCCAGCCACGCCTGCCAGGTAGGATCTCTGGAGGGCGAGGAAGAGAGCCACCATCGGGAGCACGGTCACGACCGCGCCCGCCATCATCACTTCGGCATCCTGCGCGTGTTCCCCGAGCAGGTTGGCCAGCGCAACCGGCAAGGTGAACATGCGCTCGTCGCTCAACACGATCAGCGGCCACAGGAAGTCGTTCCACGTCCCGATGAACGTGAACAAGCCGAGCGTGACGAGGATCGGCCGCAGCGCCGGGAGGGCGATCGACCAGTAGATGCGCAGCTCCGAGGCGCCGTCGACGCGGGCCGCATCGAGGATGCTGTCGGGCAGGGAAAGCGCGTGCTGGCGGACGAGGAAGATCCCGAAGATGCTCGCGAGGCCGGGGATGACGACGCCGGCGTACGTGCTCACCAGCCCGAGCTGCTTGAGCAGCAGGAAGAGCGGCAGCATGCCGAGCTGTCCGGGGACGACCAGGGCCGCGAGCAGCACGCGAAAGACCCGGTCGCGTCCGGCGAAGCGGAGCTTCGCGAACGCGTAGCCCGCCATGGAGTTCAGCAGGAGCGAGAGCGCGGTCACGACGCTCGCGAGCAGCGCGCTGTTGAGCGCATAGCGTACGACGTCGAGGCGCGTGAACAGCGCGCGGTAGTGCTCGAGCGTCGGTGCGCTCGGCCAGAGCCGAGACGCCGAGGCCGCCTCGCCCGGCGGCATGAGCGACACGGAGACCATCCAGGCGAGCGGCAGCAGGGTCACCGCGCTCGCGCCGACGAGTGCCGCGTTGACCGCGAGGCTGGCGAGCGAGCGCCTCGTCACGAGGCTCCTCCCGGGCCCGCGGGTGCGTCCGGCGCGCCGCGGCGGAGCGCCACGCCGAGCGCGCTCAGCGCGAGGATGATCACGAACAGCACGAACGCCGTCGCCGCCGCGGTACCGAGGTTCCACCACCGGAAGCCCTCGCGGTACATGAGCAGCACGACGCTCAGGGTGCTGTCCCCCGGCCCGCCCTGCGTCATGACGTAGGGCTCGGCGAAGAGCTGGAAGTCCCCGATGACCGTCATGAGGGTGACGAAGGCCGTCGTCGGTGCGAGCTGCGGGAGGGTCACGTGGCGGAAGGTCGCGAGCGGGCCGGCGCCGTCGAGGCTCGCCGCCTCGTAGAGCCGCGGCGAGATGCTGCGGAGCCCGGCGACGAAGATCACCATGTTGAAGCCGAAGGTCTTCCACACGGTCATGAAGACGATCGCCGGCATCGCCCAGCGCGGGTCGCCGAGCCAGTCCACCGGACCCACGCCGACGAACGCCAGCGCGTGGTTCAGCAGCCCGAAGCGCGGGTGGTACAGGTAGCGCCAGACCACGGCCGCGGCGACCAGCGTCGTCACCACCGGGAGAAAGAGGACCGTGCGGTGGAAGGCCGCGCCGCGCGCGAGCCGCGCGTCGACGAGCAGCGCTGCGCCGAGCGACACCGCGATCGACAGCGGGGCCGCCACCACCACGAAGGACGTGGTGTTCCAGAGCGCCGTGCGGAAGGTCGGATCGGCGAGCAGCCGCGCGTAGTTGCGCATTCCGACGAAGCGCAGGTTCGCCGGATCGGCGAGCGCATAGATGTCGAAGTCGGTGACGCTGAGCGCGAGCGCCGCGAGAACCGGCAGGAGGAAGAACGCGACGATGGCGCCGAGCGCGGGCGACACGAGGATCGCAGCCGCGCGCGGCTCGCGCCCGGTCACGGCGCTCATCGCTCGGCACCTCGCGTGGCTCCCTCACGGTCGTTCATCCAGCGGCGCTTCTCGAGGATGCGATCGACCTCCTCGTCGAGGGACGTGAGCGCCGCGTCGATGGTCTCCTCGCCGCGGATCACGCCCTCGGCGCGGCGTCCGATCAGGGTGGCGATGCGCTCCCACTCCGGCACCCGCGGCGGCGGGCGGACGTTGCCGAGCTGCTCCCAGAACGCTCGCGTGCCGGGCGCGGTGTCGAGCCCGAGCGCGCGCCAGGCGCCGCGGCGCGCGGGCAGCGCCCCGGACGCGCGGTACAGCGCCGCCTGCTGCTCGGGCTCGGCGAGCCACGCGGTCCAGCGGAAAGCCGCGTCCTTCGCAGGCGAGCCGCTCCACACGGCGAGGCTCGAACCGCCGGCGAGGGAGACTCCGGGATGGTGGTCGTCCGGTGCCGGAAGGGCCATCGTCGTCCACCGTCCGGTCAGGTCGGCCGGCAGCCGCGCGGCGAACTGCGCGAGGTTCCACGGTCCGGTGAGCACGAACGAGAAAAGGCCCTCGCCGAAGCCCTGGTACAGGCTCGAGGCTTGCGCTTCGCTGCCGCGCGGCGCGAGCCCCTGCGAGAAGAGGCCGGTGTAGGTGGCGAACGCGGCACGGAAGGCGGGGCTCCGGAAGTCGCCGCGCCCGTCGCCGTCGCGCAGCAGCGTGGCCCCGCGCTGCATGGCGAGGATCACCGGCGCCTCCCACTCGGTGAGCGGCAGCAGGATCGCGAAGCGGCCCGGTGCGGCGTCGCGCACGCGTGCCATGCAGTCCAGCCACGCGTCCCAGGTCCGTAGCGGCGAGACGCAGCGGGCCTTCTCGAGCAGGTCCGTGCGCACGAACAGCACGCGGGTGTCGACGTACCACGGCACGCCCCACGTCCGTCCTCCGACGACGTTCGCCGCCGCGATCCCGGGGAAGACCGCGTCGTCGCCGCCGGAGGCGTCGCCGCGACCGTCGAGCGGCTCGAGCGCGCGCAGTGCGACGAACTCCGACACCCAGGTCGAGCCGAGCTGGAATGCGTCCGGCATCGTGCCGCCGACGAGCGCCGTGACGAGCTTCTCGTGCGCGGCGCTCCACGGGATCTGCTGCACGCGCACGCGCACGCCGGGGTTGCGCTGCTCGAACGCCGGGACGAGTTGCTTGACGAGTTCGCCCTCGCGCCCCATCGCCCAGAAGTCGACGGTGCGCGGATCGTCGCGGCGCTCGTCGCGGCACCCGGCCGCGCCGAGCGCCAGGCAGGCCAGAAGGAGGATCGGACGCGCGAAGCTCATCGCCGGGCGCACCCCTCCTAGCACGACCGTGCCACGAGATCGCCGATCCGTTGAGAAGAAAAATGAGCGGCACCAAGCCTTGACGCGCGCCCCGCGCGGACGCAGGAATGGGGCGCCGGTCCTCCGGGGTGGACACCTTGTCCGACGCTCTCGTCTCTGCACACCGCCGTCGCGGGCTGCTCTCGTGGCTGCTCGTGCTCGGCCTCTTCCTGCCGCCGGGCAGCGCCGGCGCGTTCGGATGGGAAGACGTCGTCGCCCGGGCGCGCGAGCTGTCGCAGCAGGCGTTCTACCCGCCCGTCGCGCCGGCGGTGCCCGACTGGCTCGGCAAGATCACCTACGACGAGTGGCGGACGATCCGCTACCGGCCCGATCAGGCCGTCTGGCGCGAGCAGGGGTTGCCGTTCCAGGTCCAGTTCTTCCACCCCGGCCTCTTCTACAACCGCACCGTCGCCGTGAACCTGATCGACGACGGGCGGCTCAAGCCGGTCGGGTTCGCACCGGGCCAGTTCGACTACGGGCCGAACGAGTTTGCGAGCCGCGTGCCGCAGGACCTCGGCTACGCCGGCTTTCGCCTGCACGGGCCGATCAAGAGTCCGGGCTACCTCGACGAGGTGATCGTCTTTCTCGGCGCGTCGTACTTTCGCGCCGTCGGACGTGACCAGGTCTTCGGGCTCTCGGCGCGCGCGCTGGCGATCGACACCGCGGCTCCCTGGGGCGAGGAGTTCCCGTTCTTCCGCGAGTTCTGGATCGAGCGCCCGGCGCCCGACGCGCGCGACGTGACGGTCTTCGCCCTGCTCGACAGCCCCGGCATCACCGGCGCGTACGGATTCGTCGTGCGGCCCGGGGTCGAGACGCTGGTCGACGTGCACGCGGTCCTGTCCCCCCGGCGGGAGATCAAGAAGCTCGGCCTCGCACCGCTCACCAGCATGTTCTTCCACGGCGAGAACACGCGCCGGCAGTTCGACGACTTCCGTCCCGAGGCGCACGATTCCGACGGGCTCGCGATTCGCTTCGCGTCGGGCGAATGGCTGTGGCGGCCGCTCGACAACCCTGAATCGCTGGCGGTGTCGTCGTTCGAGGCCGACGATCCGCTCGGCTGGGGCATCCTGCAGCGCGACCGCAGCTTCTCGAGCTACCAGGACCTCGAGACGCGTGCCGAGCGGCGTCCGAGCGCGTGGGTCCAGCCGGTCGGCGCGTGGGGCAAGGGCCGCATCGAGCTGGTGGAGATTCCGACCAGATCCGACACCAACGACAACGTGGTGGCATACTGGGTGCCGGCCCGTGCGGTGGTGCCCGGCAACCCGATCGAGGTCGCGTACCGCATGCGCTGGTATGGCGACAGCCTCGATCGCCCGCCGCTCGGACGGGTCGTCTCCACCCGCCGCGACAGCGGCGTCAAGGAGGGCGCGCAGCGCTTCGTCGTCGACTTCGCGGGCGGCGGCCTCGAGGAGATCTCGGCGCACGAGATCGTCCACGGCGCGCTCAGCATGCGCCCCGAGGAGGGCGTCGAGCTGCTCGGGCAGCAAGTGATCAAGAACCCGATCACCGGTGGCTGGCGCCTCACGTTCCAGGCCCGTCCGAAGGGCCGCGACGTGATCGACATGCGTGCCCGACTCGAGCTCGGCGGCAAGGCGCTCAGCGAGATCTGGGCCTACCCGCTGGTTCCGTAGCCCACGGAGCGCGCCGGCGGCCCCCCGGACCGCGCGCCCACCCGGCCAGCGCACCCCCCGGACCGCGTACCTGCCCGGACCGCGCACCCACCCTGGCACGCGGCATGGCGGCTCAAGTGGGCCTACCCGCGGACCGAGAGCTTCTTCAGCGCCGGTAGATTCTTCCGCGACCCTCCGGGGCGCGGAGGAGGGCCCGATCGAGGAAAGATGATCGACCAGATGAGCTCACACGTCCGCGAGTCGATCCGAGCCGACAACAAGGTCGCGATCGCGAACCGCATCAGCGTGATCTTCGGGCTGTCCGCGATCTCTCTCCTTGCCACGGTACCGGCGAACCGGGACCTCGGAGCGGAGATCTGGCGCCAGCTGGTTTTCGTGCGTGTCGGCGGGGCGGTGCTCCAGGTCGTGCTCGCGTTGTGGCTGCGCGCGAGCCGTACGGCTTCGTGGAACCGCGTGATCGCGCTGGCGATCGCGAACTTCGCGGCGGGCTTCGGGTCGACGCTCGGGGTCGCGCTGCTCACGCGCGACCCGTGGCTGCTGGTCTTCGTCGTCGTGCTCGTGGTGATGGTGAACTTCGTGATCTTCCCGTGGGGCGTGACGCCGCACGTGTTGCTCACGGTGCTCGCGCTTGCCTGCGTGAGCACCGTCCTCGACGAGCTCTCGGTCAACGTGGTCGTCGCGCTGCTCGCGGCCTTTGCTGTCGCCGCCTACGCGGCGATCCTCTTCGACCGGCACTACATGCGCGTCAAGGCCGGCGAGCTGCTGCGCGAGGGACACGAGCGCGTGCTCGAGCGCATCGCCGACGACGCCGAGGCAGAGGTGGTGTTCGACGAGCTGCTGGCGATTCTCGAGCAGCAGGCGCCCGAGCTCCGTGCGGCCGTGCTCTTGCCGGAGGTGGATACGTGCAGGCTGCGCGTCGCGGCGTCCACCGGCCTCGACGAGGCATACGTCGCGGCCCTCGACGGCACGCCGATCAAGGAGGAGAACGCGTTCGGCGCGGCCTTCCTGAGCAGCAAGCCGACGTTCGTCGGGGTGGTGGACTACGATCCGCGCACCGCGCTCGTGCGCGATGCCGCGCGCGCGTGCGGCGTGCGCTCCTGCTGGTCGGTGCCGCTGTGCGGTGCCGGCGACGCCGTGCTCGGCGCGATCGTCGTCCACCGGGGAACCTTCGGCAGGCCTGTCCGGCACCACCGCGAGCTGGCCGCGGGCCTCGCGCGGCTGGCGGTGCTGGCGCTCCAGCGCCACCAGGCGCGGCACCAGCAGTCGCGCTACATCGCGGACCTCGCCGGCGCGCGCACGCGCGCCGAAGAGCAAGCGGTGCAGCTCGCGGAGGCCCGCGACGCGGCGTTCGCGTCCGCGCGCGCGAAGTCGGAGTTCCTCGCCAACATGAGCCACGAGATCCGCACGCCGCTCAACGGCGTCATCGGTCTCGCCGAGCTGCTGCTCGACTCCCCGCTCGCCGAGGGCGATCGCGAGCACGTCGTGACGGTCCGCCGCTGCGGCGAGCACCTGCTCGGCATCATCAACGACATCCTCGACTTCTCGAAGATCGAGGCCGGCAAGATGCCGATCGAAAGCGTCGACTTCGAGGTCGGGGCGGTCGTCGAGGAGGCCGCGGAGCTGGTCGCTTCGCAGGCACAGGACAAGGGCATCGAGCTGCTGTGCGACGTGCCGCCCGAAGCAGCGCGCGGCGTCACCGGCGACCCCGCGCGCCTGCGGCAGGTGCTGATCAACCTGCTCGGCAACGCCGTCAAGTTCACCGAGAAGGGCGAGGTTGCGATCGGCGTCCGACTGCTGCGCGAGACGGCGTCGAGCGTCGTCGTGCGCGTCGTCGTGCGCGACACCGGAATCGGCATCCCGAAGGATCGCCATGCCGCGATCTTCGAGAGCTTCACGCAGGCCGACGGCAGCACCACGCGCCGGCACGGCGGCACGGGCCTTGGGCTCACCATCTGCAGCCAGCTCATCCACCTGATGGGCGGGCGGATCGGGCTCGAGAGCGAGCCCGGCACGGGCAGCACCTTCTGGATCGAGCTCGCCCTGCCCAAGGCGGAGGTCGACTCGCGCCGAGCGGCGCGCGCCGAGCACCTGAACGGACTGCAGGTGCTCGTCGTCGACGACAACGAGACCAACCGCCTGATCCTGCGCCGCACGCTCGAGGCGTGGGGCTGCCGCACCGTCGAGGCCGCGAGCGGCGCCGAGGGCCTCGAGCGTCTCGACGAGCGACACGCGGCCGGGACGCCGGTGCGGCTCGCGATCCTCGACATGCACATGCCGGAGATGGACGGCCATGGGCTCGCGCGCTGCATCGCTGCGGACCACCGCTTCGCAGACGTGCCGCTCATCCTGCTGTCGTCGGTGGGGGCGCTCGCCGACGCCCGCCAGAAGGGCTTCGCGGAGGCGCTGGCCAAGCCGGTGCGGCAGGCGACCCTGCTGCGCTCGATCCTGTCGGCCCTCGGCAGCACTGAAGCGCAGCGGCCGGTCGAGCCGGCGCCGGCGTTCCACGCCCTGAACGAACGGCTACGCGTGCTGCTTGCCGAGGACAACCGGGTGAACCGGATGGTTGCGATCAACATGCTCCAGCGCTTCGGCTGCGACGTCGACGCGGCGGAGACGGGACGCGCGGCGGTCGAGGCGGTCGCCGCCAACGAGTACGACCTCGTGCTCATGGACGTGCAGATGCCGGAGATGGACGGCTTCGAGGCGACGGCCGAGATCCGGCGGCGCGAGCTGCCCGGGAACCGCCTGCCGATCATCGCCATGACCGCGCACGCCATGACCGGTGACCAGGAGCGCTGCCTCGCCGCGGGTATGGACGACTACGTCGCCAAGCCGGTCACGCGCGAGGCGCTGGTCGCCAAGCTCGAGCGCTGGATCGTCGAACGCCGCAGCCGCGCGACCGCGGCGTGCCGAAGCGTCGCGCAGGACCCGGCTGGCGCGTCGGACCCCTCGTCGGTTACGATAACGGCGTGAGCGCCGACCGTCCGCAGTCCACCGAGCAGGTAGCTTCCACCCCACCATCCCTGACCGGCGGGCAGCGGCAGAAGCTGCGCGGGCGCGCGCACGGTCTCGAGCCGGTGGTGCTCGTGGGCCACGCCGGGGTCACCGACGCGGTGATGACGGCGGTGGACGAAGCGCTGCAGGCGCACGAGCTGATCAAGGTCCGCCTGCACCAGCCCGAGGACAAGCGCGCCGCCGCCGCCGAGCTCGCTGGTCGCGGGCGGGCCGCCCTCTGCGGGCTGGTCGGGCACACGGTGATCCTCTACCGCCCGCACCCGACGAGTCCGCGGATCGTCCTCGATTGACCCCTGGCCGCGCCGGCGGCGGGAGGCCGCGATGAACGACGTTCTTCGATCCCTGCTTCGCGCGTGCGTGGGGGGCCGCGCGGTGGCCGCGCTCCTCCTGCTGCAGCTGCTGCCACTCGCGTGCGGCGATGCCGCCGCGACCTCGCCGGGTGCTCCGGCGGAACCGGTGCTGCCGGCGGGCCAGGTGCGTGCCGTCGTCGACACCTACGTGCGGGCCTTCGCAACGAGGGACCGCGAGCTCTACGTCTCGCTGTTCGCCGATCGTGGCACGGTGGAGGATCCGATCGGCTCGACGCCGGTCGTCGGCCGTGCGGCGCTGGCCGCGTTCTTCGATGCCGCGACCGCGGCCGGCCCGCTCGAGCTCGAGCTCGCGCCCGACGCCGTGCGTGTCTCGGGCAACCACGTCGCGTTCTCGTTCACGCTGCACCTCGACGGTGGCCCGACGCCGCTCGTCCTGCCGGTGATCGACACCTTCGCGCTCGACCGCGACGGCCGCATCCTGGCGATGCGTGCCTACTGGAGTCCGGCGGAGTTCCGCCCCGCCACCTGACGCGGCGCGGTTGTGCGGTGCGCGTCGCCGCCGGAGGTCGAATGCAGCGCGGGCGGTGCAGCGCTGCCTGCGACCCAGTCGTCGAGCCACGCCCACTCCTGATCGAGCCAGCGCACGCGCCCCGCGGCGTCGGGCGGGATCGCCGCGGCCGGGATGCGTCGGAAGCGGACGTGCACCATGCGGCCGAGAAGGCCGCCGCGCCACAGATCTGCTACGTGCGACACGCCGTCGAACCCGGTGTGCGCGAGCAGCACGACGTCGGCGCCCGGGCACGCGTCGAGCAGCGCGAGGACGCCGCCGAGGCGCGGTGGCAGGACGTGGCGCAGCCCGGCGATGCGCGCGGCCCGTGCGGCGTCGCTGCGCGTCACCGCCGCGTGCGCCCGCTCGCGGGCGCGCGGCGTGAATCGCGTGCCCTCCGGGTAGATCAGCACGCCGTCACGGGGACCGAGGTCGGAGGCGAGCGCGCGGATCGCGGCCAGCTCGCGCGTCGCCTCGCCCGAGCCGCGGCGGACGAAGACGTTCGGCAGGCGCTGCCCGAAGAGGTCGAGGCAGGGATCCACCAGCAGCTCGCGCTTGATGACCCAGCGCAGGGCCACGCCGTACCGCCACCCGACCAGCACCGCCGGGAGGAGAGTGTCGGCAATGCTGCTGTGGCGTGACAGCAACAGGAACGGCCCGGGCTGCAGCGCGTCCTCGCCCTCGACGACGAGGTGCAGCCCGAAGAGATGGCGGCCTGCGCCGAGCAGGGCGCCGGCCCACCGATCCTGCACCCAGCGGTGCACGTGCAGCATGCGCGCCCGGTCGCCGAAGGTCGTCGGCCAGAGCAGGAGCGCTGCGACGATGCCGATCGCCTCGCACGCGAGGTAGACGACCGCGAACAGCACCAGGCGCGTGCGCGGCAGGCGGCGGTCGGTCGCGACGTCGAGCGCGATCATGAGCGGCAGCAGCACCGGGAGTGCGGCGACAACGAACGCGAAAGCTGCGAGCCAGAGCGGGACCGTGAGGACGCGCCGTCCGAGCCGCGCGGCGCGAGTCTCGTCGACGAGCGTTCTCACCGGGTCACGCGGGGAACGACCGCGGCCAGACGAGTGCGTCGAGAACGAGCGTCTGGAGGGTGAAGGCCACGGCACCGGCGAGGGCCCAGGTGCGGGCGCGCCCGCCAACGTCCGCGGGAACTGCGGCGACCGTGCGGATGATCGCGGCGGACGCGAGCCCGGTGAGCAGCAGACCGGCGCGCATCGTCGCCCAGAGCCCGTCGCCGGGTGCGTCGAGGTACTCGAACGCGAGCGGCATCCACAGCGCCGACGGCAGCAGCACGAGGACGAAGAGCACATTGACGCGGTGGAACGAGAGCGGTGCGCGGTCGCCGTGGCGCAGCAGGAAGGGCGCGAATGCGAAGTAGCCGGCCGCGGCCGTGAGCATGCTGGCGGTGTACAGTGCGCGCCCGAAGCCGCCGATCGTGCCCCACAGCGCTCCCGCGTCGTTCGACGGGTTGCCGAGCCAGAGCACGTAGCTCGCGAGCACGGCCGTGCCGCCGACCGCGTTGATGGCGACGAACGCGCCGCGCCCACCGGCGGGCGTTACCGCCCCGTTCGGGGCCGGTGCGGCAGCGGTCGTCATAGACCGAGTTTGCCCGCTCGCGCCATCCTCGCAAGGGGCCCGCAGAAGGGCGCGTCAGGGGGCGGCGACGAGCGCGCCGACGACGCCGCCCAGCAGCAGGACCAGCTGCGGCAGCGCCGACAGCGCGAAGCCCGTGCCGCGCTGCGCCGGGTCGGCGACGTAGCCGCGCAGGTAGACCACGCGGCCCGCGATCCAGACGAGACCCAGCAGCGCCGCCACCGTGCTGCTCACGTAGGTGCCGAACATCACCATCGCTGGAACGAACACGACGAGCTACTCCATGGTGTTCTGGTGCACGCGCACGTACCGCTCGAAGAGCGGGTGGCCGGACATCGCGGGCGCGGCGACGCCGTACTGCTGCCGGGCGCGCCCGACGAGGAGGCCGAAGACGAAGTACTCGACGAGAGCGAGCCCGATCACGATTGCGACGACGTTCATGGACGAGGCTCGTATCGCAGCGCGCGCCCCGTCGCGAGCGGTCGCCTCAGCGGGCCTCGGGGTACGCCGCGTCGTGGAGCGCCAGCGCGGCGCTCGCCCCGGCGGTGGTCACCATCGGCTCCAGTGCCGGTGGCCGCGCTCGTGCCAGGTGAGCCTGTCGGCGACCTCCGCTCGCTGCTCGGAATCGAGTGCCGCGTGCAGCGCGAGGACGTCGTCGAGCGCGCGGTGCGCGCGCGAACGCATGCCGTCGATCTCGCGGTCGACGGCAGCGCGCAGCGCAGCTGCGTCGGGGGTGTCGCGTCGCCACGCGGCGAGCAGCTCACCGCTCATTCTGAGCCCGTCGTCGCGCAGTCCGGCAGCCTCCCGCACGAGTCCCAGCGCCGCCTCACGGGCGCGGTCACGGGCCTCGCCCTCGACATCCAGCCAGTCGAGCGCGCGCTCCACGCGTCGCTCGGCGCGGCGTCCGTCGTCGCGCTGGCGGCCGCCACATCCGCTCGCGAGGATCGCCGCGGCGAGCGAAGCCACCCCCGCGAGGCCGAGCGCACCGCGCTGCCGGCCGCGCTCGTGCCGATACGTCTTCCAGCCGTGGGTCCTCATCCTGCCTCCATCGAGCGTCGGTCCGGCGCGCGGACATCGCGGCCGTATGCAGCGCTCGCGTGGCGTCGCTCAGCAAGCCGCGCGCCAGCCGTTCGGGAGCCTCGCCCCCGCTTCGCCGGGGTTTTCCTGCCGCTTCGCGGACCGGCGGTGCAGCGCGCGCCCTGCGCGGAGCGCGTGTCGGCCCGACGGAACTCTGGTCCTGGTCCGTGCGTCGCGACCCGTGGGCGTCGGCTCGGAGCTCAACCGCCGGCCGCCAGCGGGGTACATGGCGTGGCGCTCGCGAACAGCCGACCCGCCGCGTCGACGCACGCGAAGGCCGGTGCCCCCGTCGCCAGCGCGCGCGACGCGACCGCGCCGTCCGGCCGGACCTCGAACCCGGGTGTCGCGAGTGCCGGCCCGGCGAAGCTCGCGCCGCGGAGGTCGATGCCGGTCGCGACGGTACCGAAGCCCGGATGGACCCGTATGAGCGCCTCGGTGACGGCGACGCCGGGCGCGTTCGAGCGGAACGCGATCCCCTCGCGAAAGCCGCCGGGCCCGGCGGGGTCGGCGGCGTTCAGGATGCCCAGCGCCACGTCGGACGGTCGCGGGCCCATCGCGAACACGTTGACGCCGGTCACCGGCACGCCCGCGTCGGTGCCGAGGTTCCCGACGTCCACCTCGATCCCCTGCACGGCGCCGCTGGTCATGTCGGAGTGTGCGAACGCGAGCACGTTGGCACCCCACACGCCGCCGATCGCGCCGTGGCCGTCCATCAGCGCATAGAGCGCTGCCGTGTCCTCGCGCGAGGCACGGTTCTCGCTCGCGACGGTGACGGCGAAGTGGCGCGCGCCGTCGTCGGGGACGATCTCGGCGACGCCGAAGCCGGGCGCGATCGCAGGCGGTCCCGCCTGCCGGAGCATGTCGGCGAGCGATGCCCCGCCGATCTCCACGAGCTGCATCGCGGCCGAGACCGCGCTGGTGCCGCCTCCGCCGCACGCCCAGCCGGCCAGGAAGAGAGCCGCCCCGCCGAGGGCCCGCCGTCGTCGTGCCGTCATGCCGACCTCCCACAGCCCGCGTCGGGCGGGCCTCCCCGATACGGACGCCGGGCGCGCGCGATTCCGTCTCGAGCGCCTCCGGCAGGTAGCCCCTCGAGCGCCTGCCATGAGTGCCCCCCTTGCCGGACTTCTGCGCCGGCGCGCGCCTTCGCCGTCGATCGAGCCGATCGGCGGGTCGTGGCTTCAATTCTGTGCTGGCGCGGCGCCGGCGGCTGTGCGACGTGGCGGATGCGTCCACCGCCGCCATCCACCTCCGGCGAAAGCGAACCCCCGATGTCCCGACCGCGAACCAACCGGCCGTCGCGCCTTCTCCTCGCTTGCGCCCTGCTGCTGCTCCCGACCGTGGCCCTCGCGCACAAGCAGGGCGTGCACCTCGCGATCGGGCCCGTGTTCGGGAACCCGTCGAGCATCCAGATCACCAAGGCCGGCGTGCTGGTGGCGCGGCCGTTCGGCGGCGGCAGGATGGTCTTCAACCTGCGGGCGCTGCGCAATCTCGCCGGTCTCGAGATCACGGCACCGAGCAACCAGCCGCGGCTCGGTCTCAGGGTGAACGGCGTGCCGACCACCACGGTGCTGCCGTTCGAGATCCGCGACGGCAAGGCGACCGTGCGCTCGACACTCACCCCGGGCACGAACCTGGTGCAGGGCGACCGCATCGAGGTGACGAGCGTCGACCTCCACGACCAGGACGGCATCCGCTTCGGGACCTTCGGCGTGCCGTCGGGAACACGCAGCCCGATTCTCGCGTCGTCGCTGATCTACGCGGCCGAGTCGACGAGCGTCGTGCGCTTCTCGAAGGGGGGTGACACGCGCCTCAAGCTGCGCGACGACGGCAACTCTAACAGCGGCTTCGACACCCTGGTCGACGCCGCCGGACATCGCATCACGCACCCGGGCGTCACCGTCGAGCTGGGGCTCGTCCGCAACGGCGTGCCGTCGACCTTCTCGTACACCTACGACATCGTGAATGGTCGATCCGTGCCCGACGGCCGTCCGGTCGCCCAGGTCGGACTGGGCATGACCGAGACCGTGGAGATCACGCGGCTCGACGTGTTCGACAACACGCACGTCCGCTTTGCGACGCTCGGCATGAAGGTCGTCGCACCGAAGGCGCCCTGACCGGCGGAGCGACCGACCGCTCCGGCGACGTCCACCGCCGGCAGCGCCGTCAGGCGTTCGGCGGGACGGCCGCCGAGTCGGACGCGGAGGCGGAGGCGCGGCCCGGCGCGGTCACGCCGCGGCGCGCGAGGCGGCGCGCAGGCGCGGCGACACCTCGTCCGCGAAGAGACGCATCGAGGACTCCGCCTCGGCCTGCGTCATGCCGCCGTACTTCGTGATCGTGAGCACGTCGACGTCGCAGCCGAGGATCTGACGCTGCGCATCGATCTTCTCGAGGATCTGCGCCGGTGTGCCGAAGGTGTTCACCGAGGCGTACATCGTCGCCATCTCCTCGAGTCCGATCGCCTCGATCATCTCGGCGGCGCTGGCGTAGAACTCGTAGCCCTTCGTGTCCTGGAAGTGCTTGCCGTGGATCTCGTAGTGCTCGACCACGGTGGCGAAGTAGTTCTTGACGTAGCGCTCGCCGAGCTCGTTCGCGCGCGCGGCGTCGCGATCGCAGTACACCAGCTGGCCGCACACCGGCGGCGGGGGCTCGGTGCCGCGCACCTCGCGCCACTTGTTCTGGTAGGGCACGAGCGCCATGTCGCGGAACACCTCCCACGGCTGCTGCGCGAGCACCATCAGACGGGCGCCGAGCACGGCGGCCTGCACGGCGGAGTCCGGCGAGACTCCGATCGAGAACACGCGATCGTTGAACGTGCGGGTCGGGCGCGGGCGCAGCTCGGCGCGCGGCTGCTTGAAGTTCGAGGTGTCGGCCTCGATGAAGCCGCGGTCGAGTGCTTCGACCACGAGCTGCGTGCCCTCGTCGAAGCGCGGCCGCGCCTGGTCCATGGGGATGCCGAACCTGGCGTACTCGCGCTTCGAGAGGCCGCGTCCGAAGCCGAGCAGCGCGCGGCCGTTCGACTGCTGGTCGAGCAGCGCGACCTTCGCGGCGACGCGGTACGGGTCGTTCCACGGCATGATGATGGCGCCGGTGCCGACCTTGATGCGGGTGGTCTTCGCGGCGACGCCGGCCAGCCACTGCAGGTTGTCGGGGCACATGGAGTAGCCGAAGAAGTGGTGCTCGGTCGCCCAGTAGCTGTCGTAGCCGAGCTCCTCGGCGAGCAGCGCCAGCGCCAGCTCGCCGCGCATGACCTCGTCATCGCCGTGCTCGTCGCGGTGGTTCTGGAAGATGGACAGTACGCCGATCTGCATGGACCCGATTCCTTCCTCGAAGCGACCTGATGGATTGCGCGGTGCGCCGGATCATAGGGTGATCCCGGGACGGTGTGCAAAGCCTCGCCGCCGGTCAGGCCGACGCGCCGTCACCCGAGGCGCACGTCGTGGCGGGTCCGGGCTCGCACGGTGCGTCACGCAGCGCGGAGCCCGACGGAGCGGCCGTCCACCCGAGCCGGAGGCCTTCCCAGACCGCGCGGGCGTTCGCGCCGCGGCCCGTCGCGAGACGCTTGACGAGCCGTCCGGCGGTGCTGATCGCGATCGGCAGCGCAGGACGGGCGGCG
The DNA here is from genome assembly GCA_016874715.1 of Deltaproteobacteria bacterium. Classification (GTDB taxonomy): domain Bacteria; phylum Desulfobacterota; class Binatia; order UBA12015; family UBA12015; genus VGTK01. The sequence goes on along the minus strand of VGTK01000117.1, from coordinate 2,973 downwards.
TGCTTGCGGAAGAAGATGACCGTCGAGTGCGTGAAGTGGCGGTCCCAGCCCAACGAGGCCAGGGCCTGCGACGCGTGCGCACGGTGCCGCACGACGGCCTGCGCGGCGACGACGAGGCGGAAGCCGGCGGCGCGCAGGCGGAAGCCGAGGTCCACGTCCTCCCGGTAGAGGAAGAAGCGCTCGTCGAAGCCGCCGACGAGCTCGAGCGCCGGGCGCCGCACCAGCATGCTCGCGGCGCACAGGTAGTCGAGGTGTTCGGTGGACACGGGTGTGGCGTGCTGGCGCGGCAGCCCCGACGTGAAGCCGATGCGCCCGCCGCCGAAGACCAGCGCGGGGCGGCCGTGCCCGGCGCTCGAACCCTCGTCGAGCACGCAGCCGACGGCGCCGACGGTCGCGTCCCCGGCGCCCGCCGCGAGCATCTCCTCGAGTGCGCCGGGAGCAGGCTCGGCGTCGTTGTTGAGCAGCCAGACCCACCGGGCGTCGCCGCCGAGTGCCGCGGCGATCCCGGCATTGCTGCCGCCGCCGAAGCCCAGGTTGTGCGGCAGCCGCAGCACGCGGACGCGCGGCGGGTCGGCGAGTGCTGCGAGGGCCGCCGGGTCGTCCGAGCCGTTGTCGATCAGCACGACGTCGAGCGCGCCGTCGTGGCGGAACGCGTCGAGCGCACGCAGGCAGCGGCGCGTATGCTCCGCGCCGTTCCAGTCGACGACGATGGCGGTGACCCGGGTCATGGTCGTCGCAGTACGTCGCGCAGGCGACGCGCGTAGTGGGCCCGCGCGCGCCGCCTGCCGAGCCAGCGGCGAACGCGCACGCGCCACCACGGTACGCGTCCGGGGCCGGCCGACAGGGCCGCCTGCAGGTCCAGCGGTGGCCGCGGCTCGAGGGACTCCCAGTGCACGATGCCGCGCACGATAAGGTCCCAGGCGAGCAGCAGCGCGAGCGCGTGCGACAGGTCGCCGTCGGCCGCCGGGTCGTCGCGCGTGGCGAGAGTCTCGCAGGCGCCCGCCACGTACGCCGCGAAGTCGAACGACGCGGGCTTTGGGTCGTAGCGGTCGGACAGCGCGTAGGCGAGCTGCTTCTCGGCGAAGTGCCTGAGGCTCTCGTAGTTGCGGTGGTGGATGTGGAGGCAGACCGGCGGCATCAGCTCCACGAGGCGCCGGCGTCCGCCGGCGACCTCGGGCGGGGTGTGGTGCGTGTCGCTCCAGCGCACCGTGCCCTTGCGGAAGAGGCGGATCTGGTGGTCGGGGTACCAGCCGCTGCCGCGCATGACCTGTCCGGCGATCGAGTTGAAGCGCGGGATCGCGAAGGCGTCGACCCGCGCCCCGTGCGCCGCCACGAGGCGGCGGATCTCGTCGCCCGCGCCGTAGTCGAGCCACTCGTCGGCGTCGAGCACGAACACCCAGTCGCCGTCGGCCTCGTCGGCCCAGCGGGTGCGGATGCCGTCGGCGCGCGGCGCAACCTCGGCCGCGAGGACGCGCGTCGCGTGGCGGCGCGCGATCTCGACCGTCGCGTCGCGGCTCGCCATGTCGACGACGAGGATCTCGTCGGCCCACGCGAGCGAGCGCAGCGCCGCCTCGAGCGTCGCCGCCGCGTCGCGCGCGGCACGATCGCGGATGCGGACGCCGTCCGATGGAACGCTCCGCCTGCTGTGCTCCTCGTGGTCGGCGACGCGGGTGCGGCCGTCGGTCATCGTCGTCGAGCACGTCGGCGCGCCCGGGTCGCGGCGCGTCAGGTCGTGTGCGAGTGGCCGAGCTGTGCCGCCCGCGCGCGTGCGTTGTGAATCATCGCCAGCTCGGCGAGGTTCTCGATCGTGAGCAGCCCGACCACACGGCCGCCGTCGAGCACCGGGACCGACGCGAGCCCGGCGTTCCGCACCTGCTCGACGGCGTCGTCGAGGCTCGCGCCCGGCGCCAGCACGAGCGGCGGCGCGTCGCCCGCCGCCGCGTCGCCCGCCGTACGGACGACCTCGCCGACCGGGCGCCGCTCGTCACCGCGGCCGAGCGCGTTCAGCAGCAGCGTGCGCGACAGCATGCCGCGGACGCTGCCGTCGGGCGCCACGACCGGGAAGTCGTGCTGCTCGCCCTCGATCAGCAGCTCGAGGGCGCGCGCGACGGGCTCGTCGTCGCGCAGGACGCTGAAGCGCGTGACCATCGCCGAGCGCACCGTGAGGCCCTCGAAGAGCGAACGCATGGTCGCGGCGGCCGCCTCCTGCTCGGCGCCGATGTAGACGAACAGCGCGATGAAGAGCAGGAACGGGTTGTACAGGAGGCCGAGCAGGCCGAAGCCGAGCGCCAGCGCCTGCCCGACGCGCGCCGCGGTCTGCGTCGCCTGTGCGTAGTCCATGCGCCGCGCGAGCAGCGCGCGCAGCATGCGGCCGCCGTCCATCGGGAACGCCGGCAGCAGGTTGAAGCCGGCGAGCATCACGTTGACCAGCATCAGGCGCTCGAGCAGGCCGCCGGTCGTGACACCCACGCTCTCGACCGGGACGAGTCCGCCGGTCGCGCCGAGGACCGCGTAGAGTGCGACCGCGAGCACCACGTTCACCAGCGGTCCGGCGAGCGCGATCAGCATCTCCTGGCGCGGGTCCGTCGGCATGCGCTCGAAGCCCGCGACGCCGCCGATCGGCAGCAGGGTGATGTCGAGCACCTTGTAGCCGAAACGCATCCCGACGAGGCTGTGGCCGAGCTCGTGCGCGACCACGCAGGAGAAGAGGAGGACCGTGAACAGCAGTCCCTGCACGACGCCGGGTCCGCCCTCGGACGAGTGCGACCAGGCGACGAACAGCAGCAGGAGCAGGAACGTGGCGTGGACGCGGATGGGGATGCCCGCGACCGATGCGATCCGGAACGACCATCTCATGCCAACCCCGTTGTACGCCATGCACAGGAAAATGCCATGCCATCCCGGGCGCCCGCGGCGGGTGCGCGGGCACCCCGGCGCGCCGCGAGCGCGTCCGCCGTCCGTGCGTGCGGTGCG
>VGTK01000116.1 GCA_016874715.1 Deltaproteobacteria bacterium | reverse complement strand
GCGCCGCGCGACGGTACGCCGGCTCCGGCCGGCGACGGTGCGGCGGCTGAAGCCGCGCGCCGGCCGGCGCTGACCGGCGGAGCACGGCGGCGATCAGTGCTCCGCCGCGACCGGCGGAGCTCGCGTCACGCGCGCCGGCTGCCGCGCATCGGTCAGGTCGATCCCGGCGAACTGCGGAACGGTCTCGGCGACGATCCGCCGCGCGATCTCGCGCGCCCCCTCACGACTCAGGTGCAGGAAGTCGGCACGGGTCACGTGTACACCGTCGAGGCTGCGCACGAAGCGTCCGTCCGGGCAGACCGCGCCGAACAGGTCGAACACCCGGACGGCAGGGCGCGCGGCGGCGAGCGCGGGCAGCAGCGTCTGGTTGAGGTACGCGATGAACTGCGGCTCCATCGCGCCGGTTCGACCGAGCGGGCTCTCGGCGGCGTCGGGGCCCACGCAAGGGGTGTTGACCCACACCACGGTCGCACCGCGCGACCCCGCGATGTCGACCGCGCGGCGGTAGACCGCGAGCAGCTCGCGGTCGAAGGCAGCGTCACCTGGTCGCAGCGCGTCGGGTGCGCCGACCGGACGTGGTCGCAGGTCCCAGACACCCGAGGCGATCACCACCACGTCGGGCGCGAAGCGATCGACCTTCTCCTCCCAGAACGCGGGCCAGTTGAGGCAGACGTCGCCGTCGTGACCCTGCAGCCCGTCCACGCCCGGCTGAAGGAAGAGCCCGCAGCCGTAGTGCGCAACGTTCCACACCACGGCCTTGCCCTGCGTGCCTTTCGCCCACCCCGTGAACCCCATGCCGAGGTTGAAGGCGACCGAGTCTCCGAGCACGAGGATGCGGACCGGCCCGTCGGGCGCCCGCAGGCCGACCTGCGGCATCTGCGCGTTGTTGATCGCCCGCTCCCACTCGATGTCGCGCCGCTCGCCGGCGACGACGACCAAGGCAAGCACGGCGGCGAGCGCCGCGGGCAGCGCGAACGCCGCGCGCCGGGCGAGCCGTCCGCTGGCGGCACGGACCGGCCGCTCGATCAGCACGAACGACGCGACCGCGAGCGCGAGGGTCACCGTCAGCTGGAGCAGCAGCAGCGGTACTCCGGTGAGCGTGGTGCGCTCCGCATCGAGGTACAGGTCGACCGGCCAGTGGTAGACGTACGCCCCGTACGACACGCGGCCGAGCAGGCACAGCGGCCGCACCGCGAGCACCGAGCGTACGGCGCCCGGCGCGAGCGCAGCATTGAGCAGCCCCGCCGTCGCGAGCGCGTACAGCGTGAAGCCGCCCCGGTAGAGCAGCGGTGCGTCCTCGTCGGCGAGCGCGACCGCCGCGAACGCGAACCCCGCGCAGACGAGCGCCACCACGCCGTGGCCGCGCCCGCGCCACGGCCGCAGCTCGCCGTCGTGGGTCAGGAAGGTCGCCAGCAGGGCGCCGATCAGGAACTCGCCGGCCCGCGTGTCGGTGCCGAAGTAGAGGCGCGCGTTGCTCGCACCGGAGAACGCGAGCACGATCATCGTCGCGGTGGAGGCGAGCGCGAGCAGCGCCAGCACCGCCCGCAGGGTCCGCCGCGTCGTTCCGGCGAGTGCTGCGACGCCGAGCAGCAGCAGCGGGTAGACGACGTAGAACTGCTCCTCGATCGAGAGGCTCCAGTAGTGCTGCAGCGGCGACGGCCGGCTGAACATCTCCCAGTACGACGCCCCGCTGGCCATGGCGCGAAAGTTCGCGCCATACGCGAGCGCCGCGACGCCGTCCCAGAGGAAGCCGGCGCGCTGGCTCGGTGTGCCCGCGACCAGCACGAACGTCGCCGCCAGCGCGATGCCGAGCAGCGCCGCCGGCATCAGGCGGCGGAGGCGCCGCGCCCAGAAGCGGCCAAGATCGATGCGCCCGCTGCCCTCGCGCTCGAGCAGCAGCAGGCTGGTGATCAGGAAGCCCGACAGGGTGAAGAACGACGACACCCCGAGATAGCCGCCGGGCAACAGGCGCCCTTCGCCATGGAAGAGCAGGACCAGGACGATGGCCACGCCGCGCAACCCGTCGAGCGCGGCGCTGTAGGGTAGAGACGGGTGGCCGTCGCGCTGCGCCGTCATGGGCGCAGGCATGCACGGTCACGGGATCGCAGGCAAGCGCGCGTCGGACCTCCGTTCCTCGACTCGTCCGCGCTCACGCCATCGTCAGCCCGCCGCTCACCGACAGCGTCTGCCCGGTGACGAACGCCGCGTCGTCCGACGCGAGGAACGCGACCGCGGCCGCGACCTCCTCGGGACGACCGATGCGCCCCATCGGCACCGCGCGCGCGAGTGCCGCGACGAGCTTCGGATTGCCCTCGGCGATGCCGTTCAAGAGCGGCGTGTCGGTCGGACCGGGGCACACCGCGTTCACCGTGATGCCGCTCGTCGCGAACTCGCGCGCCAGCGTCTTGGTGAAGCCGATGACACCGGCCTTCGTCGCGGAGTAAACGGCTTCGCCGCTCGAGCCGACGCGACCCGCGTCGGACGCGATGCTGACGATCCGTCCACGGCCGCGCGCGATCATGCCGTCGAGCACGGCGCGCGTGCACAGCAGCGGGCCCTTGAGATTGATCGCGATCAGCCGGTCCCAGGTCGTGACCGCGCTCTCGACGAAGGGCTCGACCTTGTCCCAGCCGGCGTTGTTCACCAGCACGTCGAGCGGGCCCAGCGCGCGCTCGCATTCGGCGACCGCGTCGCGGATCGTCGCCTCGTCGGTGACGTCGAGGCGGAGTGCCAGCACCATGCCCTTGGCTGCGCGCGCGACCTCGCGGGCGGCGTTCTCGTCGAGGTCGGTCGCGGCGACGCCGACGCCCTCCTCGGCGAGCCGCAGCGCGATCGCGCGTCCGATGCCGCCCGCGGCGCCGGTCACGAGTGCGACCTTGCCGTCGAGTCCTCTCACGTCGCCACCGGACGCAGCAGCCCTTCCTGCGCCATCGACACGACGAGCTTGCCGTCGCGCGTGAACAGGTTGCCGGTGCAGAAGCCGCGCGCACCGAACGCGCCGGGGCTCTCCTGGACGTAGAGCAGCCACTCGTCGGCGCGGAACGGACGGTAGAACCACATCGCGTGGTCGAGGCTCGCGACCTGGTAGCGCGGATCGGCCCAGGTGATGCCGTGCGGGATCTGCGCGGTGTCGAGCAGCGTCAGGTCCGACGCGTAGGCGACCACGCACTGGTGCAGCAGCAGCGAATCGGGCAAGCGTCCGCGCGCGCGGATCCACACCAGCTGGTGGGCGGCGCCGGAATCCTCGGGCTTCACATAGCGCAGCTCGATCGGACGGTCGCGCAGCAGCCACTGCCGGATCTGCTCGGGCACCTGGCCCAGCCGCTCCTGGATCCAGTCCCACTGCTCCATCGTGTCCGGGTCGGGCGCGTCGGGCATCGGCAGCTGGTGGACGGGCCCGTCCTCGACCTTCTGGAACGACGCCGACAGGTGGAAGATCGCGCGCCCGCGCTGGATCGCGACCACGCGCCGCGTGGAGAAGCTCTTGCCGTCGCGGATGCGGTCGACCTCGTAGAGGATCGGGATCTTCGGGTCGCCGGCGCGCAGGAAGTACGCGTGCAGCGAGTGTACGACGTGGTGCTCGACGGTGCGGCCGGCGGCGACCAGCGCCTGCCCCGCGACCTGGCCGCCGAACACGCGCTGCCGGTTCTCCTGCGGGCTCCGCCCGCGGAAGATGTTCACCTCCAGCTCCTCGAGGTCGAGGAGGTGGATCAGCCGGTCGAGGACGTCCTGCATCGGGCGCAGTGTCCGACAAAGGCGGCGGCGAGAAAAGCGCTGCGGCGGCCCGGCACGAGAGCCCGCGGCGGGACGATGCGTGGCGTTGCCAAGGTAGCGCCCCGAAGCTACCTTCATGGCGTGCGCGCCGTCGGCCTCAAGGTGCTGAAGAACAAGCTGAGCGAGTACGTCCGTCTTGCTGCGGGCGGGGAAACGGTCCTGGTCACGGATCGCGATCGCGTCGTCGCCGAGCTCCGTCCACCCGGCGGTGGACGCGCCGATTCGGTCACCGATGCGCGCCTCGCCGAGATGATCCGCTCGGGACTGCTCCGGCCCGCACTCCGCCCGCCTGGCCGCGTTCCCACGGCACTCGCGATCGCCCCGACCGCCGAGATCCTCTCCGAGCTCGAGCACGACCGCGGCGACCGATGATCTATCTGGATTCGTCGGTGGCGCTGGCGCAGCTCTTCGGCGAGGATCGGCGGCCGCCAGCCAGACTCTGGGAGGAGCCGCTCTTCTCGAGCCGGCTGCTGGAGTACGAGCTGTGGAACCGCGCGCACGCCCGCAAGCTGACGAGGCATCAGCAGGAGGAAGTGGCGGCGCTCGTCGACCAGGTGTCGCTCGTGGAGCTCTCACCCACCGTCCTCGCGCGGGCGCTGCAACCGTTCCCATCTCCGGTCCGGACGCTCGACGCGCTCCACCTCGCAACGCTCGACTTCCTGCACCGCAACGGACGCCCGGTGCGACTCGCGAGCTACGACGCCAGGATGAACGCGGCGGCCTCCCGGATGAAGCTCGAGCTCTACGCCTGCTGACGCAGGTCGGCCGAGACTCGCGCGTGGCCGCTCGGCGCCGCGACCCTTACAGTCCCCGCGGTGCCGACCTCCTCCCCCGCCTGGCGCATCACCGTGCGCAGCGCACAGATGGTGCGCGCATCGCTGGTCGCGAGCCTGGTGTTCGTCCGTGAGCTGCTGCGGCGCCGCCGGACCAACGGCCGCGAGGCGTGGGCGTACGCGCTCGGCGATGCGCTGGTGCGGCTGTGCACCACGCTCGGGGCGACCTTCATCAAGGTCGGGCAGATCGCGTCCACGCGCGCCGATCTGCTCCCGCACGGGCTCGTCGCCGAGCTGTCGACGCTGCGCGACCGCGTGCCCGCGTTCCCGTTCACCGACGTGCGCCGGATCATCGAGCACGACTTCGGTCGTCCGCTCGAGGAGATCTACGCGGACTTCGAGGAGACGCCGGTCGCGGCGGCGTCGGTGGCACAGGTGCACCGGGCGGTGCTGCGCTCGAGCGGCGACACGGTCGCCGTCAAGGTCCGGCGCCCGGACATCCTCGACAAGCTGAAGCTCGACCGCTCGATCCTGCTCTTCGTCGGACGCACGCTCGAGCGTCTGATCCCGTCCGTCCGTCTCATGGCGCTCGAGGGCGCGCTCAGGAGCTTCTGCGACGCGGTCGGCGAGCAGGTGCACCTCACCAACGAGGCGCGCAACAACGAGCGCTTCACCGCGAACTTCGCCGACGACGCCGACGTGCTGTTCCCGCGCCTGCACCCCGCGGCGTGCTCCGACTCCGTGCTGACGATGGAGTTCATCGACGGCGTGCACGAGGACGAGCTCGAGGCGCGCGGCGTGAACGTGCACGCGCTGGTCGCGACCGGCATGCGCTGCGTCTGCCGGATGATCTTCCTGCACGGCTTCGTGCACTCGGATCTGCACCCCGGCAACATGCGCTTCCTGCCGCCGGGTCGCATCGTGCTGCTCGACCTCGGGCTCATCGGGCAGCTCACCGACGCGGACCGTCTCATGACCGCGCGCACGCTGTTCGCGCTCGCGACCGGCGACGGCGTGACCGTCGCGCGCGCGTTCTACGACAACGCACCGCACACGGCGACGCCCGACTACCCGGCGTACGAGCGCGAGATGGTCGCGTTCGTCGACAACGTGCGCCGCCAGGGCCTCGCGAACCTGCAGGTCACCGCCGAGATCGGCCGCATCTTCGACATCCTGCGCCGCCACCGCATCCAGGCGCGCAGCCACATGACGATGGTCAACCTGGCGATGATGACGGCGGAAGGGCTCGGCAAGCGGCTCGCGCCGGAGCTGTCGCTCACCGACGAGGCCCTGCCCTACCTCGCCGAGGCGCTCGGCGTGCCGGCACCGCGCGCGTCCGCCTGATGCCTCACCGATCGTCGCGCAGCCACGCGTAGCCGTCGCGCATCCGCGGGTAGCCGCCGCTCTCCTGCACCGCGCCGTGCGACACGATCACGCGGTCGAAGTCCCAGGCGAGGATGCGCTCGAGGCTCGCGCGCGCGAGGGCGCGATCGCGGATCAGCAGCGGGTCGAGCTTCGTCGGCCCGAGCTTGCCGTAGCTGCGGATCAGCGACATCACCACGCGCGTCGGCAGCGGGTCGCGCGGCCCGAAGTTGAACGCGAGGTCGCACACGACGAGCGTGCGGCTCGCGGGGTGGAAGAACGCCACCTCGTTCTCGAAGGGCCGCCCGCGGAAGAACACCTGCTCGAGCTGCCCGCGCCACTCGGGCGGCGCCTCGTCGTCGAGCACTCCCTCGTGCACGAGGTCGGGACGCTTCTCGGGCAGCCCCGGCGCAAGCCACAGACGCGCCTCCGGGTACGCCTTCGCGACGTCACCGGCGAAGAGATGGTGCAGCCGGTTCGGCGCGACCGCGTACGCGACCGGACCGAGCGCGTCGAGCTCGGCGCGCATCGCGTCGTCGAGTGGCAAAGGCGAGTGCAGCAGCAGGCGCCCGTCGTCGAGACGGATCACCGTCATGCGCGCCCCGACCGGGAGCCCGAGGAACTTCAGCGGTCGCTCCGCGACCCAAACGTCGTCCGCCAGCTGTCTCAGCATCGCTCCTCCTTCGATCGCCCGATCGTCATCGCATCGCCTCCTTTACGTGCCCGGATCGCGGCACGCAGCACCTGGTCGAACGTGGCACGGTCGATTCGACCAGCGGTTCGGCCCGATCCTCCGAGACCGCGGCCGCCAGCGGCGCGTGCGGGCCTCGCAAGACGCGCGCCCGTCGCTGCGATCGCGCCACCCGGTCGGGCGGTCGTTCAAGTGTCCGGGAGTGGCGTCAGGTCCGGCGCGACGAACACCGCGCGCGCGTACGCGCTCATCAGCCGCTGCTTCGTGTAGTGCGCGAGCGGCAGCTCACGCTCGAGGAGCTCCGGGCAACGCTCGAGCAGGTCCAGCGAGCTCGACGGCGGCGGCGCGCAGCGTCGCGCGGCGGCAGCGACGAGCACCAGCCACACGCGGGTCAGCGTCTCGAAGTAGCCGCGCTCCGCGCTCTCGACGAGCCCGTGCCGGTGGTTCAGCCGGATGATGCCGGCGCGCATGCGGAGGTGCGCCTCGTCGAGCGGCCAGCGCGCGACGTGCAGGTACGCCGTGCGGACGTGCGCACGGTGGTTCCACTCGGCCTGCGTCAGGTCCTGCGAGGTGAAGCGCTGCCAGAGGTCGGCGTCGTCCATGCCTCCGACTATCGTTCGACCCCTTAGGGCGCCAGCGCACCGGCAGGTCAGGCGCGACCGGGGCCGAGCAGCAGCACGCGCACGTCCTTCTCCTTCGAGGTGACGATCAGCAGGTACGCCGACAGGAAGGACGCGCCGCCGAAGACCGCGACCAGCCCGAGGGCCAGCCCCGCCGGCGAGAACTCGTGCCGCCACGACACCCACAGCCCGGACAGCAGGAGCATGCACATGAAGTCGAAGTTGAACTGACCGGGCCAGGCCATCTCCGCCATGTCGCCGAAGAACACCGGCATCAGGTTCATGCCGTGATTCGCGATCGTGACCGCGGTGTAGCCCGCGATCCCGACGAAGATCACCGCCAGCAGGATGCGGAAGCTCGCCATGCGTCTCCTCCTCACCGCCCGTCGGACGTGGGCCGGCGTGTCAGCAGATAGACCAGGGGGCCGAAGGATCCCAGCGCGAGCGTGGCGGCGATCCAGGGCCACGGGCTTCGTCCGGCGGCGCGGGCGTCGCGCCACATCCAGATCATGGCGAGAGAGAGCGCGATCATCAGGTCCGCGAACACTTGCGCCGCCCCGAAGGTCCGGAAGTGGGGCTCGATGATCCCCCAGTAGCCGTGCTGCCACAGTGCGACGGCGGTGAGCGCTCCGAACAGGACGAGGACGATCGCGATCAGGTTTCGTTGCATGCGTCTTCCTTTGCTGCGCGACGCGCCGATTCGTGCCGCGTTCCGCCCCGGCCGCGCAAGTTCGGGGCCCGCCGCCGCGCAGCGCGCGGCCGCGGCGTGTCGCCGTCCGTCAAGCGCTCGCCGGCCGCCGCGGTGTTGCAGTCGCACCACCGGCGTTGCGCCCGCGCAACGTGCGTGGTGCGCCGTGCGTCCGTCAGCGCGCGGGCGCGGTGTCCGTCCGACGCAGCAGCAGCCGCATCGCGACGCGGCGCTCGGGCACGAAGCCGGGCGCCGCCTCGTTGCGGAGGATCGACCGCAGATCGTCGTCGAGCTCTGCGGCCGGGATCTCGACGAAGCCGAGCTTTGCGTAGAAGGGCATGTTCCACGGCACGTCGCGGAAGGTCGTGAGCGTGATCTCCTCGTGCCCGCGATCCGCCGCCCACGCGCAGACCGCGCGCACCAGGGCGGCACCGATGCCGCGGCGGCCGTGCGATGGCAGCACGTCGACCTCCGCGAGGTGCGCGTGCCGTGCCGACAAGCTGGCACCGATCGCGAAGCCCACCGGCACGTCGCCGTCGAGCGCGACCCGGAGCCGGCCTTCCCTCTGCGCGCGCTGCAGGTCTTCGAGGCTCGTCGCCTCGGTGAGGATGGACGCCGGCGCGTGTCCCTCGAGCAGGCGCGCCGCGGCGAGCTCGATCGCGGGCAGCGCCGCCACGTCCTGCGGGCGCGCCGCAACGACCGCCTGCGGCGCCGCGTGCTCGCCCGTCCACGGCACGATGCGCGGCACCCAGCGGCGCACGTCCGCGCGGTAGCGCCGCCACGCCTCGCCGAACTGCGCCGCGAGCCACGGCTCCTCGAAGCGCACGACGCGCACGTGGAACCCGGCCGCGACCATGGCACCGTACGCGGCGATCCACCACGAGGCGAACAGCAGCGCCCAGCCCGCGACGAGCGCCAGCACGCCGACGTACATCGGGTTGCGGACGTGACGGTAGAGCCCGACCACGACGAGACGCCGCGGCGGGTCCCACGGCGCGAGCGTGCCCTTGCCCGCGACGTAGAAGTCGCGCACGCACCACAGCAGCACGGCCACCCCGATGGCGACGACGACGGCGCCCGGCGGGCAGAGCGCAGCGCGCGACGGGTCGGTTGCGGCGATCAGCAGCGGCACGACGAAGGCGACCACTCCCGGCAGGACGAGAAAGGCGAGCATCGCGCGGCGCAGCATCGGCGCAGTGTAGACCGCACGGGAGTCACGATCCCAGCCCGGGCAAGGCACCCGGGCGGAAAAAGTGGACGGCTTGCCTGGCGACACGATGCTGCCGCCGAGGCGCCGGCAGGGGCGTCAGAGCTGCTCCGCCTCGCCCTCGGGCTCGTCGCCGCAGATCCGCTGCGAGCGCATGAAACGCGGTGCCTGCGCGAAGTTGCGCGACGCGACGTGCAGCAGCAGCGGATGGCACAGGATCGCGTCGCCCGGCTCACCGGTGAGCTCCGCGACGCGCAGCGGGACACCGCCCGACACGCGTGCCGCGTCGCAGAAGTACGCGACGCGGTCCTCGGGCTGCGGACCACGCCCCGTGAGGGCGCGCAGCCACGCGTCGTGGCGCAGGAAGCGGCGGCGCCGCGTCGGATGATCGCAGGTCCGATCCGGCGCGGACAGCGCCGCCGCGAAGCCCGCGAGCAGGCGGTGGGAGCCCTCGACGACCAGCGTGCCGCCGCCGTGCGCGACGACGCTGCCGAGAAAGGCGAACACCTGCAGGCCGCGCGGCGCCGTCGCGTTCTCGAGCAGGTCGAAGTCGTAGTGCCAGCCGTTCGTCGGCACGGTCCACGCACGCGCCGTGCGATCGGGGAAGGTGATCAGGACGATGCCCCAGTTCGAGGGCACGCGCCACGGCGTCGCACCCAGCAGGGCGCCGATCGCCGCGAGCAGCCGCTCGCTGGCGATCGCCCGCTGCAGCGGGTCGCGCTTGGCACCGCGGAGCGTCGTGCGCGGCTGGTGCCAGGTCTCGGGCTGGCCGCGGACGATGCCGTGCACACTGTGCAGCTCGGCCCACATGCGGTCCCGCATCTCCAGGGCCTCCGCGCGCGGGAAGGCTTCGCGGAGGCGCAGCCAGCCGCGCTCGGCGAAGGACGCTCGCTGCTCCGCGGTCAGCACGGCCGTCGTCGCGCCACCGTCATGCGCAGCCTGCGCCGACGTGCCCGCAGCCGTCCGGTCACGCCGGATCCCCGCAGCAGGTCGCCGGCCCCGCTGGTCATCGTTCTCTCGGTCGACGGCACGGCGCGACGTCAGCCACCGCGCGCGGCGATGAACAGCGCGTCGCGCCGGTCCGCCGGGACGAAGGCGGCACCGCTGGTAGCGCGGAGCGCGCTCTGCAGCGGAGCGACGTCGGTGCGCGCGAAGGCCCGCAGCGTGCGCAGCTCGTCCGCCACCTCGGGCGCCTCGGCGCGCGCGCGCGAGCTCTCGAGCAGGCGCTCGAAGAGCAGCGTCAGGAGGTCCGTGGACTCGCCGGCGAGGAACGCGTTCGCCGCCGCAACCAGCTCCGGCGGCACGCGGCGGAACGCCTCGAGCCGCACGCCGCGCCGCAACGGGACGTCGGGCAGCCGTGACGCCGGCTCCGGGTGGCCGACGCGCCCGAGCAGCGCGACCAGCGCGTCGAACGCCGCGCGCGCGCGACGCCGCGAACGAAAAGCACCGTGCCAGCGGACGTCGAGCGCGGCCCACGCGTCGGGCGTCGAGGTGAACGCGAGCAGCACGCGGCCGTCGTGCGACCCGACGCCGAGCACCGGGTAGAGGAACGAGAACGCGCCGTCGACGTTGTACGGCGGGCGCAGCGTGCGGATGAGCTCGTTCTCGAGCAGCAGCGCTTGCGTCTCGCTCTCCTGCGGCCGCACCTCGAGCGCCGCGGCGACGCGCACCAGCGTGCGCATCTTGCGGTGGGCTTTCCGGCGCGTGGCGTTGCGGTACGACGTCAGGCGCCGCCGCAGGTCCTTCGCCTTGCCGACGTAGAGCACGGCCCCCGCGTCGTCGAGGAAGAGGTAGACGCCGGGCGACTGCGGCAGCGCGGAAAGACGGTCCGCGCCGAACTTGGCATCGAAGCCCCGCAACCCCACGGGCGCGGAGGATAGACGCACGGCGCCCGGCTGTCACGAGCCGCTCGCGCCGCGGCCGCATCACGCAGCGCGGGGCCCGGAGCGTTGCCCCGGACCCCGCGCGGCGCGGCCGCTCTCTTGCGCGCCGCTAGCGGGCGACGCGCTTCGTCATGTTCTTGACGCCGCGCAGCGTCGGCGCGTCGAACAGCCGGTCGAGCGCCAGGAAGCCCGGCAACTCCTGCTCCAGGAACGGGAACACCGCGCGGTTCTGCAGCTCGGCCGCGAGCTTGCCGCCGACGAGGGTGCGCCGCTTCGGCGGCTTGCCCGCGACGGTCGCCGCCGCGACCAGGAAGTCGTCCTCGCGCAGCACCGCGGACGGCTCGACCTGCGGGATCGCGAACTCGTCCGGGGGCAGGTTGAAGCCGCCGCACACTCCGGCGCTGCCGACGAACGAGATCTGACCGCCGCCGAGCGCCGACGGGCAGGAGTCGTTCCAGCTGGCGCCGGCCTCGTTCGGGTCGAGCGGCAGCTCGCCCGCGCAGTCGCCGGCGACCACCCATTCGCCGTTCGAGAACTCGTGGCACGGCGTGATGTCGATGCCCGACGACGCCTCGATCCAGTGCAGGTAGGGCGGCACCGCCTCGTAGTAGCCGCGCTCGAGCAACGTGCCGTGCAGCACGCCGAGGAGCCGCCACGAGCCGTCGGGCAGGACCTCGAACAGCGGCCCGCCGGAGTCGCCGCTCATGAGACCCGAGGCGTCCTGGCCGAAGCGCTCGACCTGGAGCTGGGTGGGCGAGCCCTGGTTTGCGACCTGCTGGATGAGCTGCAGCGCGACGTAGCGCTTGACGCCGTCGTCGCACTCGGTGCCACCGTTGAAGTAGTCGGCGCAGCCCGACCCGACCGCGGTCACCGTCGGGTGGCTGCCGGACTCGTAGACCAGGTGCGCGAGCCAGTCGCGCTCGCAGCCGGTCGGCGGCATGGGCGGGACGATCGGCAGGTTCGGGATCGGGTCGGTGTCGTCGAGGATGCAGTACGCGAGATCGACGCCGTCCCAGCTGGCCTCACCGTAGACGGTGGTGTCGGGCCCCCCGTCGGGGTGCGTGACGCAGTGGTCGATGACCGCGCTCGCCGCTTCGTCGTCGTTCTCGCCGAAGTAGGCACGCGAGGTGCCCTCGATGACGTTGTCGACGCAGTGCGCGGCGGTGAGGACGAGGCGGTTGCCCATGTACACGCCGCTGCACAGCGGCATGCGGACGGCGGTCGGGAACTGGCAGGTGCCGCACTCGGTGGCGATGTCGTCGTCCATCGCCGCGGACGGCGCCGTGAGCGCCAGGGTGAGGATCGCCGCGAGCAGCGGCGACCGGCCGGTGGTCTTCATCGTCGTCTTCTCTCCTCGAGAACGCTGCGCCGCACGGCATTGTGCGGCGCATTCCGGCAGCCCGCGCCGGTCGCTCTGCGACACGCCCGCGGCTGCGTCGTTCACCCTCGAAGGCGGGAATTCGCGAGTTACGACGTAACCGCAAGGGGGGCTCCCGGGCCGTCCGGGCCGGCAGACGGCGCTTGCCAGGCCGGGACCGTCGCGCTTCATTGCCTCGGAATGGCAGCCATGCCGGTTGTGGCCGCCCGGTTCGTCGGGCGCGACCGCGAGCTCGCGATCCTGTCCGAGGCCGTCGGCGGCCTCGGAGAGGGCCACGGCGGACTGTTCCTGGTCGGCGGCGAGCCCGGGATCGGCAAGACCAGCCTGGTCGACGAGCTGGCACGCCGGGCGGCGGCCGTCGGCGTCCACGTGCTGTGGGGCCGCTGCCACGAGATCGAGGGCCGGCCGCCGTACTGGCCCTGGGTCCAGGTGATCCAGGCCCAGGTCCGGGCGTCCTCGCCGGAGGTGGTCGCTTCACGCCTCGATGCGGGCGCCGCACCGCTCGGCCTGCTGGTCCCCGAGCTGCGGCCGCACCTCGACGGGGGGGATGCGTCCGCCGGCATCATCACCGAGTCGGAGACCGCACGCTTCCGGCTCTTCCGGGCGATGGCCGGCTTCCTCCGCCGGGTGGCGGGCGACGCGCCCTGCCTGCTGGTGCTCGACGACCTGCACTGGGCCGACCTGCCGTCGCTCCTGCTGCTCGAGTTCGTCGCCGCGGACCTCGCCGAGGTGCCCCTGCTGGCCGTCGGGACGTTCCGCGAGGTCGAGTCGCGCCACGACCCCCGGGTGGACGAGGCGCTCGGCCGCATGGCGCGCCAGGCGGCGCAGCTGGCGCTCGAGGGCTTCGACCTCGACGAGGTGTCGCGCTTCCTCGCCCTCGCCTCCGGCGAGGCGCTGCCGGAGACCCTCGCCCGGCGGCTGCGCGACGAGACCGCGGGCAATCCGTTCTTCCTCGACGAGCTCGTGCGGCTGTTCCGCCGGCTCGGCGACTGGTCGATCGGCGGCTCGGGCGGGCTGCCGATCTCGCAGGGCGTGCGCGGCACGATCCGCCAGCGCCTGGCACCGCTCGACCAGCCGACGCGCCACCTGCTGAGCGTGGCGGCGGTCGCGGGGCGCGAGTTCGACCTCCTGCTGCTCGAGGCCGCGACCGGCACGCGCCGTGCCGGTCTCCTCGAGCTGCTCGCTCCCGCACTCGACCACGAGCTCGTGGTGGCGATCCCGGGGCGCCCCGGACAGTACCGCTTTCCGCACGCGCTACTGCGCGAGACGATCTACGAGGAGGTGCCGGCCGCCACGCGCACCGAGCTGCACCGCCGTTATGCCGAGGCGCTCGAGCGCCGCGGCGGCGCCCTCGACGGGCGCTTCGCCGAGATCGCGCACCACTACTTCGAGGCGTCGGCGGGCGGCGACGAGGAGAAGGCGATCGAGTACGCGCTGCGCGCCGGGCACGAAGCGTTGCTGAGCCTCGCCTACGAGGCGGCGGCGCAGCAGTTCGACCGTGCCCTGCACCTGACCGACCTCGGCGTCGACCCCGACCCGAAGAGGCCGTGCGAGATCCTGCTCGCGCTCGGCGAGGCGAAGAGCCGCGCCGGCGACGCCGACGATGCGACGCAGGTGTTCCGCCGCGCGGTGGCACTCGCCCGCCGCGCCGGCTCGCCGGAGCTGCTGGCGCGCGCCGCGATCGGCCTCGGTGACATCGGCACCGCGTGGACCGAGATCGGCCGCTTCGACGAGGCGCTGGTGCGCCTCTTGCGCGAGGCGCTCGCGCAGCTCGGCGACGGCGGTGGCGTGCTGCGCGCCGCGGTGCTGGCGCGGCTCGCGACCGAGCTGTGCTGGTCGGCGCCGACCGACGAGATCGACGCGCTCAGCGAACGTGCGGTGCGCATCGCGCGCGACGCGAACGACCGCGCACGCCTCGCCTACACGCTGGTCGGACGCATCCACTGTCTGGGCGATCCGGGCCACGTCGAGGAGCGGCTGCGTCTCGCCGCCGAGGTGATCGAGCTCACCGACGACCGCGGCGACCTCGCGGCGAGCGCGCGTCTCTGGCGGCTCGGCGACTCGCTGCAGCTCGGGCGCATGGGCGACGTGCAGCTCGCACGCAGCGCGGTGCTGCGCGCGTTCCTCGAGGCTCGCCAGCCCGCGCACCTGTGGATGGTGCCGGCGGTGCATGCGCAGCAGGCGCTGCTCGAGGGCCGGCTCGACGAGGCGCAGCAGTACCTGGCGGCGATCCTCGAGCACGCCACCGGACGCACCAACGCCGAGCAGGCAGCGTCGGCGCTCGCGTTCCTGATCCAGCGCGAGCTCGGCCGCCACGGCGAGCTCGCAGCCGGTCTGAAGGCGCTGGTGAGCCAGTTCCCCGGGCTCGGCGTCTGGCGCGCCGCCCTCGCCATGCTGCTCGCCGAGAACGGCGACGTCGAGGAGGCGCGCCGCGAGCTCGCCGCGCTGATCGCCGACGGGCTGCCGGCGCTGCGTCGCGACGTGACCTGGCTGTCGAGCGTGGCGATGACGACCGAGGCCTGTCGCGTCTGCGGCACGCCGGAGCAAGCGGCGACGATCCACGCGGCGCTGCTGCCCTACGCCGAGCGCAACGTCGTGGCGGGGCCGCTCTACTTCATGGGACCGGTCGCGTACTACCTCGGCGTGCTCGCGGTGGTGATGGGCCGTCGCGACCTCGCGCGCGAGCACTTCGCGCGCGCGCTCGCGTCCGTGCGCGACACCGGCGCGCGGCCCTGGGTGGCGCGCACCCTGCTGGCGCACGCGGCACTGCTCGAGGCGGACGGCGAACCGCCGGCGCACGTCGCCGAGCTGCGCCGCGAGGCGGCGGATCTCGCCGAGGCGTGCGGCATGTCGCTCGCACCCCACGCCATCGTCCCCGCCGCCGTGTCCGAAGAGCGACCGGCGGCGGCCGGGACACGAGCGGCGGTCGAGCCGCGCGGCGGCGCGCGTCCGGTCACGCTCCGTCACGAGGGCGACGTGTGGACGCTCGCGCACGGTGAGACCACCGTGCGCATCAAGGACGTGCGCGGCCTGCACTACCTCGCCCGGCTCCTCGCCGAGCCCGGCCGCGAGTTCCACGTGCTCGACCTCGCCGGCGCGGCGGGGTCACCGATCGACGATGCGGAGATCGCCGGCACGGACCTCGGCCCCGTGCTCGACGAGCGTGCGAAGCGCGACCTGCGCACGCGCCTCGAGGAGCTGCGCGAGCGCGAGGAGTCGGCCGAGCGCGACGACGACCTCGCCGCCGCCGAGCAGGCGCGACGCGAGATCGAGGCGATCGCGGATGCGCTCGCGAGCGCCGTCGGCCTCGGCGGGCGCGATCGCAAGGTGGGCGCGGTCGCCGAGCGCGCGCGGGCGAGCGTCACCAAGGCGATCCGGGCGGCGATCCGGCTGATCGCGGCCCGCGACGAGCTGCTCGGGTCGGTGCTGTCGCGCGCGGTGCGGACGGGGGCCTACTGCAGCTACGAGCCGATCGCGGGGACGGCGCTGGTGTGGTGCGTCGAGGTCACGCGGGGTGCGACGACAGAAGGGACGGACGGGACGGGCGTGCGGCAACCGCGGCGACGGTGACACGGTCGTCGGGATCCCGACGCCGGACGCGCACCTTCCGGTACGTGCAACGAAGCCCCTCGTGACGAGGTCGGACAGCGCGGGCGGCGCACGATCCGCTGCAGCGCAGCGCCCGCGAAGAGAGCCGTACACGTGATCGCGGGGTGCATGGACGCCTCGCGCGCGCCTGCGATCCGCCGCGGCGGGACAGCCCCGCCGGGCGCCGACCCAAGTTGCTTCCCGCGCCCGCCGCATGCTCAATGAGTCGCAGGTCATCACGCAGAGCCACCGGGAGGAGCTTCGTGTTCGTCGTCACCAACCGCATCCCCGTCAGCAAGGCCTTCGAGGCCGAGTTCGAGGACCGCTTCAAGAAGCGCGCGCACCTCATCGACCGCTCGCCCGGCTTCGTGAAGAATCTCGTCCTGCGCCCCGTCAATCGCCGCTTCAACCACCAGACGGGCGAGATCGAGCAGCGCGAGGAGCAGGGCTACTACCTCGTCCAGACCTACTGGGAGACCGAGAAGCACTTCTGGGACTGGACCAACAGCGAGTCGTTCCGCATCGCGCACGGCAACCGGCCGCCGGCGGAGATGTTCGCGGGGCCGAGCGTGCTCGAGATCCACGAGGTCATCCAGACCACCGAGCACGCTGACGAGAAGGACTGACCACCCATGCAGTCGTGCCCCGTGCCGCCGCAGTTTCGCCGCCCGTTCACCGATCGCCTGGTGGCGGCGATCCGCCTCGACGCCACGGTCTACGAGGAAATCGAGCACGACGAGGAGGCGATGGGACAGGCCTTCTGGGTCGTCGTCCTCGCCGCGCTCTCCCAGGGGATCGGCGCGTTGCAGGCGCCGTCGATCCCGGCGCTGCTCGTCGCCCTCTTCGGGCTCTCGCTGGTCGGCATCCTGGGCTGGGTCGTCGGCACGGCGGTCATCTGGGTGATCGGCGTCAAGCTCATGCAGTGCACGTCGGACTTCGCGGAGCTGATGCGCACGATCGGCTTCGCCTCCGCGCCGAAGATCCTGATGATGTTCGGCGTGCTGCCGCTCGGCCCGGGCAACTGGGTGCTCGCGGCTGCGGTCTCGGTGCTCTCGATCGCCGCGACCGTCATCGCCGTCCGGCAGGCGCTCGACATCTCCATGCGGCACTCGGTGGTGGTGTGCGTGATCGCGATGCTGGTGGGCCTCGCGTTCGCCGTCGCTCTCGGGACGATCCTCGGCGTCGGGCTCGGCCTCGTCGGCATCGACGCGCCGGAGCTGCCGCTGCCCTCCGTCGCGCCGAACCCGGAGGCGACCGACGTCCCGGTCGCGCTGAAGAGCGTCCTCGGGGCCGCCTGAGCGTCAGCGCGTCGGCAGCCGCCCGACCGGCAGCGTGCCGGGCACGGCCTGGTGCACCACCGCGAACGCGGGCTCGGCACCGGGCAGGATACGGTCCTCGAAGCGCCCGTTCCCGGCGACGTACTGCAGGAAGAACGGCAGCGCGTAGTACAGCGTCAGGTCGTGCGCGGTCTCGAGGTCGAGCGTCCCGGGCTCGCAGCCATCGCCGCAGAATGCGCGCGCGCAGAGCAGCGCGAACGCGCAGTGGCCGGTGTTCTTCAGCTCGACGAGAAAGCGCGGCCCGGCGAGCAGTGCGTACGAGCGCGCGATCGCGGTCTCCCACCGGGTGAGCGAGTCGAGCTCGGCCGCGAGGATCATCGTCGGCGTACGCACCGTGATGCCGCTCGGTGCGGCCGGAGCGAGCGCCACGGCGGCCTTCACGCGCGGGTCCGCAGCCGCGACGCGCAGCGTCGTCTGGCCGCCGAACGAGTGCCCGCTCGCACCGACGCGACGCGGGTCGATCCGGCGGAAGAACGGCGAGCCGGCGTCCTGTGACGCCGCGACCAGCTGGTCGAGCACGAAGCGGATGTCCGCTACGCGGTTCGCGAAGCTGTCGGCGATCGCGCCCTCGTCACGGCCGCCGCGGCACTCGGGGTCGACGGTCTGGTTGCCCGGGTGCGGCGGTGCGGCCACGACGAAGCCCCAGCTCGCCAGCGTCTCGACGTAGAACGGCGACTGCCCGGGCACGCCGCACGAGCCGTGCGAGAACAGGATCACCGGCCAGTGACCGCGCGCGACGGGCGCGTTCTCGGTGGTCTGATCGCGCGATCCGCTGCCCGCGGCGGCGGGGTACCAGATCAGCGTGTCGAGCACGCGCGGCTCGCCGGTGGTCTCCGACGCCTTGGTCCAGCGCACGATCCGGCGACCGACGTCGAGCGGTCCGTGCTGCGTGAAGTCCGGGCCCGCGGCCGCGGCAAGCGCCGGCGCGGCGAGCAACGACAGGGCGAAGAGGAGCGTTCGTCGCATGGCGCTGGCTACCACCGTCCGGATCCGCTAGGCAACCGGCTCCGTCGTTGGAGGCCCCGTGCAGGCGACCCGGAATCCAGCCATGCCAGCGGAACACGAGCGATGCTTGACGCGCGTCGGAAGCGCCTCGCGGGAGGGTTCCCCACCGCGACCGCGCGGCAGCGCTCGCGCGGCGCGAAGGGCGCCGCGCCGGGGCGAGCCGGGAGCTCCGG
>VGTK01000115.1 GCA_016874715.1 Deltaproteobacteria bacterium | reverse complement strand
ACGAGCGCGTCCGGCGCGTCGACCGGCACCAGCAGCGCCGCGTCGCCGGCAACCTCGGCGACCGCGTCCGCCGCGGTCGCGACCACCGGCACGCCGCAGGCGAAGGCCTCGAGCACCGGCAGCCCGAAGCCCTCGTGCCGGGTCGCCAGCGCCACGACCGACGCGCCGCGGTACAGCGCGGGCAGATCCTCGTCGGCCAGCGCCCCGGTGACGACGATGCGGTGGCGTGCCGCCGCGAGGTCGATCGCGCGGCGCAACGCCTCGCTGCCGGCCGCATCCCCGGGTGGTCCGGCGAGCACGAGCCCGAGCGTCGCGTCGTCGTGCGCGAGCGCGTCGAACGCGGCGACGAGATCCGGCAGACGCTTGCGCGCGTCGGTGCCGCCGACGTGCAGCACGTAGCGCGCCGGCAGGCGGAGCCGCGCGCGCACCGACCCGTCGCTCGGCGCGGCGGCGTCGGTGAAGCGCTCGGCCGCCGCGAGCGGGATGACGGTGATGCGCGCGCGCTCGACGCCGAGCGTCTCCTCGAGCTCGCGCGCGGTCGCGCGCGAGGGCACGATCACGCGCGACGCGTGCGCGATCGCGAGCCGCTCGAGGAGGCGCATCGTCCGGAAGCGCGCCCGTGACGCGCGCGCGGCGAGCCCGTCGCCGGCGTGCGTCGCGTACCAGGCGCCGTGCCGGTGCAGCACGACGTCGTGCACGGTGACGATCGTCCGCACGCCGACGAGCGCCGGCGCGTCGGTCTGCGCCGGGAAGTGCACCGCGGCCGGACGGCGTGCCGACAGCCAGGCCGCGAGCTGCGCGTGCTGGTGGAGCTGCGTCGCGAGGCGCCCGCCCCCGGGCAGCGCGCGCGGCGCGGGCACGAGCTGGGCACGCGGTACCGGGTGCAGCAGCTCGACGCCGCGTTCGGCCACGAAGCCGACGCGGCCCGGCCCCGCCAGCGCGTCTAGCGCCGACGCCAGCGACGCGACGTAGGTCCCGATGCCGCGTCCGCCGTGCGCCTTGAAGCCCTGCTGCAGGCCGCGCCCGTCGAGCCAGACGGCCCGAGCGGGATCCGCCCGCTCGGCACCCTGTGCACGGATCGCAACCACGATCTCGCAGGCTTACTGTTCCACGCGCGGTCACGCGACCCGGTCTGGTTTCGGCCGCGCACGCGCCGTGCCGCTCTCGGGGATCCTGGCCCCTCGTGGTCGCAGGGGATCCGCGAGCTCGAGCGCGTCAGCCGGCTGCAGGGCCTCGTCCAGGGCTCGTGGCACCGGGCGCCCTGCACCGCCCGGCCGGTGCGCGGGCAGGACACCCATCGGCCGGGCGCTTGCCTGCGGCGGCGCGACGCGGCAGATCCAGCTAAGCTGCGCCACCGCGGGTCGTGTTGCCCCGCCCCGAGATTCCCGTGCACGACAACCTGTTCGAATCCGAAGAGAGCATCCGCGCGCGGCGGCGCCCCGACGAGCAGAGCCCGTGCGCGCTGTGCGGCGGGCGGTCGTTCACGCTGCTGTTCCACAAGCAGGGCTACGACTTCACCCGCTGCACGGACTGCTCGCTCGTCCGCCTCGATCCGCTGCCGACGCCCGAGCTGCTGGCGGAGATCTACGAGCGCTCGTACCGCGAGGGGCTGTACGCGATGTTCGCGAAGGCCGACGACGTGCGCAGCGCGACCGCGCGGGCGCGCGTCGCGGCGATCGCGCCGCAGGTTCCGGCCGGACCGTGGCTCGACGTCGGCTGCTCCACCGGCGCGCTCCTGCAGGCCGCCGTCGACCGCGGCCTCGACGCGGAGGGCATCGAGCTCTCCGCCGTCGCCGTCGCAGCGGCGCGCGAGCGCGGCCTCCGCGCGACCCGGGTCGCGGCCGACGACTTCCTGCCCGAGCGCCGCTACGCCTGCATCACCGCGTTCGACCTCGTCGAGCACCTGATCGACCCGAACCCGTTCCTCGCGCGCGTGCGCGACTGGCTCGCGCCCGGCGGGCGGCTCGCGATCACGGTGCCGGACATCCGCAGCGCGCAGGCACGCGTGATGGGACGGCACTGGTACTACTACGCGCCGCCGGTGCACGTGAACTACTTCGACCGTGACACCATCGTGCGCCTGCTCGCGCACCACGGCCTCGCCACCGTGCGGATCGGCGGCGCGCCCAAGGTCATGACGATCGACTACGTCCTGCAGTCGCTGGCGGCGTTCAACCCGCTCCTGCACCGCGGCGCGCGCGTGCTCGGCACCGTCACGCCGGCCTCCCTGCGGCGGCGTCCGCTGCGCATCCCCGTGGGCGAGCTGCTGGTTCTGGCGTCGGCTTGAAGCGCACGTCCGACGAGACGCGCGACCCGCCGGCGCTCACGCTCGCGGTCGCGCTCGCCGCGATCGCGATCCAGCTGCCGATCTTCGACCGGTGGTTCGCGCTGCTCGACGAGGGCTACATCCTGCAGATCGCGGACGACGTGAACCGCGGCAACGTCCTCTACCGGGACGTGAACGTCGACGCGCCGTTCCCCGGCGCGTTCTACCTGCTCGCGTGGTGGTTCCGCCTGTTCGGCAGCTCCGTGCTGAGCTCGCGCGTGCTCGCGGTCGCCGGCTTCGCCCTGTTCGCAACGGCATCGTTCCGCATCGCGCGCGCGCTGCTGCCGCGCACCTGGTCGTTCGGCCTGCTCGCGACGATCCTCTGCTACCGCATCTGGGCCTTCCCGCACTGGCACATCTACAGCTACTCGCTGGTGTCCGCGGCGCTGCTGTCGGCGGCCGTGGCGCTGGTGATGCGCTTCGTCTCCGGCTCCTCGCCGGCCACCGCACCGGTCGCCGGCAACGCCCACATGGGCGCCGGCGGAGCGGGACGCGTGCTGGCCGCCGGAGTGCTCGCGGGCGCGGCGGTCATGAGCAAGCAGGACTACGGGCTCGCGGTGAGCGGCCTCCTGACGCTGGCCCTCGCGTTCGACGGCATCGCGCGGCGCGCGCCCGGTGTCGGTGTCGCAGGCGGACTCGGGGCCGCGCTGCGCTTCGTCGCTGGCGGTGCCGCGGTGGTGCTGCCGTCGCTCGCGTACTTCGCCTGGCAGGGCGCGCTCGACGACCTCGTGAACCAGGCGTTCGTCGTACCGCTGTCGGGCGCTCTGCAGTTCTCGTACACGCGGCTTCCCAACCTCACGCCGTTCCTCGCGCAGGACCCGGCGCTGCGCGCCGACATCGGCAGCTACTTCCCGTCGATCCTGGCGACCCTGTGGTGGGGCACGATCGGCACCGGGCACGTCTGGAAGAGCACGTACGTCTGGGACGTGACCCTGAAGCTCGTGTACTGGGCGCCGCTGGTCGTGACCGGAGCGGCCGCCGTCGCGTGGCTGACGGGTGCGCTGCGCCGGGCGGCGAGCGGCGCGCCCGCCGACGATCCGCGGCGCCTCGAGGATGCGCGCCGGCTCGTGCTCCTCGCCTGGGCGTGCGGCTTCCTCGCCGCGTTCAACCGCCCGCGCGACTGGGTCCACCTGATGATGGTCTACCCGCCGTCGGTGGTCGTGGGGACGGTCCTGATCGAGCGCGTCGCCCGGCGACTGCCGCGTCCGGCCCGCATCGCCTGGACAGCGGCGTGGGCGGTTCCGGTGATCGCGCTGTCCGCGGTGTCGGTGCTCCTGGCGCGCGACCTGCGGCGCGACGTCAGCTACGCGCTCGCGACGCCACGCGGCGGCGTGCGCATCGATCCCCGCAACGGCCCGATCATCGACGAGCTGCTCGAGTACGTCGACCGGACCGTGCCACCGGGCGAGCCGCTGCCGGTCTACCCGGTGCAGCCCATGCTGACCTTCCTCGCCGGCCGCGACGCGGCGGGCGGGTTCCACGTCATCTGGCCGGTGCAGGACCCGTCGCGCGACGACCGCATCGTCGCCGACCTCGAGCGGCGCAGGCCGAGCACCGTGGTCTACAGCCTGTCGCAGTACCAGCACCTCGGCACGGTGCAGACGAACGCGCCGAAGCTGTTCGCGTACCTCGTCGCGAACTACTCGATCGCGCAGGTGCTGTCGCGCGAGACGAACGGGCCGCTGGTGACGATCCTGCGCCGCCGCGGCGCCGCGCCCGGCGGTGCCACCCTGCTCGACCACGTCGTCCCCGGCCCCGATCCGCTCACGCGCGTGCGCTGGCCCTTCGCCGACGTCCTCGCCCAGAACGTGACGCTCGACACCCAGCCGCGTCCCGCGTTTCTCAAGGTCCGCGTGCCACCCGACGGCGGAACGCTGCAGGTGTCGTTCGGCGTGAATCCCGACCGCTGGCTCGGGCTCAAGAGCGGACCGTTCCGCTTCGCGATCGCCGTGCTGACGCCGCGGACGACGAACGACCGCGGCGAGCGCCGGCTGGTGCTCGAGGAGTTCATCGATCCGGCGCGCGACGTGGCGCACCGGCGGTGGTTCCCGGTCGAGGTCGACCTCGACGACTTCGCGGGACAGGAGATCCTGCTCGCGCTGTCCGTATCCGCGGCGAAACTCGTGGACGCGCCGAGCGACCTCGCGGGCTGGGCCGAGCCGCGGCTCGTGCCGCGTGCGGCCGCGCCGTGAGCGCGCGTCAGGCCGGCGGTGCGGACGCGGCCGCGGGCTCCTGCGGCAAGCGCAGAAACGCGGTCACGCCGATCAGGTAGCAGACCAGCCCCGCGAGGATGACGGTGTTGAAGCCGGTCGTCATGGCGACGATGGTCGCCAGCACCGAAGCCACCACCGAGAAGAAGCCGTTCACCGCCCAGCACCAGGCGACGAAGCGCTCGTGGTGCGTGGTCACGCTCGACACCGCTCGCAGCCCGATCGGCATGAACGAGCCCAGCACGAGGCCGAGCGGCAGCAGCACCGCGATGGTGATCGCGACGCGCACCGCGAACGGCCAGCCGACCGCGTGGTCGACGATCGGCGTCAAACCGAAACGGTAGAACACGACCAGCACCACCAGCACGCCGAGCAGTGCGGCCAGCGTGCGGTTGCGCTCGTCACCCCAGCGCTCGCTCAGGAAGCTGCCGATACCGGTCGAGATGAGCAGCGAGAACAGCGTGACGGTCAGCGAGTACGTGGGGTAGCCGAGAAACAGCGTCAGGCGCTGGATCAGGCAGACCTCGATGAACATGAAGCCGAGTCCGAGCGCTGCGAAGTAGATGCCGGCGTTGAGCTTGTAGGGGATCTCGCCCCAGACGTCGCGGATCGCGAACATCGGCAGCAGCAGGAAGACCGCGGCGAAGCTCACCGCCACGCCGAGCAGCACCAGCAGCAACCGCTCGCCGATGCCCTCCTCGACGTTCAGCTTCGCGTCCCCGGCATTGCCGAACAGGACGGAGTCGAAACCGACGAAGTGCCAGAAGAACGGCGAGTCGTCGGTGATCGGTCCGACCTTGTAGTCGAGCCCGGCATAGAACGCGTCGCGTTCGGCGCCGTCGAGCAGGATCGCCTTGCGGACGAGGCTCTCGGGATCGCTCGCGCGCCCGGCGTACACCAGACGCGCGCCCTGGAGTCCCGCCGTCGTCGCGACGAAGGTCTCGATGTCGGAAGCGGTGAAGGGCGACTTCTTCAGCAGGATCGTCGCCGACTCGAGCCGGCCGAAGCCCGGCGCCACCGCGACCAGCACGTGCTGCTGGAAGTCCGGGATGCCGAGGGTCTTGAAGGCCTCGCGGGCGGTCCCGATGTAGCGCACGACGCGGTTCGGCTTGGTGTCGAAGTCGATCTCGCCGAACTGCGCGCAGAGGATGCCGTTCGGGTCGAGGTGGGTCACCGCCTCGACGATCATCTCCTTCGTGTAGAGGTAGCTCTCCGAGAGCACGAAGGCGCCCGACGTGGCGGCGTTCATCGCCGCGTAGCTGTCGGGTGCGACGAGCCAGATGAGGTCGAATTCCTTGCCGGATCCCTTCAGGAACGAGCGGCCCTCGGCATTGACGATCGTCACCTTCGGGTGCTCGGCGATGTTGCCGGTGAAGTCCTTGAAGTGCGTGGTCAGCAACGACACGGTCACCGGGTTGAGCTCGATGCCGGTGATGTGGCTCGCCCCGAGTCGCAGCGACGCGAGGATCTCGTTGCCGCCCGCCGAGCCGATGATCGCGACGCGCGGAGCGGGCTTCAGGATGCGAAACGGATACGACCGGTCCATCTTGTCGTAGCGCCCGAGCGACTCGGGGTTGCCGTCGTATCCCAGCATGGACGAGCCGAGGGTGCCGTCGTGGACCAGGAAGTTGGTCGGGGGCTCGGTTCCGGGGACCGGTACGACGTCGACGCGGAATACCGGGCTCCACTTGGTGAAGATCGCCTCGGCCTCCGCTCCCTTCACCCGGTCGCGTACCGGGTCGGGGAGCTCGCGCGGGAAGAGCACGCCGAGCGCGAGGCCGACGGTGGCGATCGCCACCGGAACGCGAGCGCCGCTGCGCGTGCGCAGCGCCAGCGGCAGGCCGGCGAACGCGAAGGCGAGGCCGGAGAGGAAGACCGTCCCCGGCGGCGAGATGGTCGAGATCGCCGGGATCACGATCGCGCAACCGAGCGCCGCACCCAGCAGGTCGATCGCGTAGAGCCGCCCGATGCGGTCGGTCTGCGACGCGAAGATCTTCGCGAGCGCGATGCCGCCCGCGAGGAACGGCACGAACAGTGTCACGCAGACGAGCGTCAGCTTCGCGAGCTCGAGCAGGACCTCCAGCCACGCCCCGCCCTGCGTGATCCGCATCACCATGCGGAACAGGTTCAGCGGCATGACCGCGATGAGGAAGTAGCCGGCCAGCACCGAAACGGCCGCCGCCGCGGTGCAGCCCAGGATCAGCTTCTCCGGCGCCGAGCGGCGCAGGCGCTCGTTGATCGCGACGAACACGCCACCCGAGCCCAGGCCCAGCAGCGAGATGCCGATCACCAGGTACGTGAAGTAGTAGACCAGCTTGAACGAGAAGACGCGGGTGTAGGAAACCTCGAGCAGGATCACCGCGAGCGAGAGGAAGAAGGTTTCGAAATAGAGCTTGCGCATTCTCGGCGGGGTGCGGCGGCAGCGTTCGGAGGCCCGCTGCGATGGGTTCCGTTCTGTACATGGCCCGCTGGCCGCGGTAAACCCCGCGCCCCGGCTGCCGGCACCCTTCTCCCGACGGCGAGACCGCGCGGCCGGCTTCTTCCCGACGGCGAGACCGCGCGGCCGGCTTCTTCCCGACGGCGAGACCGCGCGGCCGGCTTCTTCCCCGCAGCGCGACCGCGAGAACGGCCCCGCCGCGACACGGCCCCGCCACGCCGTTGCCCTCGCGGCGCGCGGTGTGCGAACCTTCCCGGCCATGTCCGACGAGCGCCAGACGTTCCGCCAGCTGATCCGCAACTTCGCGCGCAGCGTCCCGCCGGCCCGGCTCGCGAAGGTGTTCGCCGAGGAGTACCTGGGCACGCTGGTCCGGTCCTGGCCGGGGGTCGAGGGCTTCGTGATGCGGTACGGGCTGTACCGGCTGCTCTTCCAGCGGCTCGACGGGTTCTGCTACGTCTACCCCGGCGCACGGCTGTCCCACACCTACGGCATCAGCGCCGGCCGGAACCTGATGATCAACGGCGGCGCGTTCCTCTACGGGCGCGGCGGCCTGCGCTTCGGCGACCACGTGATGATTGGCCCGAACGCGGTGATCGTCAGCTCCCAGCACCGCTTCGACGACCCCACCATCGAGATGGTCTTCCAGGGCCACCAGACCGATTTCGTCGACATCGGCAGCGACGTCTGGATCGGCGCGAACGCGGTCGTCCTGCCCGGAGTGACGATCGCGGACGGGACCGTCGTCAGCGCCGGCGCGGTGGTGACCCGCGACACCGAGCCGTACTCGATCGTCGGCGGCGTTCCGGCGGCGAAGATCGGCATGCGGCCACGGCCCGGCCCCGCCCCGGCGGGCGCGACGGAGGCGTCCGGGCCCGCGGCCGCCGGCCTCGGCTGAGAGCTCGTGAATCCATCCCCGGACCGAGCCGCGAGGGGATCGGTTCACGGACTGCGAGGCGCCGAGCGAACGCCCTGGCCTCGAGCACCCCGCAGCGGCGTCGCTCGCAGGGCGGAGATTCCGGGCATGACTCCCGTTCCGCACATGTGGTAGGGAAGCCGACGCCGTCATGCTCTCCCCATCCGCCAAGTGTCTCCTCGTCATTCCGGCCTTCAACGAGCGCCGCTCGATCGGCGACGTGGTCGATCGCATCCGCGCGAGCGGGCTCGATCTCGACGTCCTCGTGGTGAACGACGGCTCGCGCGACGACACCGCGGCGATCGTACGCGCCCACGGCGCAGTCGTGGTGTCGCACCCGTTCAACCTGGGCTACGGCGCGGCGCTGCAGACCGGCTACAAGTACGCACTGCAGAACGGCTACGATCTGGTCGTGCAGATGGACGCCGACGGCCAGCACGACCCCGCCTACGTACCCGAGCTGCTGGCCCCCGTGCGCGCCGGCGAGGCCGACGTCGTGATCGGCTCGCGCTTCGTCGAGGCGTCGGGCTACGAGATGGGCGGCGCACGCACCGCGGGCCGCGTCTTCTTCCAGCGCATGCTGGTCTGGTGCGGCGGGCCGCACATCGCCGATCCGACCTCGGGGCTGCAGGCGCTGTCGCGCCCGGTGTTCCGCTTCTGCTGCTCGGACTTCTACCCGTTCGACTTCCCGGACATCGACGTGCTGCTGCTGCTTCACCAGCAGGGGTTTCGCATCCGCGAGGTGCCGGTGAAGATGGCGCCGAGCCCGCCGATGCGAAAGCCGATGCACTCCGGGCTGCGCGCCGTCTACTACCCGTACAAGATGCTGCTCTCGACGTTCCGCGCCTGGCTCACGCCGCGCGTGCATCTGCAGCCCGAGTGATCCAGCCATGAACGCACCGCCGATCGACGTCGACCTGCTGCGCCGCCTCGCCATCGAGCAGCCGGAGTCGCCGGCCACGCGGGTGCTCGCGATCGCGCTGTGCTCGGCGTTCCTGGTCGCGGTTCTCGTCCTGGTGCGGCGCGGACGGCTACGCGAGGAGTACACGCCGATCTGGACCGTGGTCGCGGTGGGGACGCTAATGCTGAGCCTGTGGTTCGACGCGCTCCGCCTGCTGACGCGCGCGGTCGGCGCGTGGACGCCGAGCTCGACGCTGTTCTTCTTCGGCCTCGTCTTCCTGCTCACGGTCTGCCTGAACTACGCGGTACGCCTGTCGGGGCTCAGCCTGCAGGTGAAGCTGCTCGCACAGGAGGTCGCGCTGCTGCGCCAGAAGCTCGCGACCGCCGCCTCGCAAGGCGACGCGGCGGCCGGCGTGGACGACACCCGTCCGCGATGAACCGCGAAGCGGGCGGACAGCAGGAGTTCTGGGAGACGGGCGGCCTCTACCGGAAGAGCGACCACCCCGTCGTCGAGCTGTTCGCCCGGCAGCGTGTCGACTACCTCGCGAAACGCGGCCTGCTCGGCGACGTGCGCTCATTGCTCGACGTCGGTGCCGGCAGCGGCTTCTCGAGCGCCTACTATCCGGACTCGATCCGCGTCGTCGCCAGCGACCACGCCGCGGGCATGCTCGCCGGCAACCCGGTGCGGGACCGCGTCCGCGCGTCGGCGACCCACCTACCCTTCGCCGACGGCGCCTTCGACGTGGTCGGCTGCTGGGAGCTGCTGCACCACCTCGACGATCCGGTGGCGGCCCTGCGCGACATGTGGCGCGTCGCCCGACGGCGGCTGATCGTGTTCGAGCCGAACCGCATCAACCCGGGGCACATCGTGCTCGGCCTGACGCGCGAGGAGGAGCGGAAGTCGCTGCTCTTCTCGCCCGGCCACGTGCGGCGGCTGGTACGCGCCGCGACCGGGCGCGCAGTCCGGCCGCAGCGCTGCGGGCTCCTGTTTCCGAACGTGACACCGCTGGCGCTGGCCCGTCTGCTGGTCCGGCTGCCCTACCGCGTTCCGCTGATCGCGATCTCGCAACTCGTGGTCGTCGAGAAGAGCTGAGCGCGTCGGTGAGCTCGCTCCGGTCGCGCACCGGGCTCTGCGTCGCGCTCGCGGCGCTCGGCTACCTCGTCATCGCGCTCTTCGTCGTGCGCGCGGTCCTGCCGTCGCCGGGGACCCTGCTGCCGTATCCGGCCCTGCTCGACTGGTCCTCGTCGCGCGAGCTGGACCTCACGCTGCTCGACCACCGCGACCAGTCGATGGTCGTCTCGGTGGTGTCGCGCAACGCGGCGATCCTGACCACCGAGCCGTGGAACCTGCTGGCGGGCTTCGGGCAGTGCCATCCACTGCCGCGCTCGTACACGCTCGGCGAGCACATGATCGGCCCGAGCCTGCTCGCGGCGCTGCCGTACCTGGCGACGCGCGACCCGATCGTCAGCTACAACGCAGCGCTGGTTCTCACGCTGTGGATCCCGGCGCTCACGATGTTCGCGCTGTCGTTCCGCTTCACGCGCAGCCCGGCCGCGGCCTTCGTCGCGGGAATGCTGTTCCAGCTCGTGCCGGGCCGGATCGTCGACCCGTCCCACCCCTACGTCCACGGCGATCTCTGGGTGCCGCTCGTGGTGCTCTTCCTGCACCGCCTGTTCACCACGGGGCGCTGGCGCGACGCGCTGCTGTTCGCGGTCTTCGTGAGCCTCGAGGTCGTCGAGAGCCTCTACCCGCTGCTGGGCTGCGCGATCATCGTGCTGGTGTACGGCAGCGCGCTCGCCGTGCGCCACTTCCGGCAGCTCCCGTCGCTGCTGCCGAAGATCGTGCTCGCAAGCGCGATCGTGCTCGGCGTCGCGTGGACCGTCCTCGGCCCGTACCTCGCGACGCGTGACACCTGGCGGCTGCTCGGCGGGCGCACGTCGATCATGATGAACCTCGCCGACTACGGATGGGGCTCGATCTACTTTCCGGGAGTCATGATCCTCGGCCTCGCGGCCCTCGGCCTGGTCGACCGGATGCGCGGCGCGCGCCGCGTCGCAGGCGAGGATCCTCGCCTGGCGCTCTTCGCCAGCGGCGTCATCGTGACGTGGTGCTCGACGGTCGGCTTTCCGCTGCCCTTCACCGACCGTCTGCTGCCGTCGCCGATCGAGCTGCTGAAGCCGCTCGTTCCCGGCCTCGATGCCGTGCGTGCGCTGAACGCGATCGGCATCGCGCAGAATCTCGCCTGGGCGTTCCTCGCCGGCTACGGCATCCTGCTGCTGATCGAGCGTCGCCGCGCGCTGGTGGCGACCGGAGCCGCCGCAGCGGCGACCGCGCTCACGGTGCTGTTCCTCTACGACGGCCGCTTCGCGAAGCCGATGTTCAACGTGTGGTCGTACCGCCTCGACGCCTGGCAGGCGACGCCGAAGGCCGCCGACGTGGCGCTCCTGCGCCGCACCGCGCGCGGCGCGGTGCTCGACGTGCCGTTCCCGCTCATGGAGACCCCGGCCGCATCGAACCTGGCCCCGCACCTGCTGCTCAACGCCTACGACCCGCGCGCGACCGCGGCCTGCTACAACTCGTTCGTCTCGCCGGTGCAGCTGCAGATCAACGAGCTCGTGCGCCGGCTACCGAGCGACGAGGCCGCCGACGCGCTGGCCGCGCTCGGCTTCGGCACGCTGGTCCTCGACAAGGTGCGCATGGACCCGCGTGACCTGCAGTCGTTCTTCGACGGGCTGCGCGACCTCGACGCGTCCGAGCGCATCCGGCCCGCGGGCAAGACCGGCCGCCTGCTCACCTACAGCCTGTCGTCCGACGTGGCGACGCGCGCCGACTACGGGATGCTGACGAGCGTCGAGACGCCGCCCGCGCGCGCCGTGCGCGACGCGAGGGCCGGCACCGCCCGGTTCGCGGTCGAGATCGCGAACCGCGGCGACGCGACCTTCCGGCTGCCCGACCCGATCGCTCCCGAGGACCTGGTCGTACGCTGGCGCGACGGCGCCGGGCAGCTCGTGCGGAGCGAGACCGTACGCGCGCTGCTGCCGATGGCGCTCGCGCGCGGCGCGAGCTTCCCGATCACCCTCACGGTGCCCGCACCGGCCGGACCGGGCCACTACGTCGTCGACGTGGCGCGCGCGGCCGACCCCGATCGCGTGGTCGCGACGCGCGCGATCGAGATCCCGTCGACCTCCTGACCCGAGCCGGCCCCCTGCGGGCCCCCTGCGGGCCATCGACCAGCCCGCGCGTACCGTGGTAGACGGCCCGCACGCCAACTCGCGATGCGCCGCTCCCGTGCCGCCAGCTTCCTCGCCGCCGCGATCGTCTATCTGGGCGTCGCGCTGTGGCAGTTCCGCGCCGTCCTGCCGGGTCCCGCGACGTTGCTGCCGGAGAATCCGCACGTCGGCGACACCTACGTCGCCCTGGGACGCCTCGACCTGACCATGGTGCTGTGGGTCGTGACGGGCAACGCGGAGCGCATGCTCACGCGGCCCGCGCACCTCCGGGCGGAGGGCCAGTGCCACCCGCTGCCGCAAGCGTACACGCTCGGCGAGCACATGCTGGGTCCGAGCCTGCTCGCGACGATGCCGCTCGCGCTGACCGGCGACCCGATCGCGACGTACAACGCGATGCTCGTGCTGACGCTGTGGATCCCCGGGATCGCGATGTTCCTCTGCGCACGGCACTTCACCCGCAGCGACCCAGCCGCCTTCGTCGCCGGGTTGCTGTTCTGCCTCGAGCCCGGCCGGATCCGCGACAGCGGCCATCCGTTCATCCACGGTGACCTGTGGGCACCGCTCGCCCTGCTGTTCCTGCACCGCACGTTCGCGCGCGGCGGCCTCGCCAATGCGCTGGGCTGTGCGGTCTTCCTGGGATTGACGGTCCTGGAGAGTCTCTACGCCCTGCTCGGCGTGCTGCTCGTGCTCGCCGCCTACGGCACCGGTGCCGTCTGGCGGTTCCGCCGCGACGCCGCGCGCTGGCTGCCGCCGCTCGCCGTCGCGGCGGCGCTCGTCGCCGGCATCGCGTTCGTGGTGCTGCGGCCCTACCTCCAGACCCGCGCGACGTGGGACGTGCTGGTGCGCGAGGGGACGAGCTTCATGCCGCCCGACCAGTACGCCCCGGGCGGTCAAGGGTTCCCCGGCTGCGTCCTGCTCGTGCTGGTCGCGGTCGCGCTCGCGGACCGGATGCGCCGCCGCCGTGACGAGGAGGGTGAGGACCCACGCTGGGCGCTCCTTGGCGCCGCCGTGCTGGTGGTGTGGAGCTCGATGCGCACGCTGCCGATCGCGGGCCTCGAGCTGCCGTCGCCGGTACTGGCGCTCAAGCAAGTGGTGCCGGGGCTCGACGCGGTCCGCGCCATGGCCTCGGTCGGCCGGGTGGCAGTGCTGCCCGCCGCCCTGCTCGCGGGCTACGGGGTGCTGGTGATCACGGAGCGGCGCAGCCGCGCGCTCGGCGCCGGCGTCGCGGCGCTGCTCGGCGTGCTCGTCATGTCAGAGCGCTGGCTGCCCGCGCTCGCGGTCGCGAGCTTCGGCGGGCAGCTCGACCTCGCCGCGTTCCGCGCGCGGCCGCCCGACGCCGACATCGAGCTGCTGCGCGCCCACGCCCGGGGGGCGATCCTCGACCTGCCGCATGGCGGCGGTTCAGGGAGCGTCGCGTCGGGCAGCTACCTGATGCTCGAGAGCTTCAGCGCGCGGCCGGTGGCGACCTGCTACAACTCGTTCCCGTCGCCGCTCGCCGGGCAGGTGAGCGCGCTCGCGGCCGCGCTGCCGCGCGCGAGCGCCGTGGACGCGCTGGTGGCGCTGGGCTTCGAGACGCTCCTCCTGCGCGCCGACCGGATGGAGCCGAAGCGCGTACGGTTCTTCACCGACCTGATCGACGTCGACCAGGCGATCGCGGAGCGCCTCCAGCTCCTCGGCCAGACCGACCGCCTGCTGCTGTTCCGCATGCGGAGCCCCGTCCCGGTCGACCACGATCCCGCGCTGCTCGCAGCGCACGTACCCGAGGCAGACACGCGCACCGTCGAGCCGGGCCGCCGCACGCTGGAGCTCGGCGTCGCGAACCCGACGGCTCGCATCTACGCGCAGAGCCCGCCGATCGCGCCGCTGCCGGTCGAGGCGCGCTGGCACGACGGCGCGGGGCGGGTCGCACACGTCGAGCGCACGCGCGCCATCCTGCCGATCGCGCTCGCCCCGGGTGCGACGGCTCGCGTCACGCTCGCCCTCGACGTCCCGGCGCAGGCCGGCAACTATGATTTGACGATCGCGCTGGCAGACGCACCCGAGACACCGCTCGCCGTGACGCGCGTGACCGTGGCGTCACCCGCGCCCTGAGCGTGACCGCGGCGTCGCGCGCGTCGTGCGCGTGACCGCGGCGTCGCGCGCGTCGTGCGCGTGACCGCGGCGTCACCCGCGTCGGGGGCGTGCCGCGGGCGCGTGCCGCGTCGACACTCGCGGAGCACCGTGGTAGCTTCGCCGCGATGCCCCGGCGCCTGGCCGTCCGAGCGACCGCGCTCCTGCTGCTCGTCGCCCTGCTCCCCGGCCCCTCTCCCGCAGCACCGCCGGAGCCCGCGCCGACGCCCCCGGCGGCCGAAACGCCCCCGCTGCGCACGACGTGGGACATGCTCGCCGCGCTCGAGAAGGCAGGTCCGCTGGCCGGCGACGTGAAGGTCGTCTATCGCGGCGGCCATGGCGAGACCCGCGCGGGGCTGCACGTGCCGCTGCCGGGCGCGATCGCCGTGCCCGTCGACATCCCACCGCGCGCGCTGCTCTCGCTCGGCTACGCGTTCCAGGCCGCGGCGTTCATGACCGAGACGCCCGAGCTCGCCGAGCCCGGGCGCGTGCGCGTCACCTTCACCGACGCCGACGGCGGCCGCGAGACCGTACTCGTCGAACGGCGCATCGACCTCCGGCAGCAGAAGCCGGATCGTCGCTGGTTCGACGAGCGCATCGACCTCGCCGCGCTCGCGGGGCGCAAGGGAACCCTGCGGCTGGCGACGATCAACGAAGGCGATGCCGAGACGGCCAAGGGCACCAACGTCTACTTTGCAGCGCCGCGCATCGTGCAGCATCCCGACGCGGGCGCCACGCCGTCGCCCGGCGTGCGGAATCTCCTGCTCATCACGATCGACTGTCTCCGCGCGGGTCACGTCGGCGCCTACGGCTACGGCAGGCCGACCACACCGAACATCGACGCGCTCGCGGCCGGGGGAGTCCGCTTCACCAACGCGTTCGCGAACGCACCGATGACGCTGCCGTCGATCCCCCAGCTCTTCACCTCGACGGTGTTCCCGACCAAGGACGTCGAGACGCTGCTCGAGCCGGTCGCGAAGGCGGGCCTCCCGAGCGCGGCGGTGGTCAACAACGCCTGGATCCCGCTGTGGCTCAGCCAGGGCAAGCACGCGGAGCCGCCGGGCACGTTCGACGTCATGATGTCGGGAGACCTCGATGCGAAGGCGATCACCGACCGCGCGCTCGAGTGGCTCGAACGCCGGCGCGACGAGCGCTTCGTGCTCTTCCTGCACTACCTCGACACCCACACGCCGTACTCGCCGCCGAAGGAGCACATCGCCCGGTTCGCCGACCCGGCCTACGCGGGGAAGATCGGCGACACGTACGCGCACGTCGAAGGTGCCGACGCGAGCGCGTACGACGCGGCCGACCGGAAGAAGATCATCGCGCTCTACGACGCGGGCCTGCACTACGTCGACGCACAGATCGGGCGCATCGTCGCGGCCCTCGCCGAGCGCGGCCAGCTCGACGACACCGCGATCGTCATCACGGCCGACCACGGCGAAGAGTTCTGGGACCACGGCGAGTTCTTCCACGGGCAGTCGCTCTACGACGAGCTGCTGCACGTCCCGCTGATCGTCCGCGTACCCGGTACCGTGCCCGCCGGGACCGTCGTCGAGCGTCCGGTGCGCATGATCGACCTCGCACCGTCGCTCCTCGAGTGGGCCGGGCTCCCGCCGCCCTCGACGTTCGAGGGGCGTCCGCTGTCGCAGGTCCTCGCCGCGCCGAACGACCCCGGCGACGACCTGATCGCGACCGCGACGCAGGCACAGTTCCCGACCCGGTACGCGATCCGCGTCGGCGGGCTCAAGCTGATCGAGAGCCTCGACACCGGCAAGCGCGAGCTGTTCGACGTGACGAACGATCCGGAGGAGAAGCGGAATCTCGCTGCCGAGCGCCCCGACGATCTCGCGAAGCTCGAGGCGCGCCTGACCGAGGCACGCGCGCCGCTGCGTCGGCGCGGGTACCAGGTCCGCGTCGTCGGGCCCGCCGCCGGCACGGCGAAGGTCGAGCTGAGGCTCGAGAGCCAGCCGCGCAGCGGCACGTTCCTCACCCTCGACCGGACGTCGCCGTTCGGCGAGCCGCGGCTCGCGCTGTCGACCAGCGGCGAGAACCTCACCGCGAAGGCGACCGTCGACGCGCGTGGCACCGGCTTCCGCTTCGACCGCCTCCTGAGCCCGCGCAACATCGCGCGCAACGACGAGCTGAAGCTGGTCGCCACCGCGGACGGACGACCCGTTGCGGCAGCCGCGATCGCGCTCGGGCAGGACGGTGCCACCCCCACCGGCGACGTCGTCGATCTCACCGCCGCCGGCGTGACGAGTGCGACCGAACCGCCGTGCGCACCGCCGGACACCGGCGTGCGCGTCTGCCTGTGGCGCTATCCGGGCGAGCACGTCGCCGCGATGCCGGAGATCAAGGACCCGGCGGTCCGGGAGAAGCTGCGCGCGCTTGGATATCTGCAATGATCCGAGCCCACGCCGGGCCACGCGCAGGACTCCGACCGCAGACCGCGCAACTGCTCCTCGCCTGCGCGGCGCTCGTGACGTGCGTCGGCGCACGCGCGGCCGCCGCCGACACCGACGTCCGCGAGCTCGGCGCCGTATGCGACGGGCGCACCGACGACGCACCGGCGCTGCGCCGCGCGTACGAGAGCCTCGGGCAGAGCGGCGGCGCCATCGTCGTGCCGTCCGGCGTCCGCTGCGCGATCGGCGGCGACGGCGTCGAGCCGCGGAGCCGCGTGTCGCTGCGCTGCGAGAGCGGCGGCGGCTTCGTGGCGCTTCCCGGCGTGCGCGCCCTGTTCCGTACGAGCGCCACGCTCGACGACTGGAGCGTCCGCGGCTGCGACTTCGACCTGAACGGCGTCGCCGCCACCGCCTGGGAGTCGAGCGGAGCGGAACGCGGCGGCGCCCGCTGGGAATTCCGGGGCAACACCGTGCGCGGCACTCCGCCCGGCAAGGGGGATCCGCTGTCCCTGGTGCGCCTCGACTGCACGCTCGCGAGCGGTCCCTGCGTCATCGCCGACAACGCGATCTTCGGCTCGGGCTCGCCCGAGCGGCGCGACACCTGTCTCACCGTCACACCGGGCGGCTTCATCGGCTTCAACACGCAGGTACTCGGCAACTGGATACAGGGCTGCGGCGGCGACTGCCTCGAGGTCCGCCGTCCGGGCGGTGTGACGGCGAACGACAACACGCTCGTGCGCTGCTCCGACAACGCGGTCGACGACGCGTCGCTGAACTCGGTCTGGACCGGCAACCAGCTCGGGACGAGCGGCGAGGGCGCCGGTGCCGTCCTGTCGATCCACGACACGATCGGCAACCAGGTGATCGTCGGCAACCAGCTCACCATGAATCCGCGCTCGAGCGCGCCGGCCGTCCACGCGATCGCCGGCGCGGGCGCCAACGTGGCCGGGTTGTACCTCGACGGGAACTACGCGGCACGGGGTGTCTTCCTCGACTCGCGCGGCCGCTGCGGCGGCGGCACCTGCGACGGTGCGGCGTGCGACGACGACGGCGGCTGCGGCGCCTGCGGCGGTCACTGCACG
Organism: Deltaproteobacteria bacterium; assembly: GCA_016874715.1. GTDB lineage: Bacteria > Desulfobacterota > Binatia > UBA12015 > UBA12015 > VGTK01. Next base: position 1,715 of record VGTK01000115.1, on the reverse strand, counting down.
GACTTCGGCGCCTTCGACCACGACCACCTGGCGAACCTGATCGTCACCGGCGAGATCCGCATCGAGAACGCGACCAACCTGATCGTGCAGGGCAACGTCGTGATCGGCTCCGCCGGCGAAGGGCCGTCGAGCGCCATCCGACTGGTGAACCCGCGCGGCGGCCGACCGAACGGCGGGATCGTCGTCGCCGACAACCAGATCGGCAAGAAGACCGGGCCGCGGAGCAACCTCGCCTGCATCGAGATCGAGGACCGCGGCGGCGGCTTCGCCGGCGTGACGATCTCCGGCAACACGTGCGGCCCGGACGCCGCCCTCGCCGGCGCGGGAGCCGCGCGCCCGACCGGAATCCGCCTGACCGGGACGCCGCAGACCTGGCGCTCGGTGCTGATCGCCAACAACAACTTCGGCGCCACCGGCGCCGGGCTCATCGGCTTCTCGTCGGCCAAGGTGCTCGCCGAGACGCACATCTCGGGCAACGTCGGGATCGGGGCCGGAGACGCACCATCGCTCGCCGACGCCCTCCACGCGGCGGGCGCCAGCCGGGTGGCACACCTGCACGCGGACGTCGTCCGCGCGGACGGCGACGCGCCGGCACCGGAGCCCGCCCTCACCCTGTCGCTCGCCGCGCAGCGGACCTACGCGGTCGAGGGTTTCCTGCGCGTGCGCAACGCCGACGCGCGCACCGGCCTCGCGCTCGACCTCGGCGCACCCGCCGGCGCCACGGCGAGCGTCGTCGCGCGGGCGAGCGGCGACGGCACGAGCGTGCTGCTGAACGGCTCGCCGGCGACGCTTGCGCTGCCTGCCGGCGACGCGGCGGTGTCGCTCTCGGGCACCCTCACGACCGGCGATGCGGGCCCGTTCACGCTGCGCTGGGCGCAGGGACGGCGCAGCCCGGCAGCGCTCACCCTGCAGTCCGGATCGTGGCTCCGCGCGACGGAGCTGCCGTGACCGCGTCGCCCACGGGCGGCGCGCACGGGACCGGCGCACCCGCCGCCACGGAAGCGCGCAGCGACGGCGGCATCGTCCCGGCGCTCGTGGCGGTGCTGCTGTACGCGCTCGCGACGCCATTCGTGCTCCGTCCGTGGTTCCTCGGACACGACCTGCTGCCACACGCGCCGGGTGCCATCGGCAGCATGATCGACGCCGATCTCCACCTGAACGTCTGGATCCTCGCGTGGATCGCGCACGCAGCGCTCACCGATCCATCGCGCATCTACGACGGCAACATCTTCCACCCGGCCGCAAACACGATCGCCGGCTCGGAGAACATGCTCGCGCACCTGCCGGTGACCGCACCCGCGCTGGCGCTCAGCGGCAGCGCGCTCGTGCTGCTCAAGGCGTACGCCTTCGAGTGCTTCGTGCTGTCCGGGTTGGCGATGTTCCTCTACGTGCGCCACCACACGCGTGACTCTTCGGCCGCGTTCCTCGCTGGCGCCGCCTACACATTCACCTTCTTCCGCGCGAGCACGATCCCGCAGCCGCAGTATCTCGGCATCCAGTTTCTGCCGCTGGCGCTGCTGTGCGTCGACCTGTGGCTGGAGCGGCGACGCGTCGGCTGGCTAGGAGCGCTCGCGCTCGCGGTCGGGCTGCAGGCGCTGAGCTGCGTGTACGTCGGCTTCTTCACCCTGATCGTCGTGCCGGTGTACGCGCTGGTGCGTCTCGCGGCGCTGCGCGAGCGCCGCGGCACCGCGGCGGGCGGGCTGCTCGCCGCGCTC
>VGTK01000114.1 GCA_016874715.1 Deltaproteobacteria bacterium | reverse complement strand
CGCGCGGCCCGGCTCCGGCTGACTGACGGCCGTCGCGCGAGGCCGTCAGGCCGCCAGCACCGGTGCGCCGGACGAGCGCTGCTGCTCGTAGGCCGGCGGCTCGCCGAGCCCGAGCCGCTCGCGGACGGCGGCGAGCGGCTGCGTGAGGAGCCACTCCCAGTCCTGTGCCGGCAGCCACGCGGCGCGCTTGCCGCGGCGGTAGCCGTCCTCGATCAGCGGGCGCGCGTACGCGAGCTCGCGTCCCGCCTTGAGCCACGCGACGGCGACGATCAAGCCGACGCCGCGGTTGCGGGTCTGCGCGTAGCTGAACGAGAGCAGCGCGGCCTCGCCGACCAGGTCGCGGCTGTAGCCGGTCGCGACGTGCCACAGGTCGTGCATGTCGCGCAGCCGTGCGTAGAACCGCTCGCGATCGGGGTCGAGCGCGCGCTCGCGCCGCGCGGCGGTCATGCTGGCGTCGGCGAGCCCCTGTCCGGTGATCTGCTCGCGCGCCACGAAGTCTGCGTAGACGTGCCCGAGGGATCCCGCGGGCAGTCGCTTCAGGCCCTCGTGGTCGTCCAGGGTCGCCAGCAGATTGCGCTGCTCGGTGAGGATGTGCTGCCCCTCCGGTGTCCGCACGAAACGCTGGAACGAGCGCTCGCCCGCATTGCCCGACAGCGCGTCGATGATGTCGAAGACCTTCGCGGTGTCGTCGGGGTTGCGGATCAGCTCGCGGATCGCGCGCAGCGCGCGTAGCGGCTGGACACGCTTGCGGGGCGGGGGCGGTGCGATCTCGTGCATGGCGTCTCTCCCGTGACCGTCGTGCGAGGCCTGGCGTCTCTCCCGTGACCGTCGTGCGAGGCCTGGCGTCTCTCCCGTGACCGTCGTGCGAGGCCTGGCGTCTCTCCCGTGACCATCCTGTGGCGACGTGGTAGCTGCTGACAGGACTGTCAGTATCCGGCTACGTACAGGATTGTCAATAGTGCCTCCGAAAAAGAAGCAGCCCGCTCCAAGGGCCCCGACACGGCGCCGCCGTACCGCCGAGGAGGCCCGCCACGAGATCCTCGCCGCGGCGCAGCGCCGCCTCGCCGAAGGCGGCCCGGAGGCGATCCGCCTGCAGGACATCGCGCGCGACCTCGGCATCTCGCACCCGACGATCCTGCACCACTTCGAGAGCCGCGAGGGGCTCATGCAGGCGCTCGGCCGCTCCGCCCTGGGGGCCCTCAACGCGGACGTCATGCGCGCGATCTCCGACCCCGACCGCGGGACGTCGCCCGAGGCGGTGCTCGACCGCGTGTTCGCGACGCTCGGCGAGTCCGGGCACGCGCGGCTCCTCGCCTGGTCCGCGCTCGGCGACTTCGCGCCGCAGCGCGCGCGCGGGACGGTCCCGCACCAGGATGTGCTGCGCGTCCTCGCCGACACCGTGCACCGGCGTCTCGCTGACGAGGTGCGCGCGGCCGGCAGCCGGACACCACCGCGCGAGGAGGCGGACTTCATCGTGCGTCTGGTCGCGGCCGCGATGCTCGGCGACGCGCTGGTCGGTGACCTGCTGAGCCGGAGCGCCGGTCTGCCGGACGGGCCGGCGGTGCAGAAGCGCTTCCGCACCTGGCTCGCGCGGCTGCTCGACGAGCGCTTCCGGCAGCTGACCGGAGTGAACAAGAGCGCTCCGCGCGGCGGCTGAAGCCCGCGTGGACGAGCGCAGCGCGAAGACGTAGGACCCTCGCATCATGAAGCAGCTTCTCGAGACGGGCGGCCTTGCGGCGTCCGCGCTGGTCGAGGTCGTGCGGCGACGCCGCGCGAGCGGTCCGCTCGACCCGCGCTGGTCGTTCCGCACCGAGTTCTTCCAGGCGATGGTCCGTCGCATGATGGCCCGCGGGCTGGTGAGGGGCCCGCAATGGGTGCGCGCCGCACAGGCCGCCGTGCCGAGCGCGCTGCCGCCGGCGCTCCGCAAGGCGGTGCGGTTCGAGCCGGTCGTGGCGGACGGCGTGCCCTGCCGCTGGGTGTGGCCGGTGCGCGTGCCGTCGAGCGGTCCGGACGCGGCGATCGTCTACTTCCACGGCGGCGGCTACGTCAGCGGCTCGCTCGACACGCACCGCGAGCTCACGGCACGCATCGCGTCCGGCGCCGGCGTGCCGGTGCTCGCCGTCGACTACCGGCTCGCACCCGAGCACCGCTACCCCGCTGGCCACGACGACTGTCTGCGCGCGGTGCGCTGGCTGCGTGCGCGCGGCGTCGACGCGCGGCGGATCGCCGTCGCGGGCGACTCGGCGGGTGGTGCGCTCGCGGTCGCCACGATGATCGCGCTGCGCGACGCGGGCGAGCCGCAGGTGGCCGGTGCGGCGCTGCTCTGTCCGTGGGTCGATCCGCTCGCCGCGGGCGGCAGCATGGTCACCAACGAGCGCTTCGACATGGTGACCCGCGCGAACCTGGTCGCGTGGGCGCACCTGTACGCGACCGAGGAGGAGATCGTGTCGCCGGCGATCACGCTCGCGTCGGCGAATCTGCAGGGGCTGCCGCCGCTGCTGATCCAGGCGGGTGAGCTCGAGGTCCTGCGCGACCAGATCCACGCCTTCGCGGCGCGTGCGAAGGATGCCGGCGTCGACGCGACGCTCGAGACCGAGCCCGCGATGTACCACGACTTCCAGCTCATGGGCTCGATCCTTCCGGAGGGGCTGCCGGCGGTGGAGCGCATCGTGCGCTTCCTGCGCGGTGTGCTGTCGGGTGCGGCACACGATGCGGCTCGCTGACGACCAGCGCGCGGTGCAGGAGGCGGTCCGCGCCTACGTGGAGGCCGAGATCGCGCCGCGCGCCGCGGAGTGGGACCGCACGCACCACTTCCCGAAGGAGCAGCTGCGCGGCCTCGCCGACCTCGGCTGCCATGGCGTCGCGGTGCCGTCGGAGTGGGACGGTGCCGGCCTCGACTACCTGACCCTTTCGGTCGTGCTCGAGGAGATCGCGGCGGGCGACGGTGCGACCAGCACGGTGGTGAGCGTCAACAACTGCCCGGTGTGCTCGATCCTGATGGCGTTCGCGAACGCCGAGCAGAAGGAGCGGTTCCTGAAGCCGCTGGCGCGTGGCGACATGCTGGGCGCGTTCTGCCTCACCGAGCCGCACGTCGGGTCGGAGGCCGGCGGTCTTCGCACCACCGCGCGCCGCGACGGCGACCACTACGTGCTGAGCGGCGTCAAGCAGTTCGTCACCAGCGGGAAGAACGCCGACCTGGCGATCGTCATGGCCGTGACCGACCCGGACGCCGGCAAGAAGGGCATCAGCGCGTTCGTCGTGCCGACCGCAACGCCGGGCTACACGGTGGCGCGCATCGAGGAGAAGCTCGGCCAGCACGCGAGCGACACCGCGCAGATCCTGTTCGAGGATTGCAGGGTGTCCGTCGCGAACCGGCTCGGGGACGAAGGGATGGGCCTCCGGATCGCGCTGTCCGGCCTCGAGGGCGGACGCATCGGCATCGCGTCGCAGTCGATCGGCATGGCGCGCGCGGCTTTCGAGGCGGCGCTCGCCTACGCGAAGCAGCGCGTCGCGTTCGGCAAGCCGATCTTCGAGCACCAGGCCGTGCAGTTCCGCCTCGCCGACATGGCGACGAAGATCGAGGCCGCGCGCCAGCTCGTACGCCACGCGGCGGCGCTGAAGGACGCGGGCGAGCCGTGCCTCAAGGAAGCTGCGATGGCGAAGCTGTTCGCGAGCGAGATGGCCGAGCGCGTGTGCTCCGACGCGATCCAGATCCACGGCGGCTACGGCTACACCGCCGACTTCCCCGTCGAGCGCATCTACCGCGACGTCCGCGTGTGCCAGATCTACGAGGGTACCAGCGAAGTCCAGAAGATCCTCATCGGCCGCGCGCTGGCCTGACGCGCGGCATCCGCCCCGTCACGCGCAGCAGGTCGGACCGCAGCAGAAGGAGATCGAGATGGCCCCGTCCGTGTTCATGCCCGCGTCCTGGAGAACTGCCGACATCGAGGAGTACCGCGCGCAGGTGCGCCGCTTCGTCGCGGCCGAGGTGGCGTCGCACCAGCAGCGCTGGGCGAAGCAGCAGCACGTGGACCGCGAGCTGTGGAGCAAGGCCGGTGCCCTCGGGATGCTCGCCTCGGACGTGCCGTCGGAGTACGGCGGGTCGGACGGCAGCGTCGCGCACCAGACGGTGATGATCGAGGAGCTGACCGCGGTCGGCGACACCGCGTTCTCGATCAGCGTGCACGCGATCGTGCAGCAGTACATCCTGAAGCAGGGCACGGAAGACCAGAAGCGGCTCTACCTGCCGAGGCTCGCGTCGGGCGAGATGGTCGGCGCGATCGCGATGACCGAGCCCGGCGGCGGGTCGGACCTGCAGGGCGTGCGCACGCGCGCCGAGCGCGTCGGCGACCACTGGGTGCTGAACGGCGCGAAGACCTTCATCTCGAACGGCTACCTCGGCGACCTCGTGATCGTCGTCGCGCGTACCAGCGACGCGCCCGGCGCGCGCGGCATCTCGCTGCTGCTACTCGAGACGAAGAACGCGAAGGGCTTCCGCGTCGGACGTATCCTCGAGAAGATCGGCCAGAAGGGCCAGGACACCTGCGAGCTCTTCTTCGAGGACGTGCACCTGCCGGCCGACGCGATCGTCGGCGGCGAGCCGGGCCGCGGCTTCTACCAGCTGATGACCGAGCTGCCGTACGAGCGCACGCTGATCGCGGTGAACGCAGTCGCGGCGATCGAGCGCGCGGTGCAGATCACCGCCGACTACGCGCGCGAGCGCATGGTCTTCGGCAAGCCGCTGCTCGACATGCAGAACACGCGCTTCGTGCTGGCGAACGCGAAGACCAAGGCCGTCGTCGCGCGTACGTTCCTCGATCGCTGCATCGAGGCGCTGCTCGAAGGCCGCATGGACAACGTGACCGCGTCGATGGCGAAGCTCTGGTGCACCGACGTGCAGTGCGAGGTGATCGACGACTGCCTGCAGCTCTTCGGCGGCTACGGCTACATGCTCGAGTACCCGATCGCGCAGATGTACGCCGACGCGCGCGTGCAGCGCATCTACGGCGGTGCGAACGAGATCATGAAGGAGCTGATCGCACGCTCGCTGTGAGCGGGGCGCGACGGAGGGTACGAGATGCAGCTCGCGGGAAAGACGGCGTTCGTCACCGGCGCGGGATCGGGCCTCGGGCGCGAGATCTGCATCGCCTTCGCGCGCGAGGGGGCGAAGGTGTTCGCGACCGACGTGAACGCGGCCACCGCCGCGGAGACCGCGGCCGCATGCGCGAAGCTCACGACCGGTGCGGCGAGCGCCGTGTGCGACGTCGCGGACTCGGCGTCGGTGAAGAGCGCGTTCGCGCGCATGGACGAGACGGTCGGCGGCGTCGACGTGCTGGTCAACAACGCCGGCATCGTGCACTCCGATCCCGCCTACCTGGAGCACGTGAAGAGCATCCAGGCAGCGCAGGTCATGGAGATGATGACCGAGGGGCGCGTGAAGACGCACGCGCGGACGACCGAGCTCATCACCGACGAGATGTTCGACCGCATGCTGCGCATCCACCTGTACGGAACGTTCTACTGCACGCGCGAGGCGCTGCCGCGCATGCGCGCGAGCGGGCGCGGCGGACGCGTCATCAACATGGGCTCGATCATGGGCACCGCGTCGCTCGGCGGTGCGCCCGACTACTGCGCCGCGAAGGGCGCGATCCTCGCCTTCACGCGAGCCACGGCGCGCGAAGCGGCGTCGTACGGCGTGCTCGTGAACGCCATCGCGCCGGGCTTCATCGACACCCCGCTGCTGGTGAACTTCGACGACGCGAACAAGCAGCTGATCGCGGCGCAGACGCCGCTCGGGCGGCTCGGCACGCCGGCGGAGATCGCGTCCGCGGCGGTGTTCCTCGCGGGGCCCGGGGCGTCCTTCATGACCGGGCAGACGGTGTCGCCGAACGGCGGCATCTACATGTCGCAGTAGGGTCCCCGGCGGCCGGCGGGCGACCTCCGTTCACGCACCGGCTGTCGGAGCGGTCGACGCTGCGTTCGGGGGCAATATCCTTGCATTACTGGAGCCGAGCTCCATATTTGCAAGGATGATTCCCCGCCGGCTTCTGCCCACGCTCGCAACCGCCCTGGACGAGTCCCCGGCCGTGGCGCTGCTCGGGCCGCGTCAGGCCGGCAAGACCACGCTCGCCCTCGACGTGGCCAGGGCGCGGCCGTCGATCTATCTCGACCTGGAGTCCGACGCCGACCGCACGAAGCTGTCCGAGCCCGAGCTCTACCTGTCGCAGCACGCGGACAAGCTCGTGATCCTCGACGAGATCCAGGGCACCCCGCAGCTGTTCCGCAACCTGCGCGGGCTCATCGACGCGGGGCGGCGGCGCGGACGGGGCAAGGGCCGCTTCCTCGTGCTGGGCTCGGCGTCGATCGACCTGCTCCGCCAGTCGAGCGAGTCGCTCGCCGGCCGCATCCGATACCTGGAACTCGCTCCACTCGACGCCAGCGAGGCCGGCCGCACGCGGCTGCAGGCGCTCTGGTTGCGCGGCGGGTTCCCCGAAAGCCTGCTGGCCGGCTCCGACGCCGCGAGCCTCCGCTGGCGCAGGGATTTCGTCCGCACCTACCTCGAACGTGACATCCCGCAGCTCGGGCCGCGCATCCCCGCGGAAACGCTGCGCCGCCTCTGGACGATGCTCGCGCACCAGCAGGGTGGTCTCCTCAATGCCGCGGCGCTCGCGCGCGCCCTGGCCGTGGACGGGAAGACGGTCGCCTCATACCTCGATCTCCTCGTCGACCTGCTGCTCGTGCGGCGCCTCGCGCCCTGGCACGGCAACGTCCGCAAGCGCCTCGTCAAGTCGCCCAAGGTCTACGTGCGCGACAGCGGCCTCGTGCACGCGCTCCTCGGCATCGGCGATCACGAAGCGCTGCTCGGGCATCCCGTGGCCGGCGCCAGCTGGGAGGGCCTGGCCGTCGAGTCGCTGATCGCCGCCGCACCGGGCGGTACCGGCGCTCATTTCTACCGTACGTCGGCCGGCGCGGAGATCGACCTCCTGCTGAAGCTGCCCGGCCGGCGCGCGCCGTGGGCCATCGAGATCAAGCGCGGGCTCGCGCCCCGCATCGAGCGCGGTTTCCACCTCGCCTGCGATGCGGTTCGTCCGGAGCGCCGCAGCGTCGTGCACGGCGGGCGCGAGCGGTTCCCGATCGCCGAGGGCGTCGAGGCGGTTCCGCTCGTCGACCTGTGCGAGGAGCTTTCCGGAGAATGAGCGAGGCCACGCCACCGCACGAGAGTGGGGCCGGGTACCCTCGGCGTGGATCGGGTCGCGCTCCGGTGTTCGCGCTCATCGTGACGAGCGTCGCTCGCGACGACGGCGCGTTGAATGCGATCTACTTCGCAGGCGCCGGCGAAGCGACCGGCGCCGGGCGCTACGCGGGAGGAGAGTAGCGTCCGAGTAGCCCGAGTCGTGCCATGCGCTCGAAGTCGCGATCGAGCGACCAGAGGGCTGCTCGTTGCTCTGCGGCCAGCGCCCCGATCAGCAGATCCATGGCGCCGAAGCGCTGGCTCGAGCGCGCCGCCCGGTCGAGCCAGTCATCGACCAGCTGCCAGGTGTCGTTGGTCGGGACGAAGAGGGCGAAGGCCCCGAGGAGCCGTCGGAGCCGCGGCAGATCCTGTCGCGCGGCGCCCGACAGGATCTCGATGCGCACCGGTGCGGCGAGCGCGACCTCTTCCGAATCCAGCACGGCGCGCATCTGCTCGACCAGCGTCGCGTCTCGCCCGCGGAGAAACGCGACCCACACGGACGTGTCGACGAAGATCATCGGCGTCGTGGCGACGGCGGCTGCTCTCGGGGACGGCGACGTGATCGTTCGGTGTCGATGTCGAGCGTGATCCTGCCCGCGAGGCTCTTGATCTCCTCGATGCGCTTGCGGCGTACCAGCTCGCGTAGCGAGAACACGACCACGTCCGTCTTCGACTTGAACGCGAGCAGGCGGCGAGCCTCCTCGAGGAGATCCTCCGGGAGGTCGAGCGTCGTGCGCATACGATCTCTCCTAGATCGTATGCTTTCAGATGTCAATTTCTGACGAGTTAGCGCATCCTGGCCCGCGTGCCCCCTGGCTCGCCGCGCGCTCGCGAACGCCGCGCGGGACAGTGGGAGCTGGCCGGTCCGGAGCCAGGCAGTACCCGGCGATGGACCAGGATTGCGCAGCCTCGCGCCGCGCGGGTAACGGTCTTCCGACAGTGTCCGGTGCATCAGGTCCATGAACGGAGCATCCATGTTCATCCGAGAGGTTCTCGGCTCGTGTCGCGGCAGCGGCCTCGCCGGTGTGTTGCGTCGAGTGGCTCGCGTGCGAGCAGCCTTGCTCCTGCCACTGCTGCTGGCCTGCGTGGGCGTCGCGAGCGCTCAGACGCTGAACGACGTCCCCGGCACGGTGGTGTACTGGCGCATCTCACCGGCGAGCATCTCCGGGTTCGGCCTGCCTCCGGATCGGATCTACACGACGTCGCCGTCGATCGTCGTCGTGCCGAACGGCGACTACCTGCTCTCCTTCAACCTGTTCGGCAGCGATCTGCTGCCGCCGGCGGAGACAACCGGGACCACGTACGTCTTCCGTTCGTCCGATCAGGGGCAGACGTGGACCGACCTGACGCCGACGCCGATGATGGACATGAAGCGGGGCAGCCTGTTCGCCTTCGGCGGCGACGTGTTCCTGTGGGGCTACACGGCGGCCCCCGGCAGCATCGTCATCCGGCGGTCGAGCGACGGCGGCTCGAGCTGGACCGTGCCCGTCGACGGCACGACCGGCCTGCTCGAGACCGGCACCTTCGGTGGGACGCCGCACGATCCGGTCGTCCACGCGGGGCGGCTCTGGACGGCCGTCGCGGGCAAGCGCCTGATGAGCGTTGCGACGAACCGGGACTTCCTCGACGCCACGCGGTGGTCGGGCCCGTCCGCCGCCGCCGACACGGATTCCGGCCCGCTCGGCCCGGGATTGACGATCACCGAAGCCCAGATCGTGGCGTCGCCGGAGACGGGTGTGGTGGTGATGCCGAAGGTCGAGGGCCTGCCGTACACCGTGCTGATCCGGGCGACGGGCAACGGTGCCGTGGCCGATCCGACCGACGCCGACTGGGTCGCACTCCCTGGCGCGGACAAGAAGTTCGGCGCGGCGTACGACCCGGTGTCGCAGCGGTTCTACGTCCTGTCGAACCCCGTCCTCCCGGCGCATCAAGCCACGCCCGGGATCTCCCCCGAGCTGATCCGCAACACCGCGGCGATGTCGTCCTCGAAGGACCTGCTGCACTGGGACGTCGAGCAGATCTTTCTCTACAGCCCGAACGTCACCTACGAAGCGTTCCAGTATCTGAACTTCGATTTCGACGGCGACGACCTCGTCGTGGCCTCGCGAACGGCCTTCGACTTGACCGGTGAGCCCGGCGTCGATCACAAGCCGCCCCGCGGACACGATTCGAACCTCGTCACGTTCCATCGCATTCCCGCGTTCCGCACCGCGACTCCGATCCACTACCTGACCACCGCCGGCAACCAGGTGCTGCGCCACGAGAAGACGCAGCACGCCGACGCGCCGCTCGGCTCGTTCGTGATGGGCAGCACGTTCGACGGCGCCGCCCTCGGAACGGTGAACGGCCTCGCGCAAGGCGTCGGCGGCGAGGTGCTGGTGCGCGAGGTGGGCGGCCGCGTCCTGCGCTTCGATGCGCTCGGGAACTTCCTCGGCACCGGCTCGGACGCCGGTGTGACGTTCACGAGCGTGCTCGATCCCGTCGAGCAACCGGCGCCGGGCGAGCGAGGATGGACGGCGCCGACGGGGGGAAGCTGGGAGACGCTCACCAGCTGGCACTACTGGAACCGTCCCGACACCGACGAGGAGGTCGCCAACTTCGGCAGTGCCATCGGGGCGGCTGCGACGATCACGACGGATCGCCTGTGGACCGTGCGCGGCCTGCGCTTCCGCAGTCCGCATCGCTACGTCATCGGTGGGAGCGGGGCCATCGCGCTCGGCGCGGACGCCGGCGCGGCCTTCGCCGAGGCCCAGGCCGGGGCCCATGCCGTCGCCGTGCCGGTCGAGCTGGCGAGCGACGCGCGCTTCGAGGCGTCGACGGGTGCCACGCTCGAGCTCGAGGGCGGCGTCGACGTCGCGGGACGGGAGCTCGAGATCCGTGGCACGGGCACGGTTCGGGTGGGAAGCTACCTCGCGCTGAACGGCGGCGTGCTGGCGCTGCATGGCAGCAGCCGCTTGCACTTCGCCGCCGCGACGGCGAGCGACCTCGGTGGCACGCTCGAGTGGCGCGCGGACCCGGGGGCCGTGTTCCAGCAAGGCGACACGTTCCCGCTCTTCGAGAACATCGGTGCGACGGCGGTCTCCGTCCGCTTCACGAGCCTGGTCCTCCCGGATCCAGGCCCTGGTCTGGGGTGGGATGTCAGCGCGCTCTACACCGACGGGACGATCTCCGTCGCGGCCCTCGGCTGCGGCAATGGCGTCGTCACGCTCGACGAGGTGTGTGACGACGGCAACACCCTCGACGGCGATTGCTGCACGGCCGATTGTCTGTCCATGCAGCCGAGCGGCGCTCCGTGTACGGCGGATGCCAGCGTCTGCACGACGGACGCCTGCGACGCGTTCGGCGTCTGCACGCATCTCGTCCCCCCGGATCCGAGCTGCCAGCCGGCGCTCTCGCCGCGCGGCCTGCTGCAGATCACGAAGAAGCCCGACCCGGCGAGGGATCGCGTGGAATGGTCGTGGCGGAACGACGACAGCGTGGCCAGGGTGCCGGACTTCGGCGACCCCGTGTCGGGATCGACGTCATTCACCCTCTGCGTCTTCGACGCGACCGGCAACCTGCTGCTGGACCTCACGGCGCCCGCCGGGGGCACTTGCGGTCCGAGCGCCTGCTGGAAAAGCACGAGGGATGGCTACGCGTACCGGGATCCGGCCCTCGATCCCGACGGAGTGCTGTGGCTCGGGCTCCGGGAGGGAGCGAAGCCAGGGAAGGCGTCGCTCCGCGTCAACGGCAAGGGCGCCGACCTGCAGACGCCGGTGCTGCCGATCGCCGCGCTCCCGGTGAGGGCCAGGCTCACGCGCAGCGATGGTGCGCAGTGCTGGGAGTCGACGCACTCGACGGCCATCAGGAACGACGGTGTCTTCTTCAAGGCGCGGTCGGATTGAAGATCGGCCCTGCGGACGCCGCTCGTCGTGGATCCCGACCCCGCCCGGGCCGCGGCATCACCGCGCCGACGCGAACGCCGCGCGGATCGCGTCGACGCGCTTGCGATTGACGCCGAGGTCCGAGTAGCCGACGCGCGACGCCGAGCGCACGTGGATCACGCCGGCGTCCGGATCGACCACCGCGTCGATGTCGTCGACGAAGCGCAGCAGCCAGCTGGTGAACTCGGCGTGCAGCGAGTCGCCGTCGCTGCGCGTGACGGCCGCGCGCGGCATCGCCTCGATCACCGCGCGCAGCTTCGCGAGCGCCGCGGCGGGGTCGCCGGTGAAGCGGATCGGGTCGACCCGGTGCGCGTCGTCCGGGGCGAGGCTCGAGACGCAGTTCGGGGAACTCGGGCACGGGGCGAGACGCTTGGTCGCGGCAGGGTTCATGGGCCGTGAGCCTGACACGGCGCGCCTCCTGCCGGAAGTGCACGCCGCGTCTTCGTCAGCCCCACCGCCGCGGGACCAGCCCCACCAGCCGGGCGTCGCGCTCGAGCTCCTCGCGGAAGTCCGGGTGTGCGATCGAGATCAGCGCCGTCGCGCGCTCGGCGAGCGACTTGCCCTTCAGGTTCACGAGCCCGTACTCGGTGACGACGTACATCGTGTCGGTGCGCGGCGTGGTCACGACGTTGCCCTGGGTCAGGCTCAGCACGATGCGGCTCTTGCGCTGTCCCTTGCGCTCGTACGTGGACGCGAGGCAGATGAACGCTTTGCCGCCGCGCGACGCGTACGCGCCGCGCACGAACTGCAGCTGCCCGCCGGTGCCCGTCAGGTGCCGGTGCCCGTCGGACTCCGAGGCCGCCTGTCCCTGCAGGTCGATCTGCGTCGTGTTGTTGATCGCCACCACGCGGTCGTTGCGCGCGATGATCGCCGGGTCGTTGGTGTAGTCGACCGGGAAGCACTGCGTCGCGGCGTTGCGGTCGAGGAACGAGTACATGCGCTGCGAGCCGCCGGCGAAGGTGTAGACGGCGTGGCCGCGGTTGATGTTCTTCCGCGAGCCGTCGACGACACCGCTCTCGATCAGGTCGACCATGCCGTCGACGAACATCTCGGTGTGGATGCCGAGGTTCTTCAGGCCCGAGTCCCGCAGCACCGCGCACACCGCGTTCGGCATGCCGCCGATGCCGATCTGCACGCAGGCGCCGTCCTCGATCTCGGGGATGATGCGCTCGGCGACCTGGCGGTCGATCTCGGTGACCGGCGGGTTCGGGAGCTGAGGCAACGGCGCGTCGTCGCCCGTGATGACGTAGTCGACCTCGCTCACGTGCAGAGCCACCTGCTCGCCGAACGCGTACGGCACGGCGCGGCTGGTCTCGACGATCACCACGCGGGCGCGCTCGGTCACCGCCTTCAGGTAGGCGGCGGTCGGTCCGACGTTGAACCAGCCGTGCTCGTCCATGGGGCAGGTCTTGATGCAGACGACGTCCACGGGGTCGATGAAGCGGCGGTAGTAGTCCGGGGCCTCGCCGAAGTTCATCGGAATGTAGTTGCAGCGCCCGTCGATGTTCTTCGCCCGGTCGTAGGCGGAGAAGTGCCAGTTGAACCACAGGAAGTGCTCGCCGGAGGGATCGCACTCGACCACGGCGCGTGGCTTCATGGTGACGCAGGTGCGGATCTTGACGTCGCGCAGCTCGTCCTTGCGACGCGCGAGCGCCTGGTCGAAGAGGTCCGGCTGGGTGAGCGCGCCACCGTAGTCGACCCAGTGGCCGGGCTGCACGAGGGCGGCGGCCTCGTCCGGGGTGATGGTTCTTGCCTTGCGATCGTTCGGCATTGGGCGCGGATCATACATCGACGTCGCGGGGCCAGGTCAATGCGGGGGAACATCGCCGGAGCCCGGTGCGACGGCGCCCGACGGCGCCCGGTTGACCGCGCGACGCGCGGAACCGTACGTGTTCCCGGTGCCCTCCTCGCACCGCGCCGGCGGACGTCTCGTGCCTCCCGCCGCTTCTCGTCGGTCGCGGCGCAGCCAAATCCACCGATGACCGATCGCCGTACCCCCGAGCAGCTGCTCGCGCAGGAACCGCTGCGCGCCGTCGCCCGGCTCGCCGCGCCGACGACGCTGGTGATGCTGATCGCGGCGATCTCGAACGTCCTCTACACCTACTACGTGAGCCGCCTCGGCGCGGACGCGATCGCGGCGGTGTCGCTGGTCTTCCCGATCGCCATGGTCGCGATGACGGCGATGGGGGGCGGCATCGGCGGCGGTGTCTCGTCGGTGATCGCGCGCTCGCTCGGTGCCCGCCGCGCTGCGACCGCGACGGCGGCGGCGGAACACGGCTTCCTGCTCGCGTTCTCGATCGGCATCGGCTTCGCGGCACTGATCCTGCTCGGCGCGCGTCACGTGCTGGGCTGGATGGGCGGGCAGGGCGACGTGCTCGCCAGCGCGGTGGTGTTCGCCGAGGTGCTGTTTGGCGGCGCGATCATCACCTTCACGGTCGGCATGCTCGACAGCGTGCTGCGCGGCGAGGGCAACGTCCGCGTGCCGGCGATCTGGTCGACGGTGTCGCTCTGCATGCAGGTCGTGTTGACGCCGCTGTTCATGTTCGGGCTCGATCTCGGGCTCCGTGGTGCGGCGTTCGCCACGCTCGTGAGCCAGCTCCTGGCGTCGCTCCCGCGTGCCTGGTTCCTGCTCGGCGGCAACGGCGCCATCCGGCCGCGGATCCTGCCGCGGCGGGTCGAGCTCGAGCCGTTGCGCGCCATCCTGCGCATCGGCATCCCGGCGTCGCTCTCGACGACGATCAACTACGTCGGGATCATGGTGCTCACCGGTGTCGTCGCGCGCCTCGGCACGCCGGACCTCGCGGCTTACGGTCTCGGCACGCGGCTCGATTTCCTGCTGCTGTCGTTCGCCTTCGGCGTCAGCGCCGCGGTGCTGACGCTGGTCGGAATGGCCTCGGGCGCGGGGCGCCCGGAGCTCGCGGGACGCTACGTCCGCGCGGCCTGCTCGCTGATCGTCGGCCTGCTGATCGTTGCGGGTGCGCTCCTGTGGTGGCGGCCGTCGCGCTGGCTCGGGATCTTCACCGACGACCCGGGCATCCTCGCCGTCGGCACGACGTACTTCCGCATCATCGGGCCGTCGTACCCCTTCGTCGGGCTGTCGATGGTGCTCGCGTTCGCGTTCCAGGGGCTGGGGCGCGCGACGCCGCCGCTGGTCGTCATGGCGGTTCGTGTCCCGATCGTGCTGGCGGTCGCCCTGTGGTGCGTCCGCGCCGGGCTCGGCGAGGCCGGGGTGTTCGCGACGATCGCCGCGGGCAACGTCCTCGCGAGCGTCGTGATGGCCCTGCTGCTGGTGCGCGAGCTGCGCCGGCGCGGCCATCCTGCGCAGCCTCGCAGCGCCCCCGCGACGCACGGTGCGGCACGCGAGGGGGATTGACTCGACCAAACACCCACTTCAAAAGAGGATTTGAAATCATCGTTTCATGTCCTCCGCATCCTCCAGAGCAGCGGGCACGCGCCGGCGCCTCCTCGAGGCGGCCGGCGAGGTGTTCGCCGAGCACGGCTTCCGTGCCGCGACCGTCCAGCAGATCTGCCGGCGCGCCGACGCCAACATCGCGGCGGTCAACTACCACTTCTCCGACAAGGAGCAGCTCTACCGCGCGGTGATCCGCTACGCCGAGCAGGAGAACCGCGGCACGCCGCCGCACGAGCCGCCGCCGGGCGCGCCCGCCGAGGAGCGGCTGCGGGCGCACGTCGAGTGGTTCCTGATGCACCTGCTCGACGAGGGGCGGCCCGCCTGGCACGGGCGCATCATGGCGCGCGAGATGATCGAGCCCACCGCGGCGCTCGACGAGCTCGTCTCCGGTCACATCCGCCAGAGCAGCGAGCGCCTGCTCGGCATCGTGCGCGAGCTGATGGGCGCTGGCGTGAGCGACGACGCGGTCCGGACCGGCGCGTTCAGCATTACCGGGCAGTGCCTCTTCTACCGGCACTGCGAGCCGGTGATCACGCGCCTGCACCCGGACGTCCGGATCGGCCGCGCGCAGGTGCCGGCGCTTGCCGAGTACGTCACGCGCTTCTCACTCGCGGGCTTGCGCGCGAGCGCCGCCGTGCGAGACCGAAGGACGGAGACGCCCGCGCGGCGCAAGGCCGGGCGCGCGCGCCGCGTCGCGGGAAGGAAGGCACCCCGCTCGTGAACCGCATCGCCATCAAGATGCTGGTCGGCGACCGCGCCAAGTACCTCGGCATCGTCATGGGAGTCACCTTCGCCTCGCTGCTCATCACGCAGCAGGCGGCGATCTTCACCGGCCTCATGACGCGCACGTACAGCGCGATCACCGACCTTCGCCTGCCCGGCGTATGGGTCATGGACCCGAAGGTCCAGTTCATCGACGACATCAAGCCGATGCAGTCGACGAAGCTGCTCAACGTGCGTGGCGTCGCGGGCGTCGAGTGGGCGGTGCCGCTCTACAAGGGGCTCCTGAAGGCCCGCCTCGACGACGGCAACTTCCAGACCGTCAACGCGATCGGCCTCGACGACGCGACGCTGATCGGCGGCCCGCCGTCGATGGTCGCGGGCGACCTGGCCGACCTGCGCCGGGCCGAGGGCGTGATCGTCGACGCGGTGGGTGCCGAGGACAAGCTCGCGAAGCCGCCGCGCGTGCCGGGTGGGCCACGCGTGCCGCTGGCCGTCGGCGACACTCTGGAGATCAACGACCGGGGCGCGACGGTGGTCGGCATCTCGGACAACAGCCGGACGTTCCAGTCGCAGCCGATCGTCTACACCACTTACTCGCGCGCGCTCGGCTACGCGCCGCCCGAGCGCCGCCTGCTGTCGTTCGTGCTGGTGAAGGCGAAGCCGGGACAGGACCTGAACGAGCTCACCGCGCGCATCACCCGCGTCACCGGGCTCGCGGCCTACACGCGCGAGCAGTTCGAGCAGATCACCGTCGACTACTTCATGAAGTACACCGGCATCTCGATCAACTTCGGCATCGCGGTCGTGCTGGGCTTCATCGTCGGCACCGCGATCCGGCAGTCGGTGCACCGGCTGGGCGTTCTGCTCGGCGACACGCCGGGCACGCTGCTCGCGGAGCTGACGCCGCCCGGACCGATCCCGGCGGCGCCACCGGGTCTGCCCGACGGGCTGCCGTCCGACCTCGTGCGCCGCCGGCCCGACGTGCGTCGTGCCGAGCGCGAGATCGCGGCGACCACCGCGCGCATCGGTGTTGCGGCCTCCGACCTCTACCCGCGCTTCTACCTGACGGGCGCGGCGGGCTTGCAGAGCCTCGAGGCGAAGGACCTGTTCGCCGGGGGCACCAAGTGCTGGTCGGTCGGGCCGACGATCCAGTGACCGGTCTTCCGGGGCGGGCGCATCGTCGCCAACATCGCGGTGCAGGAGGAGCGCCAGCAGCAGGCGCTGCTCGGCTGGCGGCAGGCGATCCTCGGCGCACTGGAGGAGGCGGAGAACGGGATCGTCGCCTACACCCGCGAGCGGGACCGGCGCGCGACGCTCGCCGCCGCGGTCGACGCGAACCAGCGCGCAGTCGACCTCGCGCAATCGCTCTACGCGCGTGGCCTCACCGGCTTCCTCGACGTTCTGCAGGCGCAGGGGGCCCTGTTCCTCACGCAGACGGAGCTCGTGCGCAGCGACGCGACGGTGTCGTCGAGCCCGGTCGCGCTCAACAAGGCGCTCGGCGGTGGCTGGGAGACCTGTCTGCCCGCGTCCGATGCGGATGGACGTGGGAACGACGCGGTTGTCGATGGGCCGCCCGCACCGGTAGCGTGCGCGGTATGCGATCCGACGAGCGCCGCCGGCAGGAGCTGATCGAGCTCTGCGATCTCAACTTCGCCGAGGCGAACCGCGAGCTCGCGAGGCGCGCCGGCGGCTCCGTGCACGACGAGGGTGGGCTGCTGCGGTTCGCCGGCAACCACCCGTTGCCGGTGCTGGTGAACGGCGCCTTCCGCACCGGCGGAGCGCAAGCTTGTGACGCGGAAGCGGTGCTCGCGGGCGCGGACGCGTTCTTCGGCGCGCGCGGTCGCGGCTACAGCGTCATCTGCCGCGCGCACGCCGACGCCGACCTCGCGAGCGCGGCGGCGACCGCCGGGCTGAACGCGTTCGGCAGCCCGCCGGCGATGGTGCTCGACCGGCGGCTGCCGGACGGCGCACCGCCGGCCGGCGTCGCGCTCCGTCGCGTGGAGAGCGCGGACGACGCGCGCGCGTTCGGCGAGGTCATGGGTGCTGCGTACGCCACCTACGGGATGCCGGTCGAGTGCGGGCCGGCGCTCGTCGGGACGCTCGACGTGCTGCGCGCGCCGCACGTCGTGACGTTCGTCGCGGAGGTCGACGGCGCGGTCGCGGCCGGCGCCATGGTGATCGTCACGCACGGCGTCGCAGGCGTGTACTGGGTGGGTACGCGTCCCGAGGGCCGCGGCAAGGGCCTCGCCGAGCTGTGCACGCGCGCCGCCGGCAACGCGGGCTTCGACCTCGGTGCGCGCGTCGCGGGCCTGCAGGCGTCGGTGATGGGCGAGCCGATCTACCGGCGCATGGGCTACGTCGAGGTGACGCGCTACCCGAACTTCGTGCGGGTGCAGCCGCCGTCGGTCGCGTAGCGCAAGGGGTGCCCGTCACCGGCGACGCCACGCCCGTGCCGGTGGTCGCGATGGCGACGGGCCCGGCGCGCGTGCTGATGGCACCCGGCTCCGGTCGGCGGCGCGCGCCACGGCCGGGATCCTGACGTCGGCGGGGCGCAGCCCGACCGCTTGCGCACGCCGCGTCGTTTGCCACTCTCGACCGGTACGAGCAGCGGGGCGGCGTCGGAAGCGTCGCGCGCTCGCGTGACGACGCGATGACGACGAGCGACTCGCACTCCGGCCCCGAGGGCACGACCCGCGCAGCGAGCCCGCGTTCACTGTGGCGCCGCTGGTGGGCGATCCTGCTCTACGTCGTCGTGGCGCTGCTGATCGGCGTTCGCGTGGTACTGCCGTACGCCCTGCAGCGTGTGATCGCGTCGCAGGGCGGGGCGTTCCTCGCCGGCACGGTGAAGGTCGCAGACGTCGATCTCTGGCTGCTGCGCGGTGCGATCGCAGTCGAGGGGGTCGAGCTGATCGGTGACCGTCCGGGGGTGCCGGCGACGGCGGACGGCCCCGCACCAGCCGACGCGGCGGCGACCGGTGCTGCCGCCCCTGCGGATGCGCCCGCTCGCACGGACGTGCCGTCTCCCACGGACGCACCCGCACCGACCGACGTACCGGCGGCGACCGACGCACCCGCACCGACCGACGTACCGGCGGCGACCGACGCACCGGCGGCGACCGACGCACCCGCACCGAGCGACGCACCCGCACCGACCGACGCACCCGCGCCGAGCGACGCACCCGCGCAGACCGACGCGGCCGAGACTACGGGCGCGGCCGCGGCAAGCCCGACGACCGGGGACGAAGCGGCTCCTTCCGCCAAACCCGGCGATGCCGCGCCGCGGGTCGCCTTCGCGCGGCTCTACGTCGACCTCGCGTGGCGGCCGCTGCTGTCGCGCATCGTTCGCATCGAGGAGGTGACACTCGACGGGCCGGAGATCGACGTCGAGCGACGGCGCGACGGCAGCGTGATCGTCCCGCAGCTCCGTCCGGCCGCGGTCGACGCCCCGCCCGAGCCGCCGCCCGCGGCGCCCGAGGCCGATGCCGCCCCGCCGTGGAACGTGGTCGTCCACCGGGCGAGCCTGCGCGACGGGCGCCTCGAGCTGCTCGACCGCGTACCCGAGCCCGCGCAGCGGGTGTCGCTCTCAGTCGACGGCATCGAGCTGAACGGCTTCCGCCTCCGCGCGGAGGACGAGAATCAGGCGCCGGGCGCCGGCACGATCGAGGCGCGCTTCGGCGACGGCACCGTCAAGCTCGAGACCGACGTCGCGAACCGCGGCGAGGGATTCGCGATCACCGCGACCGCGACGCTCGACAACCTGCCGCTCGACCGCCTGCAGATGCACGCGCCGGAGATCGGCTGGAGCGACTTCCGCGGCCGGCTCGACGGCAAGCTGCAGGTCCACCTCGAGCCGGACATGCTGCCGCTGTCGTCGGGGACGATCGTGCTGCGCGACGTACAGGTGGACGTGCCGGACGAGAGCGAGCCCGCGCTGGCGTGGCGCCGCCTCGAGGTCGACGTCGAGCGCGTGGACCTCGAGAAGCGCGCGGTCGCGGTGCGCAGGGTCGCGCTCGACGGCGCCGGTGTTCTGGTGCGCCCGCTCGACCAGCCGCCGCTGCCGCTGCTGCCGCG
>VGTK01000113.1 GCA_016874715.1 Deltaproteobacteria bacterium | reverse complement strand
GCTGCAGCCACGCCCGCCGCGCCCGCGCCGAGCGCGAGGCCCGCGACGACGACGAAGGTCGCCACGACCCGGCTGCTGTGACGCTCGCTGGCTCGACGCTGCACGCGCCGTTCGTCGTAGAAGATCGCTGCACGGCGTGCCAGCGCTTGAACCCGCGCACGCGCGGCCGATAGGGTCGCGCCCGGAGGTTCGACACGATGGCAGGAAGGCTCGATGGCAAGGTCGCGGTGATCACGGGTGGGGGCAACGGCATCGGGCGCGCGACGGTGTTGCGCTTCCTCGAGGAAGGTGCCCGCGTGGTGCTCGCGGACCTCAACGAGCAGACCGGGCACGAGACGCTTGCGCTCGCGCGGCAGGCCGGCACCGACGCGCAGGCGCGGTTCATCCGCACCGACGTCGCGCGCGAGGCCGACGTCGCGGCAGCGGTCGCGCTCGCGACCAGCGCCTTCGGCCGCCTCGACGTGATGTTCAACAATGCCGGCGTCGCGGGCGCGTTCGGCGCGATCACCGACATCGAGGAGGCCGACTGGGACTACACCTTCGACGTGCTGGTGAAGGGAGTGTTCCTCGGCATGAAGCACGCGACGCGCGTGCTGAAGGCGCAGGGTCAGGGCGGCGTGATCCTCAGCACCGCGTCGATCGCCGGCATGTCTGGCGGCGACGGCCCGCAGGCCTACTCGGCGTCGAAGGCCGCCGTGATCAACTTGACGCGCGCGGTCGCGGTCGAGCTGGCGCCGGAGCGCATCCGTGTGAACGCGATCTGTCCCGGCGGCATCCTGACGCCGCTGATCCACCGCGGCAACGAGGACGCCATGCGGGCGGTGCTGGAGAAGTTCCAGCCGTGGCCCGAGGCCGGGCAGCCGGAGAACATCGCCGGCGCCGCGCTGTTTCTCGCGAGCGACGACGCGACCTTCGTCACCGGCGAGGCGCTGGTCGTCGACGGCGGAGCGGTGGCCGCGGGCAGCAACGCGATCCAGAACCTCGGTGGCGGTGCGATGGCCGCGATGGGCGCCGGCGTGGACCGCGGCACGACCGGGCAGGAGGGGTCGTTCCGGAGCTTCTGACGGCGTGAGGCGGCGGGTCGCCCACGCGTCAGGGCGCGACCAGCTCGACCCTCGGGAAGTACGTCCGATCGCGGCGGGCGTCACGCGTCAGCAGGCACAGGCCCGCGACTGCCGCGTGTGCGCCGATGTGGAAGTCGGGCAGCGGCGAGGAGCGCGATCCCCCGGGCCTGCGGTAGGCGAGAAGGCGATCGTGGAACGCAGACGCTCCGCGATCACCCGCCACGAGCGCGGATCACCAGCCCGAGCGACGTCGTGACGAATGCGCCCACCTGGATCTTCATCTGGACGTCGCTCGCGTAGGGTGGAACGTCGTAGTGGCGGTCGAGCGGACCGTCGCCGGGGTGCAGGTTGAGCTGCACGTCGTGGCCTTCGCGCGCGAGCTCACGCGCCAGCACCTCGACGTCGCGGCGACGGTAGAGCACGGTCGGACCGCGCTCGATCGTGGCGTCGTCGGACGAGACGTTGAACTCGGTGGTGTGGACGGCGAGCCCGCCCGGCCGCACGCAGGCGAGGCTCTCACGCACGAAGCGCAGGCCCTCCTCGAGCGACCCGAGGTGCTCGAGCGCACACAGCGACCACACGAAGTCGAAGCCCGCGCGCTTCAAGTCCGCGTCGATCGCCCGCATGTCTTGCACGCGGTGCTCGACGTGCGCCCGGAACGTCGCGTGGTCGCAGATCTCGGGATGGTGGATCTCGCCGAGCGAGCTGGAGTGCTGCAGGCTGCCGCGCCAGCCGCCGCGCGCGGCCGCGTCGGCGGCAAGGTCGGTGACGAGAAGGCGGCAGGCGCGCTTCGCGAGCACCGAGACCGTCGGCTCGCGGCCAACCCCGAAGCCAAGACCGCACGTGCCCGGTGCCAGCATGCCGGCCGAATCGAGCGCCTGCAGCAGGTAGACGTACTCCCACTGCTTGCGGTGGTGGCGCGGAGCCTCCCCGATCTCGTCGCACCAGCGCCAGTAGAGCACCGAGTCGACCTGCGCCTGGGTGACGAGCTGCGAGGCGAGCGGCGACCACGTCGGCGGCGGCGCATCGGGCTTCGCGAAGTCCGCAGCTGGACCGAGCTGCGCGAGCCAGCGCTGCCGATACTCGACCGAATGGAGAAGGTGGCGCGCAAGCTCGGTCGCCTGCATCGTGCCGAGCTTCGCGATCCAGAACGCAAAGCCCTCGGGATCGGGCTCGCGCCCGAGGAGGAGCCGGTACGCGACACGCACGTCGTCGCGGGTCGCGCGCGGACCGGGCAGCACAGGGGGCTGGGGCCGCGCCTGCGCGCGTCGCACGAGATCGATCAGGCGGCGGCGCGCCCGGCTCACGCGCTCCCGGCCGGGGATCATCCCGACGTCCCCGCTCTGCCGCGCACGACGTGCGCGCGCGTCACGTCGTGCACCGACGGGCAGCCGCAGAGCAGCAGGGCCTCCTCGATCTCGACGCGCAGCCGGTCGAGGACGCTCGCGACACCCTGCTCGCCGCCCGCTGCGAGCCCCCACAGGACGGGTCGTCCGAGCAGCACGAGGCGCGCGCCGAGCGCGAGCGCGCGCACGACGTCCGTCCCCGAGCGCACGCCGCCGTCCATCCAGACTTCCAGGCGGCCGCCGGCCGCCTCCGCGACCTCGGGCAGCACGTCGAGCGTCGCCGGCACGCCGTCGAGCTGGCGGCCGCCGTGGTTCGAGACGACGATCGCGTCGACGCCGTGCTCGGCGGCGAGACGCGCGTCCTCGGCCGTCAACACGCCCTTGAGCACGATCGGCAGCGGGCTCAGCGAGCGGAACCACTCCAGGTCGCGCCACGTCAGCTGCAGGTCGTTCAGCACCGCGAAGTGCGCCGCGAGCTGCGAGCCGTCGTCGATCGACGGCGGTGCGGCATCCGCGCCGAGGAGTCCCTCGAGATTGCCGAGCCGCACGCCCGCGGGCAGCGCGAAGCCGTTCTCGACGTCGCGCCGGCGCGTGCCGAGCCGCGGGGCATCCACGGTGATCACCAGCGCGCTCGCGCCCGCCGCCGCGGCGCGCTCGACCAGCGCGCGCGTCGCGCCGCGGTCGCGCCACACGTAGAGCTGGAACCACAGCGGTCCGGTCGCGACCGATGCGACCTCCTCGACGCTCGCGGTCGCCATCGTCGAGAGCGTCATCGGCACGCCGAGGGCACCGCACGCGCTCGCGGTCGCGAGCTCACCGTCGGGGTGCGCGAGGCGCTGGTAGGCCATCGGCGCCACGGCGACCGGCATCGCGAGGTGCTGGCCCAGCGCGGTGGTCGCGAGCGCCGGCTCTTCCACGCCGCACAGCATGCGCGGCCGGAGCTTGACGCGGGCGAACGCGGCGCGGTTGTCGCGCAGCGTGACCTCGTCGCCGGCGCCGCCCGCGTAGTACTCGAAGACCATCTGCGGCAGCAGCCGCTCGGCTTCGGCCTCCAGCAGCTCCCAGTTCGCGGGCGGCGTACTGCGCACGGCGCTCGCTCCGCTCAGAACGTGACGACGCTGCGGATCGACTCGCCCTGGTGCATCAGCTCGAAGGCGTGGTTGATCTCGGCGACCGGCATGACGTGCGTGATCAGGCTGTCGATGTCGATCTTGCCGTCCATGTACCAGTCGACGATGCGCGGCACGTCGGTGCGGCCGCGGGCGCCGCCGAAGGCGGTACCGCGCCACACGCGCCCGGTGACGAGCTGGAACGGGCGCGTCGCGATCTCCTGTCCGGCGCCGGCGACGCCGATGATGATGCTCTCGCCCCACCCCTTGTGGCAGCACTCGAGCGCCTGGCGCATGACGTTCACGTTGCCGATGCACTCGAAGCTGTAGTCGGCGCCGCCCTTCGTGAGATCGACGAGGTAGGGCACGAGGTCGCCCTCGACCTCGGTCGGGTTCACGAAGTGCGTCATGCCGAACTTCTCGGCGAGCGCCTTCTTCTTCGGATTGGTGTCGACGCCGACGATCATGCCGGCGCCCGCCATGCGCGCACCCTGGAGGACGTTGAGCCCGATGCCGCCGAGCCCGAACACGACGACGTTGTCGCCGGGACGGACCTTCGCCGTGTTGATCACCGCACCGATGCCGGTCGTGACGCCGCAGCCGATGTAGCAGACCTTGTCGAACGGGGCGTCCTTGCGGATCTTCGCGACCGCGATCTCCGGCAGGACCGTGAGGTTCGAGAAGGTCGACGTCCCCATGTAGTGCAGCACCGGCTTGCCGCCGAGCGAGAAGCGGCTCGAGCCGTCGGGCA
The DNA here is from genome assembly GCA_016874715.1 of Deltaproteobacteria bacterium. Taxonomy (GTDB): domain Bacteria; phylum Desulfobacterota; class Binatia; order UBA12015; family UBA12015; genus VGTK01. Next base: position 15,286 of record VGTK01000113.1, on the reverse strand, counting down.
TGACGCCCTTGCCCTGCGTCACGCGGATCGCCTGGCAGAGGTTGGTCTTGCCCGACGTGCAGTAGGCGCACTGCCGGCACTCCGGCGTGTAGAGCGGGATCACGTGGTCGCCCGGCGCCACGCTGGTGACGCCCGCGCCGACCTCGCGCACGACGCCCGCCCCCTCGTGCCCGAGGATCGCCGGGAAGAGTCCCTCCGGATCGGCACCCGACAGCGTGAACGCGTCGGTGTGGCACACGCCGCTCGCCTTGATCTCGACGAGAACTTCCCCGGCACGCGGCCCGTCGACGTCGACGGTCTCGATGGTCAGCGGGTCTCCCGCCTTGTGGGCGACTGCGGCTCGGGTCTGCACGGTCGGCGCTCCTGGTGAAGGGTTGTGCCGCCTTCAAAACTCAGCTGCGCGCGGAGCGCAATGCCGCCGCTTCGATCCGTCGACGTGCTTCGCACAACAGCTCGCCGGCCTGGATCACCAGCCATGAGGCGACGAAGTCGACGACCCTGCGCTCCAGCGACGCTCCGCCTACGGATACTGCGTCACGCAGTACAGCCCGAACAGGTTGATCGCGATCGCCGCGCCGACCAGCATGTACAGCGCAGGCCGCAGCCCCGGCACCGGGCGCGCGAAGGCCGAGAACGCGAGCGGCAGCAGGAACGGATACAGGTCCTGCATGTAGCGCGAGCCGAACTGCGCGTAGCCCTGCCACGAGTAGAACAGGTAGAAGACGAACATCAGCACGGCACCGGGGAAGAGCCCGGCGATCTGCCACGTGAGCAGCGCGGGCGCGAGGACGCCGATCAGGAACGGGCTCATGAACCACGCCGACTGCCCGCCGGCATCGAAGCGCAGATACGGGTACTCGGAGTGCGTCCCGGGCAGTGCGGTGAGGTAGAATCGCAGGTTCCTCGTGACGTGCTCCGCCCCGAACGTCGGCACCGGCTGCGCCCACTGCGACCAGGTCGCACTGTACGTGTTCATGAGCGGATCACCGAACAGCCACCACTGGTAGCCGAGCACGAGCGCCAGCGGCGGCAGCGCACCGATACCGAAGGCGACGATGCGCTTGACACGCGCCGCGAGCCCCGAGAGCGCCGGGTCGAAGAGCGCCAGCAGCGCGAACGCCGGTGCGGCAGCGAAGACCGCGTGCCGCGTCAGCGCGGAGATGCAGAAGCACAGCCCCGCCCAGGCGTACGCCCGCCGCGCCAGCACGCACCAGATCGCGAGCAGCAGGAAGAGGTTCGCCTCCGTGTGCATCAGCAGCCAGACCGTCCCGTAGCGCGCGGAGTAGAGCTGCGGCGTTCCGAGCACGTAGGCGACGCTCGCGAGCGTCGCGAAGGGCGCAAGCCGCGGCACGGCGCGGAACACCGCCGCCACGAGAAGCGCGTTCACGAAGATCAGCAGCGAGTTGAAGACCGTCTGGCCGAGCGTTTCACCGGCGACGGCGGCGAACGGCGCGGCGAGGAAGCTCGCCATCGGTGGGTACGCGAGGTAGCGCCGCCCCTCGAAGGTGAAGGTCTCCATCCAGGCGATGCCGTCGGGTAGGCTCGCCTCGCCCTGCAGCAGCCGACCCGCGATCACGATCGGGCCGTTGAACGGATTCGTCCGGTGGTCGGGCGTGACGGCGAACAGCGCCGCGGCGAGCGCGACGTAGACCGGCAGCCTCGCCCACGGCGCACCGCGTACCAGCGTCGGGGCGTCGCTAGCCGAGCCCATGCGCGCCTCCTCGAGCAACGTGCGGAGCAGTCGGTCGCGCGGGTCCCGGCTCGCTCGGATCCAGTGTGTCCATGCGCCTCGACTCGGGTGGCGGACGACGAGCGCGCGCTAGTCGCGCAGTGGGTTCACGACCTCGATCCCGGCGAACTGCAGGAAGTCGGTGTCGGTCGTGTAAATCCGGCGCACACCGTGCTCGCGCATCAGCACGACGGTACGGATGTCGAAGAACAGGTTGCCGCTCGGGTGCGCGATCTCCGCGAGCGTGGCCTCGAGCAGCGACCAGTGGCGGTCACCGGCATAGAGCAGGCTCACCGCATCGGCCGCCAGGACAGGCGTGACGAACGCGACTGCCTGCCGCCACTCGAGCGGGGCCGGAAACACCTTCGGGTGGGTGGACACGCGGAGAAACTCGTAGACGATCCCCTCGGTCAAGTACCAGGCGTCGCCACCTCGCCCGACTCCGGAGAGAAAGCTGCGCGCGGCCTCGTGCTCGAGCGAGTCCGAGTTGGCGGCGTAGAGCAGCACGTTCGCGTCGACGAGCCCTGCCACGCGGTCACGAGTCCATCAGGGATTCGAGCGCGTTGCGGTCGCCGAGGTTCACGCGCGGCCGTCCCATGGCGAAGCGCGGCAGCTCGAGCGGAGGCCGGCGTCGCGCGCGGCGCTGGCGCAGGCCCTCGGCGAGCAGCTCGTTGACCACCTCGGAGAGCTGGCGCCCCTCGCGATGAGCGATGCGCCGCACGCCATCGATGCAGGCGTCCTCCAGGACCAGCGTGGTGCGCTTCACGCACCTGGGCATACGAGCAACGCATACAAGTGTCAAAGCGGGGTCCGGATCGAGCTCGTCGGATTGCGGCGCAGTCGTCTTCGGGGCGGCAAGCCTGTTCTGCCCCGAGCTATTGACCAATCTGGTTGTATCAGATCAGATTGGTCCACCATGCCCAGTCCGAGTCGATCGTTGAACCTCTCCAGGGCGAAGGCCGGCCTGTCCGGGGTGGTTCGCAGGGTACGCCGCACGGGTGAGACCATCGTCATCACGGTCGATGGCGAACCCGCTGCCCGGATCGTTCCAGTCGAGGACGAACCGCGTCGCCTCACCGCGACGGAGATCGCCACCGCGCGCGTGATGATGAATGCGCTGGTGCGGATCCCCCGGCCTTCCGAGCCCTTCGACGCCGTGGTCGCCGTGGCGGAAGGGCGTCGTTGAGCTACGCGGTCCTCGATGCCTCGGTCTTCGTCGCAGCGGTTTCTCCCAGCGAGATCCACCACGTCGCGGCGCGTCATCTCTACGACGCATACGCGGCCGACCGCGCCTTTCTCGTTCCGTCGCTCTTTCGCGTCGAGGTGCTGGCCGCTCTCGCGCGTCGCGGTGAGCCCGACGAGGTCCTCGATACCGTGGATCTCCTGGTCTCGGGGCCGCGGTTTCACGGCGTCCCGGTCGACAGCCCGTTGATCGAGCGCTCGGCCCAGGTAGCTCGTGTCGCACGCCTGCGGGCGTACGACGCGGTTTACGTCGCGCTGGCGTTGAACACCGGCGCCGCACTCCTGACGCTCGACTCCGACGTGCGCGCGACGGTCGCCGAAGTGTTCCCGAGCCTGAGCTTCGCCGTTCCGGAGCAGTGAGCACGCGCGAGCTGCTCGCGGATCACGCGCGCCAGCTCGCGCGCGACGATCGCGTTCGCCTGCCCCGTCAGGTGCACCCAGTTCACCATCAGGTCGCGGTCGCCGTCGAGTGCTGCGATCACGTCGGCGAGCGGGACGCTCTCGCGTGCCGCCCAGGCGCGCAGCTCCGCCATCGCGCGCGCGTGCACCAGCATCGCGCGCGGCGGGTAGAGCATCGCCACGGTGCGCGGCGCCGTCTCGTCGTCGCCCTCGAGGCGCAGCTCGAAGGTCTTCTCCGACACCGGCAGCATGTGCGGGCCGATGCGTCCCTCCGCGACCTGGGTGCGCACGAAGTCGACCTCCTGGTCGTACGTCATGCCGTGCAGCTCCTCGACCGGGATCAGCGTCGAGCGGAACTGCTGCGTCGCGACCACGAGCACGATGCCGTTCTCGCGGCACAGGTCGCGCAGCCGGGCGATGTTGTGCACGAAGGTGCTGCTCCGCCGCGCGGCGTGCTCGTCGCTCCACCACCACTCGACGTCGACCGCGCCGCTGCGCGGCACGATGCGGTCGAGCATCGCGATCAGCACCGAGCGCCGCACCGCGCGGTCGAGCCGCGTCTCCGCCTGCACGCCGTCGCGCGGCTCGATCGCGGTGGCGTCGTTCGCGCCCTCGTAGAAGGTCACCACGTCGGGCGAGAGGCGGAGCCCCTCGTTCACCAGCATCGCCAGCACGTTGTCGGTCGTCGCGTGCGGGATCGCGAAGTTGATCACCTCGTACGTCACGCCGGGCGGTGCGGTCGCCTGCAGGTCGCGCTCGAGGAAGAACGGATACGTCTCGTCGTCGCGGTCGTGGTAGCCGAAGGTCGACGACGCGCCGAGCGTCAGGATGCGGATCGTCCCCGGCGGCTTCTCGATGGTGAACTCCTCGCCACGGAAGCCCGGCGCGTTGATCGTCACCGGGATGGCACCGGTGCCGTCCGGACGCTGCGTCCACTTCTTCTCGTGCGGGAAGTACTTGCTGTAGCCGGTGACGCCAGGCGTGTAGGCGCGATCGTCGCCGACGACGTTGCCGTGCCGCTGCGGCGAGCCGGCGAGCGGGTCCTTGTCGGGCACCGGCGGCGTCTCGATCCAGTTGCGCTGCCAGGGCGTGCCGTAGAGCAGCACGCTCGGGCCGACCTGCGTCGCGAAGTACGCCCGCAGCCCGATCTCGACGAGCAGCAGGTTCAGGGCGACCAGCGCGACGCCCGTCGCGAGTCCCCGCGCGATCCGCCGGTACGTCCGCTCCGCGGTCCCCTTCCCGGTCGTCACGCGACGTGGTCCTCCGCAAGCGGCATGCCGCGTGCGTCTATCAAGCGACGGCACGGTAGGCACTGTGGTCCGTTCGCGCGACGGCGTTTGCGCGGCGTGCGGCCCGGTGTTGAGACACCCGTCATGAAGACATTCAGGGACCGCGTGGCCGTCGTCACGGGCGGGGCGAGCGGCATCGGCCGTGCGCTCGCCGAGCGCTTCGCCGCTGACGGCATGAAGGTCGTCCTCGCCGACGTCGAGGAGGGGCCGCTCGCGGCGACCGCGCGCGAGATGACCGCAGCCGGCGCGACCGTCCTCGCGGTGCGTACCGACGTCGCGAAGGCGGCGGACGTCGAGGCGCTCGCCGAGCGCGCGTGGTCGGCGTACGGCGCGGTGCACGTGCTGTGCAACAACGCCGGCGTCGGCGGCGGCGGGCTGTCGTGGGAGTGCTCGCTCGCCGAGTGGGAGTGGGTGCTCGGCGTCAACCTCTGGGGCGTGATCCACGGCGTGCGGGCCTTCGTGCCGCGCATGCTCGCCGGCGGCGATGAGGGTCATGTGGTGAACACCGCCTCGGTCGCGGGCCTGTCGACCGCTCCGGGCATGGGCTCCTACAACGTGAGCAAGTTCGGCGTGGTCGCGCTCTCCGAGGTGATGCACCACGAGTTCACGCTGCTCGGCGCGAAGCTGCGCGTCTCGGTGCTCTGTCCCGCGTGGGTGAACACGCGCATCGCCGACGCCGACCGGAACCGCCCGGTCGAGGCCGCGGCGAACGGTGCCGCGAACCCGGCCTTCGAGGCGATGCGCGACGCGGTACGGAACGCCGTCGCGGCCGGGCTGCCGCCGGCCCGCGTCGCCGAGATGGTGCTCGACGCGATCCGCGACGAGCGCTTCTACGTGCTCACGCACCCCGACTTCGTGCCGGTCGTTCGCCACCGCATGGAGGGGCTCCTCGAGGGACGAAATCCGTCGTTCGGCGGCTTCGGCCGCTGACACAGCGCGCGACGCGGCCGCCGCGGACCCGCCCTTCCGCTTGCCCACGAGGCACGGTTGCGGCAGGGTCCGCCGCGCTCGAACGACGCCCCCACCGGGGCGCACAGCCGAAAAGGACGCGACGCATGCTCGTCCCGATGACCCGCCGCCTGGGCCTCGCCCTCGCCTGCTGGATCCTGCCGCTCTCGGTCCTCGACGCCGAGGCCGGGCCGCGCAGCCGGCCGATCCGCACCGGCCAGACCACCTGCTACGACACGGCCGGAACGCTGATCCCCTGCGTCCTCACGGGTCAGGACGGCGACCTGCAGCGCGGCGAGCCGCGCAGCTACGCCGACGAGGGCACCGGCACGCTGCGCGACAAGCGGGCGGGGCTCACCTAGGAGAAGCTGTCCGACGACGGCTCGATCCACGACAAGGACAACACGTACACCTGGGCACAGGCGTTCGAGAAGATCGAAGCGCTCAACGACACGAGCTTCGCAGGCTTCGACGACTGGCGCCTGCCGAACGCCTTCGAGCTCGCGAGCCTGCTCTTCTTCGGCAGCAGCGAACCCACTCTCGCCGCCCCCTTCGACGCCGGCTGCACCAACGGCTGCACCGTCCTCACGTGCTCCTGCCCGGGCAACCTGAACCGGATCTACTGGACCTCGACCTCGTTCGCGCCCAGCCCGAGCGGCGCATGGGCCGTCGACTTCGAGATCGGCGTTTCGTACGGGTCCGACAAGATCTCGTTCCCGCTCAACGTCCGGGCCGTGCGCGGCGGCCTCGTGCCTGGAGGGATGAACTGATGCTCGCGCTGCGCTCTCGTGCCACGATCGCGTCACGTGCCGCGGACGGGCGAGGCTTCGCCCTCGTGCTTCGCCGCCGCGCGCCGCTTGCCGCCGCCGCCGTGCCGCTGCTCACCGCGCTCGACGTGGAGGCGGGTCCGCGCAGCCGCCCGATCCGCACCGGCCAGACGACCTGCTACGACGCGACGGGCGCGGTGGTCGCCTGCGCCGGCACCGGCCAGGATGGCGACCTGAAGCGCGGCGAGAAGCGCAGCTATGCCGACCTGGGCAGCGGCACGATCCGCGACAAGCGAGCTGGGCTCACGTGGGAGAAGCTCTCCGACGACGGCTCGATCCACGACAAGGACACCCTCTACACGTGGGCGGAGGCGTTCGAGAAGATCGACACCCTCAACACGTCGAGCTTCGCCGGGTTCGACGACTGGCGGCTGCCGAACGCCGCGGAGCTGGCAACGCTCCCCGACCTGAGCAAGGCGAGCCCGCCGGCGATCTCCGCAGCCTTCACGGCGGGCTGCACGGCCAGCTGCACGGTGCTGACCTGCAGCTGCACGCCGAACGAGGTCTTCCAGTTCTGGAGCTCGACCACGGACCCGAGGGCGCCCGATTTCGCGTGGGGCGTCAACTTCCACGTCGGCTCGATCTCGACCCGCGCGAAGACGCTGACGGGCTATGTCCGCGCGGTGCGCGGCGGCCTCAACTAGTGCACCGTCGACGGCGGTGCACTAGCCTCGATTTCTCACCGAAACCGGAGGCGAGCTGAGCAGGAGGCCTTGCGTCAGGAGTGGCCGCAGCGGGCGCTCAGTCGATCCAGAGGCGCGCCAGCTCGACCACGACCGCAACGAACGGTGCGGCGCGCACGACCTCGTCGCCGGCGTGCGTCTCGGCGATCACCCATCGGCCGGCATGCAGCGAGGACCTCGAGCGTGCGTGCGAGCGGATCGACGAGCCACACGTGTCGCACGCCTTCGCGAGCATAGATCGCGAGCTTGCGCGTCCGGTCGATGCGCGCCGTGGACGGCGACAGCGTCTCGCACAGCCAGTCGGGAGCGAGCTCGAGCCAGGCGGCGTCGGGAATCCGCCGCATGCGGTCGCGCTGCCAGCCGGCGATGTCGGGCACGACCACGTCGGCGCCGAAGTGCAGCTCCGGCTCGTCGATGATCCACCAGCCGCCGGGGCGTGGCGGATCGCCCTTCGGGCGATGAAACGCGCTGGACAGGTCGCCGCCGAGCGCCGACGTCGCAGTGGCGTGTCGTGCGGTCGGCCGTGGGCTGAGGAACAGCTCGCCGTCGAGGATCTCCGCGACCTGGTGCTCCGGTGCCGCGAGCACGTCGTCGTAGGTCGCCTTGCGCTTCGGCTCGGCCACGGGGGCGCGACGATAGCATCCATGCCCGGCCCGTAGAACCCGTGGATCTCACGCGCCATGGCACGGACGACAAAGGTTCAGCGCGTCGAGATGGCTCCTGCCGCGAAGAGGCGCACCGCGCCCGATCGCGTCAGTGCGCGTAGCCCAGCGCCTCGAGCCGCTTCTTCATCTCGTCCGACACCGCCCCCTGCTCCTGCGCGAGCGTGGGCTGCGCGGCGAGCGCGGCGCGGTGCGCGTCGAGCGTCTTCCCGAGGCGCGCGCGCTCGTCGGGACGCGACGACGCGACGTTCTTCTGCTCGGTGGGATCCCCCGTCAGGTCGAAGACCTGCACCGCGGACGCGCTGCCGTCCTCGATCAGCTTCCAGCCGGGCGCGCGCAGCGACTGCATGCGCGGACTCCACTTGACGCCGCCCGCGAAGCTCGCACCGACCCCGGGTCCGGCGTCGGCGCCGCGCAGCAGCGGCGTGAGGTCGCGTCCCTGCGCCGCGGGCGGCGGCGCGATCCCCGCCTGCCCGAGCACGCTCGGCATGACATCGACGAGGCTCACGATCTCCCGCACGCGGCGTCCGCCGCCCGCTCCGCCCGGCAATCGCACGAGGAGCGGCACGTGGATCTGGTGCTCGTACAGGCGGAAGCCGTGGTCCCAGCCGCCGTTGTCGGCGAGCTCCTCGCCGTGATCCGACGTGACGACGACCAGCGTGCGGTCGAGCACGCCGGACTTCGCGAGGCTCGCGAGGAACGCGCCGAGCTGGCGGTCGAGCGCGTGCACGCCGGCCGCATAGCGCGCGCGCCAGGTGCGCACGTCGCGCACGCCAGGACCGTCGATCCAGCGCGTGCGGCGCAGATACGGGCGGATCTGCGCCAGCGTCGCGTCGTCGAGCTCGCGTGACGGCCCGAGCCCCGGGCTCTCGCGCACCGCGTCGTAGTCCGCCTCGGGGGCGTCGTACGGGCCGTGCACGTCCATCAGGTGCACGTAGGCGAAGAACGGCTGGCCCTGCGGACGCGCGTCGATCCACTTGCGCGCGGCGTCGAGCATCACCGACGCGCGCGGCGGCAGCCCCGCACCCTGCCGCTGGTCGAACAGCTCGAAGCCCTGCGCGAAGCCGTGCTCGCGCAGCAGCCACGGGTTCGCGACGAACGCCGCGGTCGCGTAGCCGGCCTGCCGGAAGCTCTCGGCGAGCGTCGCGGCTTCCTCGGGCAGCGCCTCCGTGTGACTCGCCCGGTCGCCGTCGGCGTACTTGCCGTCGTGGCTCAGCACGCGGTGCGTCTCGGGCGCGAGCGAGGTGAACAGCGACGCGATCGACGGCTTGGTCCACGGCGCCTGCGCGAACGCGCGCTCGAACTGCACCGACTCCGCAGCTAATGCGTCGATCCGCGGCGACACCGGGCCGTCGAAGCCGTACGTGCCGAGGAAGTCGGCGCGCAGCGTGTCGACCAGGACGACGATCACCGAGGGCGGCTCCGTCGGCACCGGGCCCACCGCTCGCGCCCGCAGCAGACGCGGCCCGGCGAAGGCCGCCGCGACCAGGACCAGCACCGCGGCGAGCGCGACGACGCGCCCCGGCACCTGCGGCGGCCGCGGCGGGGGGGTGCCCGCGGGACGGACGGGAAGCTGAACGACGGTGGGCATGCGGATCAGGACGAGCGCAGACGATACCACGCGGGCACGGGCCCCCGGCAGTCGGGATCGTCGGTCCGACGATCGACGCGGCGCGAGGCACCGGGATTCACGCGCACGACCCGCAGAGCATGGGACCCGCCAGCGCAGCCGCTCAGGGTCTCGCGGCAAGGGCGAGCCCGCTCCGATCGACGCCGATCTGGCGGTCGGAGGGTGACGAGCCCCCGCGCCTCGATGCGCGCGAGCGCGCGCTGCATCGTCGAGGGGTTCGCCGCGAGGCGGTGGCGAGCTCGCGCAGCGTCGGCAGGCGGCTCCCCGGACGGTGGTCGCCGCGCAGAATGGCGCGCGTCAGGTCGCGTTCGATCCGCGCCGCGACGTCGGGGCCGCTGGCCCCGACGTCGCGGGAACGGACGACAGCCGCCTGATCAGCGGGCGAGGTTTGCTGCCGGCTCATAGATGCGGCACGGCTGGCCGCGCAGGCTGTCGCAGGGCGGCCGCGCCGCCTGCGGCGCGAACGCCTCCGGGATCTGGTACTCCGGTGCGCCCGACGGCAGCACGGACAGGATGACCTTCGACGGCGTGTCGCCGCCGAAGCCGACGTCGTGCGTGGTCGCGCCGTAGGAGTCCGACTCGAAGTCCCACAGCGCCGCGTCGCCGCCGGCCGTGTTGATCTCGACGCGAATCCGGCTGCCCGCGCGGAACGGGTGCGCGACCGAGTAGATCGGGACCTTCACGTTGACGAACTCGTCACGCGGCAGCGGCTCGTAGGACGCCGCCGTGAAGAGGTTGTTCGGCTGCAGCGGGGTGCTGCGGTCGGGGTCCACGGTGCGGAAGCCCGCGCGCGCGAGACCGTGCTGCACGCGCAGCTCCTGGATCACGCCGTTCGTCTCCGGATAGACCTCCGAGAGCACCACCTCGATCGGCGCGTCGGTGCCGGTCGAGCGGAACCACAGGTCGACGTGGCCCTCGCCTGCGACGATGACGTCCTCGGCGAGCGGCTCGGACTCCCAGGCGACCCCGAAGCCCGTTCTCGTCGGCCGCCAGTCGTTGAACACGCGGATCCCCGTGTGGTCGCCGCTCACGTGGTAGTGTCTGCGCACCACGTCGGCGTCGAACTCGAAGGTGTCGAAGCCGCTGGCTCCCGGCGCGTCGTCGAGCAGCGCGCCACCCGGACCGAAGTGGAACGTGCGCGCCTCTGCGGCGGGCGGCGGCCACGCCGGAAAGTCGATCTCGAAGCGCTCGCGCTGCGCCATCGGGAAGTCCGGGAACACCGGGCTGGCGCCGTTCTCGAAGAGCACCCGCACCGGGTCCTCGGCCTCGTACGCGGCGCGAGCCGCGGTGTCGTCGTCCCCGAACTGGACGAAGCGGTCGTCCTCGAGGACGACGCCCGGCACCCCGAAGATGTCCTGGACGACCAGCCCCACGCCCGCGCGGACGGCCGCGTTCAGGACCGGCACCGAGCGGTCGACGTAGAGTGCCAGGAACTCGAACAAGCTGTACATCAGCAGCGGGCTGAGCGGATCCTGGTGGTGGCCGTTGTACACCGTGAAGCGCGCCTGGCCCGGCGGCACCGCGACGAAGTCGTCGAACATCAGCCCGAAGCGTGCGCCGCTCTGCTCGTCGTGCCACGAGCTCGCGAGAAAGACGGGGACGTCGATCTCGCGGACGAGGCGCGAGATGTTGCGCGGCTCGGAGAGCGCCGAGCGCGTGTCGAGCGCGCGCGCGAGCTGCTCGAAGGAGACGTTCTGGCTGCGGATCTTCAGGTTGTCGGCGCAGGTGGCGTCGCCCGCTTCGAGCCGCGCGCGCACCCACCCGGCACCGCCGCTCGACTCGTCGTCACGCGAGGCGAGCCACTGCCGGGTGAAGCCGCTGTTGTAGATGCCGCCGGGCCACTGCTGCTCCCACGGGTCCTCGATCACCGAGAGCGGCGTGATCGCGGCGAGGCTCGGCGGATTGGTCGAAGCGACGTAGAGCTGGCTGATGCCCGAGTAGGAGATGCCCATCATTCCGGGGCGGCCGTGCTTCACCCAGGGCTGCCGCGCGACGATCTCGACGATGTCGTAGCCGTCGGCGGTCTGCGCGGGGCTGAACGTGTCGAAGACGCCGCCGGAGCAGCCGGTACCGCGCATGTTGACGCCGACGTAGGCGAAGCCGAACGCAAGCGCGATCCGTCCACCCGCGTCCGCCCCTTGCGGATCCCCCGGCCGCGACGGCTCGTAGCCCGAGTACTGGATCACCGTCGGCTAGGGACCCCGGCCGTAGAGCGCCGGGTCGGGCAGGCGAACGTTGACCGAGAGCAGGGTCCCGTCGCGGACGCGCAGGTAGCCGTAGCCCTCCTCGTCGGTGAAGTCGCCGACCGTCCCGCCGAGGATGGCGCTCGGCACCGAGTTCAGCTCCTGCCCCTCGTAGGCGGACGCGTCCGGCACGTCGTCGATGCCGAGAACGTCGAACGGCGCACTCGCCGCGATCTTCCCGCTGAACGACTCGCCGGGGATGCCCTCGCCGACGAACCGGTACCGACCCGCGGCGAGCGGTCGCGCGTCCTCCAGGGGCAGCAGTCCCTGGGTCTGCACGTCGTGCACCAGGAACTCGCCGGGCACGATCGGGACGGTGAGCTGTCCGAGGTCGTCGGTATAGAGGGTGACGAGGCGCTCTCGCGAGCCGGCAGTCACCAGCGTCAGCGGACTGCGCGGTGCCGCGCCGGTCACGGTGACCTGCTCGACGCCGGGGTGGACCTCGAACGTCGCCGGGACGGCGCCCGAGAGATCGACGGTGTTGCCGCCGGAGCCGCTCGCGGGCCCGTCGCCGCAGCCGGTGGCGAAGAAAACGAGAAGAGTGACGGCGGCGAGGGAGAAGGTCTTTCGGGTCACGGGGCTTCCTCCGGGCGAGGTCCAGTCGCCCCGGGCTTCCGACCCGCGGGTGACGAAGTGTGCGGCTTGACTGTGTCATTCAATCGCGTGCGTCAACGTCGAATCGCCTCCGCGGCATGCTTCGACCGCGCGCCGGTTGTGCTATCGCGTCCACGGTGAGCACAGGAGATCTCGTTGCCGCCTCCGGCATGGTGCAGGCGACCTTCGGCGTGCTCCTCGGGTGGGTGATGGCGGGCTTCTCGAGCGGACGGACGGAGCTCGGTCCGTTCCGCAGCCGCAAGCGCGTCCTGCAGTGCCACCTCGACAACCTCTTCATGGGGGCGCTGCAGCTCGGCGGCGCGGCGGTGCATCCGGGCCTGCCCGCCGGCGCGGCGCTCAGCCTCGTCGCCGGCTCGTGGCTGAACCCGCAGCTCTTCCTCTGGCAGGCGCTCGACCCCGCGGTCGATCTCGGCAGCGGCTGGCGCCTGCCCATCGTCCTCGCCTCGTTCACCGCGACGACGGTCGGCTGGGTGTGGACGACCGCGAGCTACCTGCTGAGGTAGCTCGCCCACGAGACCGGCGCGCGCGGAGGTAGCTCGCCCACGAGACCGGCGCGCGCGGAGATAGCTCGCCCACGAGAACGGCGCGCGCGGAGGTAGCTCGCCCACGAGAACGGCGCGCGCGGAGATAGCTCGCCCACGAGACCGGCGCGCGCGATGGACGAAGCCCCGCGCCGCTCGCTATGAGAGACCGATGCGATCCCTCAAGCTCGGCGTCCAGCTCGGATACTGGGGCGCGCTTCCGCCGCCCGACATCATCGGCACCGCACAGCACGCGGAGCGTCTCGGCTACGATGCGATCTTCACCGCCGAGGCCTGGGGCTCCGACGCGTTCACGCCGCTCGCCTGGATCGGCTCGCACACGAGCCGCATCCGGCTCGGGACGGCCATCGCGCAGCTGTCGGCGCGCACGCCCACCGCGGCGGCCATGGCGGCGCTGACCATGGACCACCTCTCGCAGGGGCGCATGATCCTCGGGCTCGGCGTCTCCGGGCCGCAGGTGGTCGAGGGCTGGTACGGCCAGCCGTTCGGCAAGCCGATGGCGCGCACGCGGGAGTACGTCGACATCGTGCGCAAGGTGCTGCGTCGCAAGGAGCCGGTGACCAACGCCGGACCGCACTATCCCCTGCCCTACGACGGGCCCGACGCGTCGGGGCTGGGGAAGCCGCTGAAGCCCATCACGCACCCGCGGCGCGCCGATCTGCCGATCTGGCTCGGTGCGGAGGGCCCGAAGAACGTCGCCATGGCGACCGAGATCTGCGACGGCTGGTTCCCGCTCTACTTCTCGCCGTACCGCCCCGAGGTCTACGCCGAGTCGCTCCAGAACATGAAGCCCGGCTTCGAGATCGCGCAGCTCGTGATCGCCAACATCGACGACGACCTCGAGCGCGCGCTGTACCCCGTCAAGGCGATGCTCGGCTTCTACATCGGCGGCATGGGTGCCGCGAAGCGCAACTTCCACAAGAACCTGATGGGCCGCATGGGCTTCGAGCCCGAGGCCGACCGCATCCAGCAGCTCTTCTTCGAGGGCAAGCGCGACGAGGCGATCGCCGCCGTACCGAGCCAGTTCGCCGACGAGATCTCGCTCTGCGGCTCACGCGAGCGCGTCCGCGATCGGCTGCAGGCGTGGCGCGACACGCCGGTCACGTCGCTGCTCCTCGGCACGCAGGACGCGAAGCTGCTCGAGACGATGGCGGAACTCACGTTCTCGTAGCGGCCGCGGCGACTCGCCCGTCCGCTGCTGGCTTCCGTCGCATGTCCCGCGCCGGCCGTTCGCTTCCCGCCGCACGCCTCCTCGCAGCACTCTTCGCGGTCGCCCTGACGATCGGTGCGGCACGCGCGTCGCGCGCGTCCGAAACGACGGGCAGCGATCTTCGCCGCGCGCTCGACGACGTGCTCGCGTGCGAGCGTCCCGACGGCGGCTGGACGTACGGCTGCGAGCCCGGCCCCGACGGCGCGGTGACGAAGATCGTCGTGCGCGCGCAGCAGGTCGCCGCACTCCTCGGGCTGCCACTCTGGGATCTGCTCGTCGTGCGCAGCCCCGGCACGCCCGCGGGCGGGCTCGTGCTGCTCGAAGGCTGGCGTCGCACCGGCGACGGGCGCTGGCTCGCCGGCGCGCGTCGCGCGGGCGACGTGCTGGTCGCGGCGCAGCTCGCGTCGGGCGGCTGGGCATCGGAGATGCCGGTGCACGGGCAGCGGCTTGCGCCCTGGTTCCGCTGGCTGAACCGCTGGACCGCGCTCGACGACGATGTGACCTCCGGCGCCGCGCGCTTCCTCGCCGAGCTGTGGGCCGCGACCGGCGAGAGGGCGTACCGCGCGTCGGCGGAGCGCGCCTTCGACCTGCTGCGGAAAGCCCAGCTTTCCGGCGGAGCGTGGCCCCTCACCTGGCGCGTGCCGCGGTGGCTCGGCGTGGTCTCACAGAGCTTCGAGGACCTGCCGAGCACCAACGACGCGGCGACCGCGGGGCCGATCGACGCGCTGCTGGTCGGCGCGCAGCTCCTCGGACGCCCGGACCTGGCCGACGCGGCAAGCCGCGGCGGCGACTGGCTGGTGGGCGTGCAGGACGGTGTGGATCGCGACGCGTGGGCGCAGCAGTACACCGCCGACGGTGACCTCGCCGCGGGACGCCGCTTCGAGCCGCTGGGCCTCGCCTCGTGGGAGACGCGCGAGATGCTCGACGCACTGCTCGCGCTCGCGCGCGAGCCCGGCGGCGCACGCTTCTGCCGCGCGATCGAACGCGGTGCGGCGTGGCTCGCCCGCGTCGCGATCGCGCCCGGCTGCTGGGCGAGGCTCTACGCGCCCGACGACGACCGCCCGATCTACGTTGCGCGCGATGGCGCGCAGGTCGCGACGCCCGAAGAAGCGAAGCGCCCCTACAAGTGGACGGGCGAGTTCGGCATTCCCGCCCTGCTCGCGACGCTCGGTCACGGTGCGCCCGACGTGCCAGGCGCGCCGTTTCCGCCGCGGCGCGTGTTCGGCGACGCGGGCCGCTGCCCGGGCGGCCCCCCGGCGATGGCCGA
>VGTK01000112.1 GCA_016874715.1 Deltaproteobacteria bacterium | reverse complement strand
GACTGCGCGGGGTCGACGATCCCCTCGGCCTCGCGGCCGCGCTCGTTCACGTAGAGCGCGTTGAAGCCCAGGCCGTAGGCGCGGGTCTTCGACCAGTCGACGTCGCCGGTGGTGATCCTGCCGGTCGGCTTGCCGTCCTTCAGGACGAGGTAGCCGTGGTCGCGCAGCCACGCGTTCAGGTTGACCTTGCGCGTGTAGGGCTGGAAGCCGTGGTCGCTCATCACGACGACCAGCGTACCCTCGGGCACGCGCCCGAGGACGCCGCCGAGCAGCTGGTCGACGTGCCGGTAGTAGCCCTCGATGTCCTCGCCGTGCGCCGCGACCGCGTGCGCGTCGGCGGCGCGCGCGGGGTGCGGCGGTGCCGACGGGTCCTTCGGGTCGCCGAGGCGCCACAGCATGTGGCACTGCAGGTCGATGTCCGAGAGGTACATGAAGGTCAGGTCGCCGGGCGCGAAGCGGGTCAGCGCCAGGTCGAGCATGGCGGCCGTGTCCTGCTGCACGAGGGCGACCTGGCGCGCGTAGTCGTCGTCGTCGAAGATGCGGTCCTTGAGCGCGTTCGTGTCCTCCGGCATGCCCTGCGTGTAGTAGTAGCCGAGCAGCGCGAAGAGCTCGCTTGCGAAGGATGACGGCGTCGAGATGTCCTGCGCCGGGTTCGCCGGCGAGATGTTCACCGGGCTCGCGTAGATCTCGAGGCCTGGACGCACCTGGCGCACATAGAAGCGCACGATGCCCTCGAGCGGCAGCAGGCTCGCGGGCAGTGGATGGAACTGCACCTGCAGCCAGGCCGACCACTCGCCGGCGCGCAGCAGCGCGCGGCTGTCGCCGACCTCGACCAGCACCGCGTCCGCCTCCGGGTCGACGCGAAACGTGACCGGGACCGTGAGGTGGTCGGCGTCGCCGGGGACGTGGCCCGGCGGCAGGCGGAAGACGTCCGGCGGACCCTTGAGGGTCGCGTGCACGGTGTCGGGTGTTCCGTCGAGGTCGTCGTCGGACAGGCTCACCTGCCGGATGTCGCCCTTCATGTGCTCGCGGCCCTGGACCGGGTACGTCGTGAACCACGAGTACGTGCCGTAGCCGCCGCGCATGTCCACCGTTCCCATGCCGGAGAGGACTCTCGCGTCCGACGGCGGCGGCGGGTAGTTGCCCGGCATCCGGTAGACCTCGACGTCCACCTCGGCCGCCATCAGCGGATCCCAGAACGGAACGCCGCCGCGCGTGTTCTGCGGCGTCGAGCCGCCGATCGGGATGTAGTAGCCGAACAGCGACACCGCGCTGCCGGGGTCCGCGGGGAGGGTCGCCGAGCTGATCGGCAGGTAGGTCTTCGGGTCGCGGTGCACGAAGTCGAACACGCCGTGCCCGCCGGGATTCATGCCGGTCACGAAGGTCGACCACGCGACCGGGCTCTGCGGCGGGTTTGCCGTGCCGAGGTTCTGGAAGCTGCCGGTCGCGGCGAGCTTCGCGAAGCTCGGCATCTTCCCCTCGTTCATCAGGCGCTGCAGGACGACGGGGTCCATGCCGTCGACGCCGAGGACGAAGATGCCGGGCTTGCCGTCCGACGCGCCGCCGGCTGCGCGTGCGCTCGGCGGCGCAGCGAGGCAACCGAGCAGCAGCAGGATCGCGAGCAGGAGCCCCGCGGCTCTACGCACGCGCGACCTCGCGCCGCTCGACGCGCGTGTCGGTGGCGGCTGCCGGATGGACCAGCGCGCCCGGCGCGGCACCCGACTGCAAGAGCGTCGCCGGGTCGAGCGCGCCCGCGACCTTCGCGCTCGCGCCGCCGTCGGCGAAGATCATCCGGCCCTGCATGTGGCGCCCGGGCTCCTGCCCGAAGAGGCGCATGACCGACGACGAGATGTCCGCGATGTGTGGCCGCTCGACGGTGATCGCCCGGTTGCAGAAGAACACGCCGGGTACGATCTCGGGGTCGACACAGTGGTCGCCCGACCAGCTCTTGGTGTTGTCGGAGAAGACCTCGGGCGTGACGGCGCCCGTCGCGCACTCCCACGAGTTGCGGTAGCCGCCCTCGTAGCCGACGAGCAGGTCGGGAGCGTCGTAGCGGTACGGTCCATCGGCCGAGGCGATCGCGGAGCGGACCTTCCGGATGCAGCGCTCGCCCGTCGCCGGATCGACGAGCGCTTCCAGCTTGCGCATCATCTCGGCGATCAGCGCGACGTACTCGTCGCCCTCCTGTACGATGCCGGATCGCTCGCGCCCCTTGCGGTTGACGAACAGGCCCGTCAATCCCAGGCTGAACGCGCGCGTGCGCGACCAGTCGACCTTCTCGAACCAGTCGCCGCTCGTCGCAGCGTCGTCCTTCAGGACGAGGTAGCCCTCGTCGCGCAGCCAGGTGTTGAGATTGACGCCGCGGCGAAAGTTCGTGAAGCCGTGGTCGCTCATCGCGATGACGACGGTCTCGGGGTCGTCGCCGAGCCGGTCGAGCAGCTTGCCGACCATGCCGTCCATGCGCTCGTACGTGCGCGCGATGGCGCCGGCGTAGGCCGAGGACTCCTTGTCGCGGTTCGCCGGGTGGGTCGGGTCGAGGTAGCGGTAGAACATGTGCTGGATGCGGTCCGTCGTGTCGAACACCGTCGTGACGAGCCCCTGGCGGCGGTGCTCGAGCGCGTCGAAGAACATCTGCTCGCGCTCGTCGCAGATCAGCATCGCCTGGTCGAAGAAGGCCTTCTCGTCGATGACGCGCTCGTTGAGCGCCCAGGTGTCCTCGGCCAGGCCCAGCGTCGCGAAGGGGCCCTGCTTCTTTGCGAGGTAGACGCTGTAGATCTTCGGGTGGCTGATCGGCATCGCCGGATTCTCCGGGTCGATGTGGATCGGCGTCATGTAGAGGTTCACGTCCGGCTCGAGCGACATCAGGTAGAAGCGCACGATGCCGGTGATCTTGATGCCGAGCCCGGCGTCGAACGTGAGCGTGATCCACTCCGAGTAGCGCTGCAGCTCGAGCTGGATCGGCGCGCAACCGTCGATCTCGAGGCGCGCAGAGCTCCGGTCGTTCGCCTCGATCAGCGAGAAGGGCAGGGTGAGGCGGGGATGGCCCTTCTCGATGGAGTTGTCGGGCCCGACGATGCGGCTCCGGATGACTCCCTGCTTGTTGCGCCGCAGCACCGTCTGCTCGCCGCCGGTGAACGCGGCCTGTCCGGCGTCACCGCTCGCGGTCGAGAAGAAGCTGAACGTGCCCTGGCTGCCGCGGAGGTCCGGCACGCACATGCCCGACAGCAGCAGTCCGCGGAACGGCTCCGGCGGAAAGGTGATCGGCACGCGCTGGATGATCGAGTGGATGTGCTTGTCGCCGAGCAGCTTCCAGAACGGCGTGCCCTTGCGCAGCAGCCGGATCTTCGGCTTCTCGAGCGGGATCATGTAGCGCCCGATGTTGAGGACCTTCTTCGCGTCGCGGATCTCGGTGCTCGACAGCATCGGTGCGCAGGTGCACGGGTCGCGGGTGATGAAGTCGTAGATGCCGTGCCGCGACGGATCGGTCCCGGTCGAGAAGGTGGACCAGGCGATCGGTGACAGCGACGGGTTCGAGGTGTCGAGCGGCCGGAACACGCCGCGCTCGGCCAGGCGCTGGAAGTTCGGCAGTCGCCCTTCCTGCATGAAGCGCGTGGCGAGGCCCGGGTCCATGCCGTCGAGGCCGACGATGACCACGCGTTTCGCACTCGCGTTGCGAAACGGGTTGCCGACACGGATCAGCCGCCAGAGGGTGGTGACCGGCCAGAGCAGGATGATCAGCAGTGCCAGCCCGAGGGCCGCGACCACCATGAAGAGCGAGCCCGCGAACGCGAAGCCCGCGCCCGGGCCGATGTACGCGGAGGCGACCGACGGGGCGAAGAGCTGGGTCGCGGTGAGCGCGAGGGTCAGGACGTGCGTCGCACGCGCCGCTCGCGGCTTCGGTTCTCGGCTCGTCATCGTGGGGTCGGGCTAGTCGCCTGGCTGTCACCGCGGGACCGGCTGGGCCGCCGACGGTTTGCTCCCGGCAAACTTCGCATGGTACGCGTCGGGCGCGGCGCCGGGCAAGCTGGGTTCGGCGTGGCACACATGGAACACCGACTGGCGGGAAACGGGAGTGTACGCGTTGGCCCGTCCGCGGTCCACCGGGTGCCGCCCGCGTGTGGGCACACCGGTCCGGAGGCTCTCTGATGTCACGCTGGCTCATCGTCCTGTCGCTCGTCGCCCTCGCCGCCTGCAAGGGCTCGCTCGCCGACCACGAGAAGAACGCTCGCGCGGCGCTCGACGCCCGCGACTGGACGGGGGCGCGCAACATCTCCGAGCAGGCACTGGTCGGGGTGACCTCCGGTGACGACGCCGCCATGGCGTGGCGCCTGGAGCAGATCCGCCTCGACGCCCTGGCGAACGACAAGCAGGGGCAGGAGGTGATCGTCACGCTCGCCCGGCTCGGCGCGAACCAGTCCTACGCCCCGCAGATCACGCCGGCACTGTACCGCTCGCTTGCCGACAAGCTGAAGACCGCCGGTGACGTGGACGGGGCGATCGACGTGCTGGTCGCGGGCGACAAGAAGTTCCCGCAGGAGCACGAGCAGTTCGTGAAGGACATCGAGGGCCTGAAGAAGGGCAACCTCGATCCGGCGCAGGTCGAGCGGCTGAAGTCGCTGGGGTACCTCTGACTCCCGGTGCCCGGGCGGGCCGCTCCTGATCGGGAAGCGGGGGCGGGTCGTGGCGTGGCCCGGTTTCGCGCCGGAGCGCTCCGCCGGGGCTCACCCCAGCGGGACGTGCTCGACCCGGTTCCCGGGTTAGCGCACGATCTCCTCGAGCCCGTGCAGCTTGTACGGCTTCTCGCAGACGACGTGCTTGATACCGTGCTCACGAGAGTCTTCAGGCAGTGGATGCACGGCGAGTGCGTGATGTAGACCGACGCGTCGCGCATGGCGGCACCGTGGCGCGCCGCCTGTGCGATGCAGGCGGTGTGCGGCACGTCGCGCGTGCCGGTGTCGATCTTCAGCGTGGCTCGCCGGGCACGAACGCGAGGCTGTAGGTCGCGAACGACAGCGCGGCCCAGCCGACGACGTACCCCAGGACCAGAGCCGAGCGCCATCGCGCGCGTCCGGCGAGGCCGTCGAGCCCGACGGCGGCGAGCACGGCGAGCGGGGTTGCGACGACCATCAGGTACGACGCCTTGGCGATCGAGCCGAAAGGCACCACGAGCCCCATCCACAGCGCGGCGAGCACCGCGCAGGCGACCAGCGCCGGCGCCAGCGCACGGGCCGGATCGCGCTTCGCGATCGTGACGCGAGCGGTCGCGATCCAGCCAGCGACGAGCGCGAGCGTCAGCGGTACCCCGAGCAGCGGACCGAGCGCGACGAGCGGGCTCCGCCACGGTGGCCGCTCGAGCTGTGCGTTGACGACGCCAGCGGCGAACGAATCCGCCCAGAGGCTCGAGTAGAGGCCGGCGACGAGCCCGTCGCTCGCGGCGAAGAAGGGTTCGCGGATCGCTCCGAGCACGCGGATCCAGTCATGGGGTGTGCGGAATCCCGGATCTTGCCACCACGCGGGTGTGGCGCGGCCATCCCAGTTGGCGACGAACGGATCGCCGAAGCGCGCCCACACGCGCGCGTAGTGCCAGCCTGCCGTCAGGATCAGCGCGGCCAGGACCGTCCCCGAGGCCGCGACGGCGCGCCGCGGTCCACCGTCGCTGCGGATCAGCGCGGACCACGCGACGACGAGGATCATCACCGGAACCAGAAGCAGCGCCGACTGCTTGGTGAGCAGCGCCGCCCCGAGGGCGATGCCGAGCAGCAGCTCGCGCCCGAAGCCCGACGCGCCGTCGCACACGACGCGCAGGCAGGCGTGGAAGCAGACCGCGCCGAGCGCGATCGCAAGCACCTCGTTGCTCGGGAACTGGAAGACGTAGAGGAGAACCGGAAGGAACGCGGCGACCAGCATGCCGAGGATCTTCGGGCGCGGCGCGGCGGGGAACAGCAGGCCGAGCGACGCTGCGACGCTCGTCAAGTAGACGATGCCGAGCGCCAGATGAACCAGGCGCATCAGCAAGGCCCCCGGTCCGTCGAACGCGCCGACGCCGGCGACGCCGAGGAGCGCTGCCTGCAGCACGTAGTACAGCGGCGGGTGATACGTCTCCCAGCCGCGATCGGCGAGTGGCAGCGTGTGCGTGGTGCGGACGAGCTCGACGTACTCGAGGTGCCCCTCGGCGTCGAACCCCGTCGTGATCAGCAGGACGCGCGACGTGCCCGCCAGCAGCACACACCACGCCGCGATGCACGAAAAGAGCACCATGCGTGGCGCTCGCGGGGACTCGCCCTGCGGTCGCTCGGCGCTGGGCGCGGCGCCGCGCGATTCGCTTCGCACAGCGATCGCGCACAGGGCGACGAGCGCGGCAAACAGCAGCAGATCGGGGGTCGCCGAACGCGCGGTGCGGGCGAGGTCGAGCCGCGTCTGGGTGGGCACCGGAGCTCCCGCCGGGCGCAGCGGCGCGCGTGTCGCGTAGACCGCCTGCTTCTCGCCGCGTAGGGTCTCGACGCGCCACTGCTCGTCGGTCAGCAGCGACGTGCCCGGCAGGTCCAGCGCGAGCCACAGCGCGGGCGGGCCTGCCGTGTTCTCGACCTGCACCGAGAGCGTGTTTTCCCCCGCACGAAGGAGGCGGGCCACGTCGACCTCGACCTCCTGTTTCCAGTCGTCGCCGAGCCGAGTCGTGACGGCGTGCTGCTCGTTGATCCGGACGTCGGCCGCGCGAAAGGCGCGCAGGTGCAGCCGCGCGATCGCCGGTGGCGTGTCGAGATCGAAGTTGCGCGAGAAGACGAGAGCCGTGGGCTGCACGGGCCTGGCCCGCAGCTGCGTCTGCCAGGGTGCTACGATCCAGCCGGCCGGGGCGTACGGCCACAGGAAGGGCAGTGCGGGATCGGCAGCGAGGCGTCGCGCGAGGACGATCGCCAGGAGCCCAGCGACCGCGATGCCCGCTCCCGCCAGCATCCATCCGCCCCCGCGCCCGCGCCACATCGCCCGGATACGCTGGCACGGGATCGATCGCGAGTCGAGGTCTCCGGCTCACCCCAGCGGGACGTGCTCGAGCCGGACCTCGGTGTAGCGCACGATCTCCTCGAGCGTGTGCAGCTTGTACGGCTTCTCGTAGACGATGTGCTTGATGCCGGTGTTCACGAGAGTCTTCAGGCAGTGGATGCACGGCGAGTGCGTGATGTAGACCGACGCGTCGCGGATGGCGGCACCGTTGCGCGCCGCCTGCGCGATCGCGTTCATCTCGGCGTGGATCGTGCGCCAGCAGTTCTCCTCGGTCTCGCCCGAAGGGTTCTGCGTCTTGTAGACGAGACAGCCGACCTCGAGGCAGTGCGGCATCCCCGACGGCGAGCCGTTGTAGCCGGTCGCGAGGATGCTCTTGTCGCGTACGATGATCGCGCCGACCTTGGCCCGCGTGCACGTCGAGCGCTCGGCGACCTGACGCGTGATGGTCAGGAAGTACTCGTCCCAGGACAGCCTGCCCTTTTCCACGCCCGGACCTCTGTGCGTCGCCGCGCCCGATGTCAAGCCGGATGGAGGATCGCGACCGGCGCCGCCGGGGCGTCGGTCGCCCGCTCGGCGAAGCGGATGTCCATCGTCGGAGCGTCGCTGTCGAAGCGGCGCTTCTCGGGGTGCGGGGCGCGCTGCAGCTCGCGGCGCGTCGGCGCCGAGCCGGGCACGGCATCGAGGACGGACAGCGGCACCGGCATGAACGTGAGGACGAAGATGCCCACGGTGCACCACGCCCCGAACTTCCGGAACGGGTCGAGCGGGGTGTCGCTGTCCTGCGTATCGGGGTGATCCACGCGCAGGACGAAGCCGAGCAGGAACGCCCACAGGAACCAGCCCTGCCAGCCGAGAAATCCGAGCGCGAGCACGACGAAGAAGAAGAGCCGGGCGATCTTGCGGTGAGTCCGGCCGAAGAGGGCGTAGACGACGTGCCCGCCGTCGAGCTGGCCGATCGGCAGCAGGTTCAGGAACGTGACGAAGATGCCGAACCAGCCGGCGAGCGCCACGGGGTGCAGCAGGATCGTCACGTCGTTCGGGTGGACGCCCAGCACGGTGCTCGACAGCGTCGAGAACAGAATCGAGCTGCCGAGCGACAGCCCGCCCTCGAGCTCGCCCCCGAGCGGACGCACCTCGGACCAGTGAAGCCCGAGGATCACCGCCGGCACTGCGATCACGAAGCCCGCCCACGGACCCGCGGCACCGACGTCGAACAGCGCCCGGCGGCTCCGTGGCATGCCGTGCATCTTGATGAAGGCACCGAACGTGCCGACGAGGAACGGCGGTCCGGGAATGAAGTAGGGCAGCGTCGCCGGAACGCGGTGCACCGCCGCGAGCGCGTAGTGGCCGAGCTCGTGGCAGAGCAGGATCAGCATCAGGGTGAAGGAGAACGGCAGCCCCTCGACCAGGCCGAGCGGGTTCGACAGCGGATCGACGCCCACGTTCAGCGCGCCGGCCATCGTCGTGGTGAGGAACGTGGCCAGGAAGAGCGCGAGGTGCGTCGTGGTGGAGCTGCCGACGGGCCGGGGCGGTGGAATCGGATACGGCGCCGTCCTGAGCGGTGGCAGCGGCGCGTAGGCCGGGACGAACGGTGCTTCGCGGATCTCCGACACGTGCCGTAGTGTAGACGCATCCCCTCGAACACGGAAATCGTCGACTCGTGGTGCTTTGCCCCGGCCCGGGCGACGCGGCTGATTCCGGGATGGCGAGCGAGCGGGGTCGTCGGCGGACGGCTTACCCCGTGCCGCCCGGGCGGTGGCTCTCCGGGAAGAGCGTCCGATCGACGAGATCGCACAGCACGTGCGCCGCGACGATGTGCGTCTCCTGCACGCGCGCCGTCTCGCGTGTCGCCGAGACGTTCAGCAGGAAGTCGACCTGTTCGGCCATCGCACCGCCGTCGCCGCCGGTCATGCCGACGACGAAGCAGCCGACCTTGCCGCAGGCCTCGATCGCGCGCAGGACGTTCGGCGAGTTGCCGCTGGTCGAGATCGCGATCGCGACGTCGCCGGCCGAGCCGAGCGCCTCGATCTGCTTCGAGAAGATCTGGTCGAAGCCGTAGTCGTTGCCGATCGACGTCAGCGCCGAGGTGTCGGTGGTGAGCGCGATCGCCGGCAGCGGGCGGCGCTCGATCCGGAAGCGGTTCACGAACTCGGCTGCGATGTGCTGCGCGTCGGCGGCGCTGCCGCCGTTGCCGAAGAGCAGGATCTTGTGGCCGTGCTGCAGCGCCTCGGCCATGAGCCGCGCGACGCGCTCGAGCGTCTCGCCGTGCTCGACGACGAAGCGCTCCTTGGCGGTGATCGAGGCGGCGAACGTTCGCCGGATGACGTCCTGCATGGCGGCTGGGATCATACGCGGACGGGCCTGTGCGCGCTACTGGCGTGCGCGGATTGACGCCCGCACCGGCTTCGCCGACCACGAAGGGATGCAGACGCAGGGCGTGTTCATTTGATGCGGCCGGCGCGGCGCGGGATCGTGCGCCCTCGCAGCGGAAGGAGGACGTCATGGGCCGCTACGACGGGATGCAGGCTCTGCAGGTCGAGGTCGAGAAGCGCGTCGCGTGGGTGACGATCGACCACCCGCCGGTGAACCTGTTCGACATCACGCTCTTTCTCGATCTCGGCCGCCTCGTGCCCCTGCTCGAGGACGACCGCGACGTGCAGGTGATCGTCTTCCGGAGCGCCGATCCGGAGTTCTTCATCGCGCACGCGGACGTGAGCTGGATCCTCACGCTACCCGAGACGAAGCCCGAGCCGATCACCGAGGTCGGACCGTTCGTGGCGCTGCTCGAGAGGTTGCGGCGCATGCCGAAGGTGTCGATCGGGGCGATCGCGGGGATCGCGCGCGGCGGCGGCTCGGAGCTGCTGCTGTCGCTCGACATGCGCTTCGCCGCGCGCGGCAAGACGCGGCTCGCGCAGCCCGAGGTGGCGCTCGGGATCATTCCCGGCGGCAGCGGCACGCAGCGCCTCGGACGCCTCGTCGGCCGCGCGCGTGCTCTCGAGATCATCCTCGGCTGTGGCGACGTCGGCGCCGACGAAGCGGCGGCGATCGGCTACGTCAATCGCGCGCTCGACGAGAACGAGCTGATGCCCTTCGTGCGGGCCCTCGCCGAGCGCATCGCGGCGATGCCGGCGGAGGCCGTGCGTCTGGCGAAGGAGGCCGTGGACTGCGCGCTGCCGCCGGTCGAGCCGGGGCTCGTGGCCGAAGGCGAACGCTTCAACGAGTCGGTGGCGCTTCCCGAGGCGCGCGCGCGGATGCGCGAGTTCCTCGCCGGCGGCGGTCAGACGCGGGCGGTCGAGCTCACGCTGGGGGAGCTCCTCGGGAAGCTCGTCGGGTGACGTCGGCACGGAGGCCGGAGGCTGCGTCCGCCGATCGCCTCGACCGCGAGCCAGGTCGCCGCGATCAGCGCCGAGACGATCATCCAGTACGAGTAGCGGTACTCGGGGAGCGGCGCGACGAGGAGGAGCACGAGCTCGAACGCGATGCCGGAGAGCGCGACGGCGCACGGCCACCAGCGGCGTCGCCGTGCTGCGACGAGAATCGCGCCGCTGCCGACCACGCCTTAGATCCACGGCCGGAAGAGGTGCCCCGCCCCCAGTCCCCGGATCCAGGCGTCGAGCCGGAGCTGCGCCGGCGCGGGCGGGGCGGGCGGCTCGATCCCTGCCGTCGCCGCATCGTAGTTGCTCCGCGTCATCACGAAGGTGACAGGCGTTTCGCGGAAGCCGAGCAGCCGGAATGCCATGTAGGCGCGGACGTCCGCGTACGCGAGCGGGTGCTCGAGCACCAGCGGGACCCACTGCTCGAGCAGCGTTCGCGAAGCCGCCTCGTCGACGCAGACGCCGAGGCGGCTTCGGGTCCTCTCGAGCGCGGCCCCGATCTTGGGCTCGTCCATCGACGCCGCGCGCGCCGGCGGCTGCTCGCTCGTCTTGTGGTGGCACGGATCGACCGACGGCGAAGCCCCCGTCCGCTTCGCGATGCCATTGAGGTCGGTGAGCGCGACGATCTGCGCCGGAGTCGTCCGCGTGTCGACGACGGCGGCGTTGAGCCCATGCGCCACGGCCAGCAGCGCGGCGCTCGCCGCCAGCGCGCGCCACAACGCGGGCAGCGAGGGGCCCGACGGTGCGAGGTGCAGCAGCACCGCGACCGTGACCGCGGGAATCGCGTTGTGCCGGCTCATGGTCGCGAGCAGCGCCACGGGCCAGAAGGTGAGGCGCCGAACGGCCACGCCGAAGGCCAGCGTCAGGAGCGCCGCCATCACGACGTCCTTCCAGATGGCACCCGCGATCGTCAGGATCTGCGGCGCGCAGGCCAGGGCGATCAGGAAGGCCGCCCGCGCCCAGGTCGGCGCCGCGATGCGACGTGCCAGCAGCGCGAGGCCGGACCAGAGGACGATCGTCTGCAGGACGAGCATTCCGCCCGGCCCCGCGATGACGCGCTCGCTCGCCATCCAGAGCAGCACCACGATCGGCGAGTGCCAGTCGGAGAGCACGCCGCTGCGTGCCTGGCCGAGCTGGTTGGCGGAGTCGGGGCTCATGAAGCCGGGGTAGAGGAGGGCGATCCAGGCCGCGCCGCAGGCGAGCGCGACCAGGGCGACCGCGGGCGACCCGGAGGACGTGTGCGACTCGATGCCGACTCGCGCGCCGCCTGCCGGCGACGCGCCCGGATCGCGCGCCCGGGGCGCGTGCGTCGTCGAGCCTGCGGTCATGCGCCGGATGAACCGGGTCGTCGGCACGCTGTCAAGCACCGCGTGGGGTGCGTCGTGCGGGGAGTGGGGTGCGTCACGCGGAGAAGCGATGCGCCGCACCCCGTTCGTTCCCGGCGCTACCCTGCGCGCCTCCGGGCCACGGCGGGGACTCCGCCGTTCGGCCGCAGCGTGATCGTCGGCCGCGGCGTCACCGCGTCGCCGGACAGCTCGAACCGGAAGGCCGGCAACACCTGGGACAGCACGGCCTGCATCTCCAGCACCGCGAAGTGCTCGCCGATGCAGAGCCTCGGTCCGCCCCCGAACGGGAAGTAGGAGAAGCGCGGTCGCGCCGCGATGGCCTGCGGAGTGAATCGGTCGGGGTCGAAACGGTCCGGCTCGGAGAAGTAGCGCGGGTGCCGGTGAACGACGTACTGCGACACGTAGAGCTTGCGGCCCGCCTCGACGGGCGCGCCGCTGGGCAGCGTGTCCTTGCCCAGCGCCATGCGCACGAAGATCCACGTCGGCGGGTAGAGCCGCATCGATTCGTTCAGGACCTGCCGGCCGTACGTCAACCTCGACAGGCCTTCGGGCGACGGCGTCCGCTCGCCCAGCACCTCGGCGAGCTCCGCGCGCACCCTTGCTTCGACCTCGGGATGCCGGGCCAGCAGGTAGAGGGTCCACGCCAGCGCCTCGCCGACGGTCTCGTAGCCCGTGCTGGTGAGGCTGAGGATCTCGTCGCGGACCTGATCCTCGGTCATCCTGGAGCCGTCCGGGTGGGCGATCGCCGCGAGGCGTGCCGCGAACCCGTGCGGCGAAGCGGGCTCGCGGATCTCCCGCCGGATCACCGCGTCGATGTAGCGCATCGCCGCGCGGTAGCGCCTGACCAGGGGCAGCGGCCACGCCTCCGGATACGGCAGCAACGAGCCGTACACGTACTCGATGTATCGCCGCCGGACGGTGAGGGCTTCCTCCAGGGCCGGATCCAGATAGCCGGGACCGAACAGTGCGCCGATGATGGTCGACAGCGAGAGGGACTCCATCTCGGCCGCCAGGTCGAGCCGCTGTCCGTCGTTCCAGCCGGACAGGCGGCGCCGCGTGCGATCGAGCACGATCGGGAGAAAGGTCTCGATCGATCGGCGATGGAACTCCGGCTGGAGGAGACGGCGCTGTCGCAGGTGCGTCGCCCCGGCACTGGTCTGCAGGCCGCGGCCCGACAGCCGCTTGCCGCGCTCGCTGGTCAGCCGCCACGACTTGTCGTAGTTGACGGCGTTGTCGACGAGGACGTGCTGGATGTCTTCCGCGCGCGTCAGCAGGTACGTCGGCTCGCCCAGGTGCAGCTTGACCACGTCGCCGTATGCGGCGGCGCTGCGGGTGAGGAAGCCGACCTTGTCCCGCAGGAACCAGGGCAGATTGCCTGCCAGCGGGAGCGCGAACGGGCCGCGCGGAATCACGGCAGCCGCCCGTCGCCGACCGCAGCGCCTGCACGCCCGACCGGCGTTCGACCGACGCGATCCGACGTGCTTGCCGCGCCGCCCCGGAGACGCTTGGCGTCGAGAATCTCGTGCACGAGCGCCAGGTAGCCGTCGAGGTAGCGTTCGTCGGTGTAGCTCGCGAGGAAGGCCGCCCGGGCGCGGTCGCCCAGCCGGCGACGCAACTCGCGGTCGGCGGCCAGCCGGCCGACGGCGTCGAGCAGCTCGCCCTCGTTGCGGTACACGAATCCCGCGCCGCTCGCCGCCACCGCCTCCGGCGCGCCGCCCGCGTCGCGAACGATCGCCGGCGTGGAGCAGGCGAACGCCTCGAGCACGCACAGCGGAAAGACCTCGGGAGCGAGCGAGGGGAGAATCATCGCCGTGGCGTCGCGGTAGTGGCGCACCATGTCGGCATGCGGCGCGTGGCCGAGGAAGCGGATCCATCCGCACCGGGCGTAACGCTGGCGCAGCGGCTCGAGCAGGTCGCCCAGGCCGACGACGTCGAGGTCGAACTGCGGCAAGCGGGAGAACGTTTCCACCAGCCCGTCGATTCCCTTCGAGGCCGTGACCCGGCCGGCGAACACGAAGCGGGGCCGCGCCGGAGGCGCGTACTCGCGCTCAGCCACCTGGAGGTCGGCGAACGTCGGCAGCAGGCGGATACCGGCGATCCCGGCCTCGGCGTGCCGTCGCGCCGTGTACGCGCTCGGCGCGATCAGCGCATCCACGTGCTCGAGTGACCGCTGCACCAGGTCGGTGTAGCGCCAGAGCTGCGGCGGGATGCCCGATCGCAACGAGCAGCGGACGCACTCCCGCAACTGGCAGGCTTCCTGGCCGTTCTTCCAGAAGGTGTGCGTCGGGCACAGCAGCCAGTGCTCGTGCAGCGAGAACAGCCGCACGGGCGCTCTGGCCATCTGCAGCACGCCCGGCCCGCCGACGAGCGAGATGTTGTGAAAGTTCACGACGTCGAACGGACGGTCGAGAAGGCGCGCCAGCTCCCGGTGCTTCAGACCGGGTCGACCGGTCTGCTGCGTGACCAGGGGTGACAGCGGACCCCATCGGCTGCGCAAGCGGTGCACCACCACCACCGCGTCGTCGCTCGAATCCGGCGCCACCGTGTCCGAGCCGGCGCGGATGCGATAGGCGTCCTCGCAGTGGATCACCTCCACGCTGTGACCGCGGGTACGCAGAGCTCTCGCCAGGCTTCGGACGAACACGGCATCGCCGCCGAAGTGGTAGGGAGGATAGTAGGTGGTGATCAGGCAGACGCGCATCGGCGAGCGCGCTGGCGTTTCCGGATTCCTCAGAGCCATCGATCGTGACACGCGAAGTGCGCGAAGATGCGACGCCGTCCGTGTTGCCATGACCCATAGCGTAGTCGTGTACCGTACCCAAAACGTCGGCGACGTGATCCAGACGCCCGCACTGAGCCGGCTGCTGCCGCAGGCGCAGCGAGTGTACCGGCACCGGCTGCGCGACGCGCCGGCCGACTGCCGACTGGTGCTCAACGGCATGCTGGACAAGGACGCACCGCCGCCTGCCGGCGGACCGTCGTGCCTGCTGGCCGGCGTCAGCGGGCCGCACTTCCGCAAGCGCGCGTACCTGCGCTGGATGAAGCAATGCTCCCATCCCGTGGGGGCACGCGACCGCTCCACCGTGGAGGCGCTGACGGCTGCCGGGATTCCGACGTCGCTCGTCGGCTGCGCCACGCGCACGTTGCCGCGCTACGACGGTCCCCGCCGGGGCGTGTACTCAGTGGATTGCGCGGGACCCGGCCAGGCGCTGACGCACGCCATCTCGCGCGATCTGGACGTACGAGGCGGATGGGCGCTCGCGCTCGGGCTGCTGGAGCGCTACCGCACCGCCGAAGCCGTCCACACCACGCGGCTGCACGTCGCGTTGCCCTGCCTCGCGTTCGGAACGCCGGTCTGGATCGCGGACCCGAAGCGCGGTGCCTGGCACCCGCACCGTTTTTCGCTGCTGGACGAGCTGGGCATACGCTACGAGACGCTGCTGACCGCCGACGTCGCACCCCTGGCGGGCCGCTACCGAGCGTTCCTTGCCGAACATCTCGGCCACCCCATCGAGCCGGGCGAGCCGAAGATCCCCCTGCTGCCGCCCGACCCGGGCCCGCCGGGCTGGCGCGTCCCCTGGCCTTGAGGTCAGCGCGGCCAGGCGTCGACCTGACTCGAAAGCTGCACCTGCACGAAGTTGCGCGGCGAGGACTGCGCCACGATGTCCGGCACCGAGTGGTAGGACACCGGGCTGCAGGCGAAGCCCGCCATCAGGTTGCGCTGCGGTCGCACCCGCGCGGCCTCCGGACGGATCACGCGGAGAAGGCTACGGTGCAACACCAGGTCGCCGCCTTCGCGGGCCGACTCGTGCGAGTCGCAGAAGTAGATCAGCAGCGTCGCCACGCGCCGCCGGTGATCGAGGTGGACCTTCCGGCGGTAGCCGAGGTGCCCCTGGTGAACGTCGAGCCGCACGTAGAGCTCGTGCGGTGCGTGCGTGACCGCGCGCAGGTGGCGGCGCTCCTTGTCCTCGCGGCTCTCGCGGTACGGAACGTAGACGGCCTTGTCGAAATCCACGGTGCACCCGTGATCGCGGCACGTCCGGGCGAACTGCACGGCACAGAAGCGCACGAAGTCCTGCGAGTGCACGGTCTCGAAGAAGCGCTTCCAGGCCCAGTTGCCGGTGATGAGCCGCTGGTATTCCTCGTCCCCCCAGTAGTACGAGAAGCCGGTGCGGCCGGTGCTGGGCCCGCACGTCGGAAAGGACCGCTCGGGTTCCTCGAAGACCGCGGGCTCGAGAAACTCCTCCTGTACGACGTGATCGAAGGGAACCTCGCGCACGGGGAGCGGCGAAAGCGGGAAGACGGCGCTGGGCGTCATCGCAGCGAACCAATACTGCGCTCCGTGAAACGATCAAGCGTTTCCGACCATGCGCAATCCGGTCTTCGTCGTGGGCGCCGCGCGCTCCGGTACCACGCTGCTGAGCGTGCTCCTCGGTCGCCACAGTCGACTGGCGATGAACCCGGAGACCGGCTTCTACCGCGAGCTGGCGCCCTGGCTGCCCCTCGCCCGGCTGGTCGGCGTGGAGCTTCTGTTGCGGCGCTGGCGCCGGCTGCCGGAGCTGGGCCTGACCAGCAGCCAGCTGCTGGCCCGGTGCGGCCGCTCCCCCCAGCCGGGCGTGCTGCTCGACGCCATCCTCGATCTGCACGCGGCAGCACGGCGGAAGCCGCGCTGCGGTGAGAAGACGCCGCTTCACCTGCGCTACGTGCCGCAGGTTCTCCGGGACTTCCCCGAGGCGCGCATCCTCTGCATCTACCGTGACGGCCGCGACGCTGCGCTCTCGCTGTGCGCCATGCCGTGGGGGCCGCGGCGGCTGGAGACGGCCGCGCATGCCTGGCTGAAGGCGGTCCGCCTGATGCGCGAGTCCACGGCGGCGTATCCGACGCGGTTTCGCTCGATCCGCTACGAGAGCCTCCTCTCCGACCCCCGGGAGGAGCTCGCGGCGGCGATGCAGTTCATCGGCCTCGAGCTCAAGGAATCGCAGCTGGACGCCGGCCCGTCCGCCGTCGTGCTGGAACGCTCGATGCCCTGGAAGGGCGAGGCGCTGGAGCAGGTGAACCCCGAGCTCGCCGGATACCGTCAGGCCGCGGCCCGGACGGAGGAGCTGGCGAGCCTGGAGCGCGTGCTCGGGCCGGCGCTACGCGAGCTCGGCTACTGAACCGGCGATCGCAGCATCCGACCCGATGGCGACGACGACCGCGGCGTCGCGGCTACAGATCCGTGCAGGTGACGCAGGCCGTGAGGCCGCAGGACGGTCCGTCGACCTCGTAGCTCGTGCAGCCGAAGCGCTCGGCGATCTGCGCGCACTGCTCGGGCGTTGCGTTGATCGTGATGTACCCCGCGCAGCCGTCGTCGCCGCCGCCGCAGGCGGCCGCGGCGAGCGCCAGCGTGAGCGTCAGAGTGAGCACCGTGCTGCGCGCCCGTCTCCGGAGTCCGGTCACGGCTGCTCGCTAGACGACCGGGGTCCGATTGTCGAATCGTGCGGTCACCGGGATGGTTTCCCGCGGAGGTGAAGCATGGATCTGGGACTGAAGGACGCCGCCGTCTGCGTGCAGGGCGGCACGAAGGGCATGGGACGTGCGGCCGCCGAGTGCTTCGCGGCCGACGGCGCCCGCGTGGTCGTGCTGGCGCGCGAGCAGGCCGGCATCGACGAGACGGTCGCGCGCTTGACGGAGCTCGGCAGCCCCGACGCCTGGGGCGCGCGCATTGACCTGCTCGACCCGCCGACGATCGACGCCGCGTTCGAGCAGATCCGCCTGCGCTGGAGCGAGATCAACACGC
Organism: Deltaproteobacteria bacterium; assembly: GCA_016874715.1. GTDB lineage: Bacteria > Desulfobacterota > Binatia > UBA12015 > UBA12015 > VGTK01. Next base: position 2,088 of record VGTK01000112.1, on the reverse strand, counting down.
TGGTGAACGCGGCCGGTCCGGGTGGGGCGCGCAGCACGTGGGACGGCATCCCCGACGCGGAGTACCACCGCGCCTTCGACCTCGGCGCGATGTCCGCCGTGCGCTGCACGCGCGCCGCACTACCGCTGCTCCGCACCGCCGCATGGGCACGCGTGGTGAACGTGTCGGCGCACTCGACCAAGCGGCAGAGCGAGACCCTCGCCGCCTACACCGCGGCGAAGGCCGCGATGACCAGCGTGAGCAAGAACATGTCGCTGGTGCTGGCGAAAGAAGAGATCCTGGTGAACACCGTGTCGCCGGGGTCGTTCGCGTCGGCGAGCTTCAAGGCGGCGATGCGCGCGCTGCCGGCGGAGCGCGGGCTGAACCCCGACAATCTGTACGACTGCATGCGCTGGATCGCCGAAGACTACGGCCACCCGGCGCACATGCCGCGGGCGGGGGATCCGAAGGAGATCGGTGCGGTCATCGCGTTCGTCGGCTCGCGGAGGAACTCGTACATGACCGGGGCGAACGTGAACGTCGACGGGGGGTCGGACTTCTGCTGAGGCGCCCTGTTCGCCGGGCCTTCGCGCGTTGCCTTCGCGCGTTGCTTGTCCGCGGTGGCGGGGGTATGAGTCGGGACACGCGGGCGTAATTCAGCGGTAGAATGCCAGCTTCCCAAGCTGGACGTCGCCGGTTCGATCCCGGTCGCCCGCTCTCGGAAAACCCCTTGTGCTGCAAGGGGTTTTTCACTTTGGGGAGCGGCACCCCGAGACGCCTGACCGATGGGGTTCCCGGTGGGTTCCCCGTTTTGGGGCATCCTACCGCTGAATTGAGGTGCACGTTCTCCCCGGTGGCGCGCACTGCTTCTCCAGGCGGTGCACCGGAAGCGGGCGCGGAGTGATCGCGCTCTGCCGGGCTTGATGCCGCCGACAAAGTTCGAGGGCGGGCGCGCGATCGTGTCCGCGAGCTCGTTCTCCGCGCTGCGGGTCGCCGCCTCCATGAAGCAAGCCGTTGCCGGCGAGATGTGACGCAAGGTTGCATCCGGCTCGCGCCACCGAGAGGCGCACCGAGCAGCCGCGTGACATGCCGGGATCTGGCCAACCGGCACGCCACCCGCAGTCGGCGGGAGCGTGGAGTCGGGTAGCAACTTCCCGGCGGGCGCCGGTACCGCGGACCCTGGCGGGGTCACTCCGCCCGGCTACCGCCCGCGCGCGCCCGAGCACGGCGCGCTGCAGCGGCTCGTCCACGAGCATCTCGAGACGTTTCTCGCCGAGGCACGTGCGCGCAGCGACGGCGATGGCCTGCCGCACTTCGTCGAGCGCGAGCTACGCGAGTTCCTGACGTGTGGCCAGCTCGCGCGCGGCTTCGCCCGCTTCCGCTGCGACGCGTGCCAGCAGGATCTGCTGGTCGCGTTCTCGTGCAAGGGGCGCGGCTTCTGTCCGTCGTGCACCGGGCGCAGGATGGCGAGCCTCGCCGCGCACCTGGTCGACGATGTTCTCGGCGGCCTCCCGGTCCGCCAGTGGGTGCTCACCACGCCGCACCGGCTGCGCTACGCGCTCGCCTACGACCACCGGCTCTGCCGGCGCGTGCTCGCGGTGTTCCTCCGTGCGGTGCTGTCCTTCGAGCGGCGCCGCGCGCGGCGGCGCGGTATCGCCGACGGTCGCGGCGGTGCGGTCACCGCGATCCAGCGGTTCGGCTCGGCCGCGAACGTCAACATCCACTTCCACTCGCTCGTCGCGCAGGGCGTGTTCGACGGTGACGGCGCGCGCTTCGTGCCGCTGCCGGCGCCGTCGGATCACGACGTCTGGCGCGTGCTCGCGACGGTGCGCCGCCGCGTCGTGCGTCTCGCGCGCCGCCACGGCATCGACGTCGAGGGGGACGGGATGGTCGAGGGCGATCGCCATGACAAGCTCGCCGGGGAATCGCCGCTGCTTGCCGGCCTCGCGGCTGCGTCGGTGGCCGGACGCTCGGCGCTCGGTGCCGAGGCCGGAGCGAGAACGGCTCGCCTCGGACGCGCGAGCGAGGCTCCGCCGAAGGACGACGACGCGCCTGCGCCGTGCAACGCGCACATCGCCGGCTTCGACCTCCACGCGGGGGTCGCCGTCC